>JACZWN010000109.1:3955-11364 GCA_022572105.1 Pseudomonadota bacterium | reverse complement strand
GGCTTGCGCCTGGGCCGGGAGAGCGTGTTCCTGCCCGAGCTCATGGGGCCCGGCCCGGCGCGCCTGCGCGCCCTGCTGCACGCCGTCCACGCCAAGCGCGCGCTGCCCGCCCTGCCGCCGCCGGGCGTGCTCGCCTTCGTGCCCGAGGCAGCCCTCGACGACGCGTTGTGCCGGGCGCTCGGCTACCGGCGCTTCGAGAATGGCGGCCGGGCGGTGGCGCTGCGCGCCGATGCCCTGGAGCGCCTGGCCCACGAGGCGTATCGGCTCTCCGAGCAGGGGTTCTTCACGCTCACGCCCCGGCTCAAGCGTCTGACCGGCTGCGCCGAGGCGGAGCTGGAGACGATCCTGGCGGCGCTGCGCTACCAAGTGCGGCGCGACGATGGCGGGCTGAGCTTCGGCCGCGCCCCGGCGCGCGGGAAACGCGGCGCGGGCGCCGCCAAGGCGCGCAAGGACGGGGTCCGCCCGGGAACGGCGGACCTCGGCCGGGAGGCCGACTCGCCGTTCGCCAAGCTGCGCGACCTCGAGCCGGGCAAATGACCGGGCCGGCCCCCGGGCAGACGGCGGAGCCGGCCCTGCGCGCCGACAAGTGGCTGTGGTACGCGCGCTTCTTCAAGACCCGCAGCCTGGCCGCGAAGCTGTGCAACGCCGGCAAGCTGCACGTCTCGGGCGCGGCCGTTTCCAAGGCCCACCACAAGGTCAAGCCGGGCGACGTGCTGACCTTCCCGCAGGGCCGCCACGTCCGCGTCGTCAAGGTGCTCGAGCTCGGCACCCGGCGCGGCCCGGCGCCCGAGGCCCGTCTGCTCTACGAGGACCTGAAGCCGCCCAGCCCGGAGGGCCGCCTGCCGGCCCTGGCCGCCCGGTCGCGCGGCGCCGGCCGGCCGACCAAGCAGCAGCGCCGCGCCCTCGACAGGCTGCGCGAGGAGACCTAGGCCGAAGCGCCCGGTCACAAAAAGTTTCCCGGTCATAAAAGATTTACGGATATTTAACCCTTTGTTAACCAAAGATGTTTACGGGCACACCTACGAATTGATGCGGCGCAATAAAAATTGCCGCATCGCAACCGTTTTTTGGCTTCGGGGTGATGACTGATATGGTCAGTCCGTATCTGGAACGATCCGTTCGGACGCTCGATAGGGTGCTCGAAGACCGGGGGCTCGAAGACCGGGCGCGGGTTCCGCCGGCGGCGCCGCGTCCGGCGTCCGCCGCGCCCGTGGGCCCGGCCGTGGATTCGAACCCGGATTTGGACGCGCGGCGGCTCGATCCGATCGGGGTTCTGGTTCGCTTGCTCATGAGCGGCCACGGGGCCGGGGGCGGCGCCGAGACCGCGCCGGTCGAAGCGCCCGCCGAAGCGCCTGTCGCGGCGGAGGCCGCGTCGCGGCCGAACGGCCGCTGGGCCGCGTAACCGGCGCATGTCCGCCAGGTTCCGGGCTGGCGCGCCCTGACCCGGCACAATGGCATCATCAGATTAAACAGGCGGGATATGGCTGATCAGAGGCGGTCAAGACGCTCACGCGGCGAGTTGACGCCATTCAGCGAGCGCGGTAGCGCGGCTCTGCCTGAAAATATCGCGGCGGTTGAGGTTGCGGTCGGGGTTGAAGTGATTGTGAACTGTTAGAGTGGATCGAGGCGAATTTCCGTAGCGACTTTAGGCTCCTGAATTTCGCCATCGCTCGTTCTCGTCGCCGGAAGGGGTGGTGCGAGTTTCCGGCCCGATTGTTGAGCCGGCGCCCCGTCTCCCGACATTCGACATTTCCGATGATCTTCATCGCCGCGCGGTAGGACCCAAGCGGGTCAGTGACGATCGATCGCGGTCGGCCGTAGCGCTTCATCGTGCGCTTCAGGAACGCCAGCGCAGCCTTGCGATCCCGGCGCTTCGTCGCGAATACCTCAAGCACCTCGCCTTCGTGATCCACCACACGCCAGAGGTAATGCCTCTCACCATTGATCCTGACGAACACCTCGTCCAAGTGCCGGCGCCATTGCGAAAACGACCGATGATGGACGCGTCGTTTCCTGATCGCAGCCGCGAACATCGGACCGAACCGGTTCCACCAGTACCGAACCGTCTCGTGGCAGATATCGATGCCCCGCTCGTACAAGTGATCCTCGACCTGTCGCAGCGAAAGCGGATAACGGACGTACATCATCACCGCGAGGCGGATCACCTCGGGTGACGTCTTGAAATATCGGAACGGATTTCTCATCCGCGGGCGCTACAAAGCCCGCTTTCTGCGCTCGAGCAGTTTTTCCCTGACAGCGCCGTCATGATCGAAGATAAGGTTTCGGGTTGGGGCCAAAGCAACAAGGCATCTGCGGCCCATTTCCTTTGCCAGTGAAAGGCGCCATGCCATGAGCGACCAGCTAATTATCCGCGGCCGGTGGGTCATAACCGGCGGCGCGGAATCCGATCCCCTGCTCTCCGATGCATCGGTCGTGGTATCCGGCGATCGAATCCAGGAACTCGGCCCCTGGCAGGACCTTCGCGCGCGCCATCCGGATGCCAAGGTGATCGGCTCGGACCAAGTGGCCATCCTGCCGGGCCTGATCAACGCCCATCACCACAGCTATGGCGTCTCGACGCTGCAGCAGGGCGTGGCCGACCAAGTGCTCGAATCATGGATCGTGACGCTGGCGCGGTTGCGCCCGACGGACATCTACCTCAACACGCTACTCAGTTCCGCGCGCCTGCTGAGGAGCGGGGTGACCAGCGTCGTCGACGTGCGCGGCGGCCGTGGAACGGCGGAGCAATACGCCGGCAACGTCCGGCGCGCGCTCCAGGCCTATGACGAGGCGGGCCTGCGCGTCGCCTTCGCCGCCGGACTCTCGGACCAAAGCCACCTGGTCTCTGGAAAAGGCGAGGACAAGAAATTTCTCGCCACTTTGCCCACCGAGGCGCGGGCCTACGCCAAGACCATTCTGCCTACGGCCAACGACCTGCGCGAGGATGACTATTTCGCGGTCATGGACGAGATCTGGCGCGAGACCCGGGACCATCCCCGCATCGACCTTTGGTTCGGGCCGCCGGGGCCGCAGTGGGTCTCGGATGCCTTCATGCAGCGCATCGCGGAGCGGGCTGAGGCTTACGACACAGGGATCCAAACGCATGTCACGGAGTCGATTTACGAGAAACTTCACGGGCCGCGCTTCTATGGCAAGGACACGCTGGCTCATCTGCGTGAGCTTGGTGTGTTGAGCCCGCGCTTCTCGATCGCGCATGGCGTCTGGCTGACCGAAGCGGAGATCGGAATCCTTGCCGAAACCGGGGCCGCGGTCAGCCACAATCCGAGCTCCAATCTGCGCCTGCGCGCCGGGATCGCTCCGCTCAATGCGCTCATCGAGGCCGGCGTCACGGTGGCCCTGGGTATGGACGGTACGAGCTTGAACGACGACGAGGACATGTTCACCGAGATGCGCCTGGCGCTGCGCCTGCACCGCACCCCCATGCTCGACGGCCCGGCGCCCAGCGCGGCACAAATCTTCGAGATGGCAACCACGGGCGGCGCCAAGCTGCTGCGTAAAGAAGCGACCCTTGGCCGCTTGGCGCCCGGCTACGCGGCCGATCTGGTGCTCGTCGATCTCGAGCGCATCACCTGGCCCTGGGTCGCGCCCGAGGCCGACCCGCGTGATCTGCTGGTCCTGCGCGCGCGGGCCGGTGACGTGGACACGGTTCTGATCGCCGGCGAGGTCGTGTTTTGCGACGGCCGGCCGACGCGCTTCGATCCGGCCGAGGCCGGTCAGGAGCTGGCCGCGCGGCTTGCCGCCGAACCCTATCCAGAGGCCGCGGCGCGCTTGGTCGAGGCGCTGCTTCCGCAGGTGGAGGCATACTACCGGGGCTGGGAGATGCCGGAGCTGGAACCTTATTCGGTCTATAATTCGAGGCGTTGATAGGCGCCGTTCAGGCGCCCCGGCGCTTGGCGACCGCCTCGGCCAAGAGGCACAGGATCTCGTACATCATGGTGGCGCCGACGAGCGCCGTGTTGCCGCTCGGGTCGAAGGGCGGCGCCACCTCGACCACGTCGCCGCCGACCAGATCGAGCCCGCGCAGGCCGCGCAAGAGCGCTTGGGCCTCGATGGTGGTCAGGCCGCCCACCTCCGGGGTTCCGGTGCCCGGCGCGTACACCGGATCGAGGCCGTCCACGTCGAAGGAGACGTAGGTCGGCCCCGCGCCCACGACCCGGCGCGCCTCGGCGATCACCGCGTCGACGCCGAGCTTGGTGAACTCCTCCATGAACACCACCCGCATGCCGGTCTCGAGCGAGAAGGTCCAGCCCTCGTCCGAGTTCTGGGCGCCGCGGATGCCGATCTGGATGGTCCGCTTGGGATCGAGCAGACCCTCCTCGACGGCCCGGCGGAACGGCGAGCCGTGCATGTACTTGGAGCCCAGGAACTCATCCCAAGTGTCTGTATGGGCGTCGATATGGACCATTCCCACGGGACGCTCGGCGGCGATGGCGCGGAAGATCGGCAGGGTGATCGCGTGGTCGCCGCCGGCGCTCAAGGGGACTGCGCCGGCGTGGTGCACCCGGGCGTAGAAGTCGGCGATGTCGTCGAGGCAGCGCTCGATCTCGTAGATCCGCGAGAAGGCCACGTCGCCCAGGTCGCCGACCCGGCACAGGTCGTAGGGGTTGACCTTGGTCACGTGATGGATCGAGCGCATGAGAGTCGACATGTTGCGGATCTCGCGCGGCCCGTGGCGCGCGCCCGCCCGGTTGGTCACGCCGCCGTCGAAGGGCACGCCGATGAGCGCGATGTCCACCTCCGCGGGGTCGCGCACCAGCGGCGCGCGCATGAAGGTCGCGATTTCCGAATAGCGCGGCTGGAACATGGGATCGCGCGCGCCGGTCGCAACCGGCGGCCGATCGACGGGCTTGTCCATGATGGCTCGGCTTCCTTTGCGGCGGGAGGGCGCGGCGGTGTGCCGCCCATGCCTCCAGCATATGACTCCGTAAAGGCCGATGGAAAGGCCGATGCCAATCGGGTGGCGCGCAAGGAACCGGACACGCTGTTCGTGGGCCACAACGGCACCGAGCCGGCCCTACGCTGGTCGGCCTGGTCGGCAAGCCACGGCCGCCGGGTGCGGTCGGCTTGCCGTACCGGCGCGAAAGCAAGTAGCGTAGCAGGCGAACGACCGGGGCAAGAGACCATGGCAAGCGAATCCTTCGTCCTCCAGCCGGGCCGGCTCACGCTCGCCGACCTGCGCCGCCTCGAGCGCGACCAGGCGGCGCTGGCGCTGGCGCCCGAGTGCCGGGCCGCCATCGAGCGCGGCCGCGCCCTGATCGCCGCGGTGGTCGAGGCCGGCGCGCCGACCTACGGCGTCAACACCGGCCTGGGCACCCTGTCGAACCGGTCCATCGCGGCCGAGGACCTGGAGGAGATGCAGAGCCGTCTCTTGCTCTCCAACGCGGCCGGGACCGGGCCGCTGCTGGCCGAGCCCGTGGTCCGGCGCATGATCCTGCTCAAGGTCAACGCCATGGCCAGCGGCCGCTCCGGCGTGCGCCTGGAATTGATCGAGGCCTTGATCGCGCTCTACAACGCGGGCGTCACGCCGTGCATCCCGGCCAAGGGCTCGGTCGGCGCCTCCGGCGACCTGGCGCCGCTCGCCCATCTTGGCGTGGCGCTGCTCGGCGAGGGCGAGGTCCGCGTCGACGGCGCGACACTGCCGGCGGCGCAGGGCTTGGCCCGCGCCGGGCTCGCGCCCCTGCGTCTGGCGCCCAAGGAGGGCCTGGCGATGGTCAACGGCACCCAGGCCTCGACCGCGCTCGCCGTCCACGGCATCTTCGCCACCGAGAAAGTCTTTACCGCCGCGCTCGCGGCCGGCGCGCTCAGCGTCGAGGCGGCGCTCGGCCGCGAGATGCCGTTCGACGCGCGCATCCACGAAGTCCGCAATCAACGCGGCCAAGCCGAGGTCGCGGCGGTGTTCCGCGGCCTCCTGAAGGATAGTGAGGTCCGCGCGATCGCCGCCAAGCACGGCCGCATGCAGGACCCCTACAGCCTGCGCTGCCAGCCCCAGGTGATGGGCGCCTGCCTCGACCAGTTGCGCCATGCCGCCGGCATCATCGAGCGCGAGCTCAACGCGGTCACCGACAACCCGCTGGTGTTCGCGGAATCCGACGAGATCCTCTACGGCGGCAATTTCCACGCCGAGCCGGTGGGTCTCGCCGCCGATGCCGTCGCGCTGGCGCTGTGCGTGGTCGGCGCCATGGCCGAGCGCCGCATCGCGCTCCTGACCGACGAGAACCACAGCAAGCTGCCCGCCTTCCTGGCCTCCGACAGCGGCCTCGATTCGGGCTTCATGGTGGCCCAGGTGACCGCCGCCGCACTCGCCAGCGAGAACAAGTCGCTCGCCCACCCGGCGAGCGCCGACTCCATCCCGACGACCGCCAACCTCGAGGACTTCGTCTCCATGGCGACCTACGCCGCCCGGCGCCTCGAGGACATGGCCGACAACGCCGCCGGCATCGTCGCCATCGAGCTTATGATCGCCGCCCAGGGGCTGGAGTTTCGCCGCCCGGCGCGCTCGAGCGAGGCGCTCGAGTCCGTGGTCGCCGCGATCCGCGTCCGCGTGGCGCCTTACGACCACGACCGCTTCCTGGCGCCCGACATCGCCGCGGTCAAGGAGTTGGTGCAAAGTGACCTGTTTCTCGACCTCGTGCCGCCGGAGGTCCGCCTGACCGCCGGCGCATGACGCCGAGTATTTGAAGACCGCGGCATTTGGAGACCGCGATTGAAGGAAGGACCCGAACCATGACCCCGTACAGCGAACTCCACACCATCCCGGCGCGGTGCGGCCGGGCGGCGCGCCTGAGCCAGGGCCAGTCGATCAAGATCATCAACACCCACGGCCAGCAGGTCGTCGACACCTGGGCGTTCAGCGCCGAGGACCTGACCGAGTTCATGTCCATGGAGCACATCCGCCCGACCCTCACGCGCATCTTCCCCCGCGCCGGCGACGACCTGGTGACCAACCGGCGGCGGCCGATCCTGCATTTCGCCGAGGACACCTCGCCCGGCGTCCACGACACCTTGATGGCGGCCTGCGACGACTATCGCTACGGCCTGCTCGGCTGCACCGAGTACCACGACAACTGCACCGACAATCTGTTCGCCGCGCTGCGCAACATCGGCCTGAGCGCGCCCGAATGCCCGAGCCCGCTCAATATGTGGATGAACATACCGGTCGACGGCGAGGGCAACACCGAATGGGGCGTGCCGGCCTCCAAGCCGGGCGACTACGTGGTGCTGCGCGCCGAGATGGACTGTGTGGTCGTCCTGTCGTGCTGCCCCCAGGACCTCCTGCCGATCAACGGCGAGGCGCGCGAACCGACCGGGGCGCATTACCAAATACTGGGCTGAGCCCGCCGGCACGGCGGGGGGGACCCTAAAGGGCCGCCGGGCCCCCGCGAACTCCC
>JACZWN010000109.1:0-3945 GCA_022572105.1 Pseudomonadota bacterium | reverse complement strand
CACCGCCACCGGTCTGCCGGGGCCGGGGGGGGGGGCGGCCCCCCGCCATGAGGCGGGCGGGCTGCTGATCGAGGGCGACCGCATCGCCCGCGGCTTCCCTCCTACCCGCCCGTTGGCCGGCCGCATCGCCTGCCCGATCTCCATGGGTCATTATCAACGCTCCTCGGTATTACGTCCCTGAACTTCGCCATCGCACCCTCTCGTCGTCGGGACCCGAAGCGGTCCACCGCCCCATCACTTTGATTGATCATTTTTTTTAATCGAAATACCCCGCCCGAACAGTTTTTCCGATCAGGTTGCAAATAAATCTGCCGGCGGTGATAGCTGTTATTCCGTTGATGTCGCGCTTAGGAGTGATTTCAACGATGTCCATGCCAACCACGCGCCCTTTACCGACAAGGCCATGAATGAGCATCCGCATCTGGTCGTATGTGACCCCGCCCGGAGCCGGGCCGGCAACAGCCGGCATGATCGTCGGATCGACGCCATCGGCGTCAATGGTCAGGTAGTAACGGCCCCCGTCTGGAATGCGGTCCAGAACGGCCTGCATGCCGATACGCTGTAATTCCACATCAGGAATCAAATGGGCGCCATATGCCAGTGCAGCTTCAACTTCTTCGGGCCGGGCGCTGCCGGCGGACCGCAAACCAATCTGGAATATTTCGTCAACATGATCCATTTCCGCCGCTCGACGAATAGGGCTCGAATATCCCTCGCGAACGCCGTTGACATGATCGCGCCAATCCAGATGAGCATCAATGTGGACAAGGGTAATTGGTCCCTCCTCGTCGTAAGCCCGCAGGACGGGTATCGATATGCCGTGATCTCCCCCCAGTATGATCGGCAATACATTGGCAGCCAAAAGTTTGCGGACAACTTCCTCCGCTTTTTTATAGTGGCTTCCCATGTCACGCGGATCGCCAGGGACATCGCCAACGTCGATGACTCGAATATTCTTGCCGTCGAATATTGGACCGCCGACGTCAAAATCCCAGTGGCCCAGACCGCGCAGGGCACGCTGGCAGAAACGACGAATCGACGTTGGTGCATTGGTTTGATCGTTGGTGACTTCATCCATCGTGTAGGGATCGCCAAAGGGAATTCCGAGGATAGCCACATCGGCCGAAATGTCATCGAGATCGGTGACAATCGGAAAATCGTGAAAGCTCTGGTATTCTTTTCTGGGTGGGACCGTAAGTGACGACGACATAGGGATTCTCCAAAGATTATATCGACCGGATGGCGTCCAGCCTAAAGTCAAATTAGCCAAGGGAAACACCATGAACAAGGAGATCGAAGCGCGAATTCCGGATGCTTACGAACTACTCTCGCCCAGCGAGCGGAAGTTCGCCGAAGTCATCCTCGAGCACCAGAAGGACTTCTACAGCTTCACGACGACCGAACTGGCGCAACGGGCCGGGGTCTCGAAGGCAACGGCCGGGCGGTTCTTCAAGAAGCTGGGCTATCTGTATCTATCGCGATGCGAAGCGATAGATGCGCGGAAGCCGTCGGTCTCGATATTGTCGTATGTCGCCGCGCGGCAGAAATCGGGCGACGTGGCGCCCGCGCAATCCTCGACCAGCAGGCAGTCGTAGCCCAGGAACAATGCGTCCTGCAACGCGCACATGACGCAACCGTCGACGGTGCCCAATCGATCGCCGAAAGACACGCCTGACGTCGACCCGTATTCCCAGATCTCGTAGCCGTCCTTGTCGGCTTGCCCCTCCTCCCTGGAGTGGTACAGATGGGCGTGCGAATCGACCTCTATCGGGTCAGCCATGTTCGTCGTCTCGCTCGGAAGCCCGCCCCGGCGTCACGAACCCCGTGCCTCGCGCCGCGCGACCCAGCCCGGCTGGTCGCAGATCTGGCCGAGGAACTCGACCACCGTGTGGGCGCCGAGATAGGCGGTGACGCCGGTGCCGACGTCGAGCTGAGGATTGACCTCGACGAAATCGAAACCGATGACGTTGGTGTGCGCGGCGATGGCCGCCAGCGTGTCGCGCAGTTCGGCATAGGTCATGCCGTTCGGCTCGGCCGACACGCAGCCGGGCACAAGGGGCATGTCGAGCACATCGACGTCGATGCTGACATAGCAATTCGCCCCCTTGGGCACCGTTTCGGCGATCGCCTGCGGCCCGCCGGCACGGAACTGTGACATGGTGACGACCTGGTTTCCGTCGGCGATCGAGTCATCCATCATGGTCTGCGTGCTCCGCAGGCTGCGAATACCCACCTGGGCCAAGCCCTCGACATGCGGCATCGGGCTGATGTGGCGAAAGGCGTGGCCATTGGTGAAGCGCAAATCGTGCACGAAGGGCGCATAATCGAGATGCGCGTCGAAGTGGATGATGTAAAGCTGCTCGCTAAAGGCGCGCACCACGGGATAGGTGATGGCGTGGTCACCACCCAGGATGACTGGCATCGCGCCCCTGTCGAGGATTGCGCGGGTCATCGCCGTGATGTTGTCGAACGTGCCGACAACGTTGGTCGGCATGCAATCGGCGTCGCCGGTGTCGACGATGCGGTCGTTTTCCATCTCGTAGACCAGATAGTCGCGCCGCGTTTCGGGATCGTAGTAGCCGCCGCGGCCGCCGCTGGCGAAGCGCAGCGAATGCTCGCGCAATGCACGCGGACCGAAGCGCGACCCGGCCATGAAGGGCGAGCCTTCGTCGGTCGGCACGCCCATGACCGCGATGTCGGCGTCAAGCTTGTCGAGATCGGTGCAGATCGGCGCGCGCAGGAAGGTCGGGATGCCCGAATAGGGGAAGTCGGCCCGATTGCGGCGTTGTTCGAATGTTAGTGTCATCGCTTGTCTCCTTCGTCTTCCGCCGGTGTGGCGGCCGCCGATCCCTGGCCGGCCTAAACGTGCAAGAGCATATCCAGAAACTGCTGGAGACGCTTGGACTGGGGGTCGCGCAGGATCTGCTCCGGCAGCCCCTCTTCGACGATCTTCCCGTTGTCCATGAAGATGATCCGGTCGGCGACGTTTTTGGCGAATCCCAGCTCGTGCGAGACGACGACCATCGTCATGCCATCAGTCGCCAACTCCCGTAAGACGTTGAGCACTTCTCCGACCAGCTCGGGATCGAGGCTGGACGTCGGCTCGTCGAGAAGCATGGCAATCGGGTCCATTGCCAACACGCGCGCGATGGCGACGCGTTGAAGCTGACCGCCGGACAGTGCATCGGGCCATTTATCGACTTGGTCTCCGAGACCGACGCGACCGAGCAGTTGCAAGGCAATATCCTCGGCCTCGGCGCGCGTTCGTTGCAGCACCACGATCTGCGGCCGCACGACGTTTTCCAGCACGCTCATGTTCGGCCACACGTTAAAATTTTGAAACAGCATACCAACGTGCGAGCGAATTTTGTTGATCTCGCTCTCCGTGCTCGGCCGTATCTTGCCGTTCGCGTCAACCGTCTCACCGATCTGCTCGCCGTTGATGTAGACCCGGCCGGCATCGGGTGGCTCCAACCAGTTGATGGTACGCAAAAGCGTCGACTTGCCGCAACCACTGGGGCCGATGATACAGACGACCTCGCCTGGGCTCACGTCGAGGTCGACGCCCCGCAGTGCGTGGATCTCGCCAAAACTCTTCTCGATCCCGCGGAGCGAGATGGACCCGTGCTCGGCGTTCATCGTGTCATGCGGCGGACCGCCACTAGTGATTCGGCCATCGCCGCGTCCTGTGTCTTCGTCGTGGCCCGCCGGCTGTGCCGTTTCTGGAGACGTTTCTCGATCCCGCGTACACTGAAGGCGATGGTCTCGTTCAATATCCAATAGAGAAGGGCGATCATGATGAAGGCCTCGAAGGGCCGGAAGGTGACGCCCTGGACCATGAGCGCCGACATGGTCATTTCCGTCACGGTGATGGTCGCCAGGATCGACGACTCCTTGACCAACGACATCGTCTGATTGGCGACCGGCGGTAACACGATGGGCCAC
>JACZWN010000272.1 GCA_022572105.1 Pseudomonadota bacterium | reverse complement strand
AACACCTTCTCCGGCGGCAGTCCCAATTTCTCGCGAGCCGCGTCGATGATCCGCAGGTTGGATTGGTGGCAGATGAACTGGCTGATCTGCGAGGGGCACAGGCCGGTCTCGTCCAGCGCTTCGGCAGCCTCCGTGCCAACATCGGCGGGGCCGCCGCGGCGCATCGTCCGCCGGTGATCGACGCCGCCCATGAGAGCGCGGTCGGTCAGTGCCCTGATGTCGGAGAGCGAGGGGTTTGCCTCGCCGCGCGCGTCCCAGTGGAACGCCGCGACCGGGTAGTCCAGCAGCCGCGGCAGGTGGTTGTTGTTGCGACAAACGTGAAGCACGTTGAACGGCGCCACCGCCATCGCCTCCAGTATCTTCTCGTCGTAGGGCCGGCCGAAGCGGTCGTAGTCCTCGCCGGAGATGAACTCGGACGAGCCCCACTCAACAGCGGCGTAGAAGATTCCGGACGCGCCGGCGTCCAGGCAAGCCTCGGCGTACTCACCAATCGTCTCGGCGATCGCGCCGAGCGCCTCTTCGAGATGCGACAGCTCGGCCAGGCCGAAGATCACGCAGGCGACATCCGGGTTGGCGAGGCCGAAGCGCAGCGCGGTCTGGGCGCGGGTGCCGTACTCGGTCCCGAGGCGGTCGAAGACGGCGTGGGCGCGCTTCTCCTCGAGCGGGATCTCGCTGCCCCGGGTGATCACCACCTCGCGGCCGTGGCGCGCGTCGGTGGCGAGCACGCCGGCGGCCAGCACGCGGATGTTCATGACCGCCGCGCCGACCGAACGGCAGGCTTCGATGACGCCGGTAAAGTCGTGGCCCGAGTAGCCCGCCGGCAGGCCCCGCGCCGCGGTCGGGTTGATCAGGTTGTGGTAGACCTGCGCCGAATCGAAGCGGCCGCTGCCGATCGCCTCGCGGATGGCGCCGGCCTCGCCGAGCGCGGTCAAGCCGATGAAGCGGGTCAGGCCCTGGGCGCGCATGCGCTCGAGCCCGTCGGCGACCCCGTCCTGGCGCAGCACCTCATCGATGCCGATGGCGGCCCCGGAGGCGACCGCGGTCCCGCCGCCGGTTTCCGCGTAAATCGGGTTATGCAGTTGCAAGAGGTCGACCGAGTCCCGTTGCAGGCGCTCGAGGCTCGCCTCGACGCTGCGCTCGATCTGGCCGGGGATGTCGGACAGGTCGCCGGTGTCGAGCTGCACCTTGGTCGAGAGGTAGGGCGTCTCCTCGACCTCCTCGAGCAGCCAGCCGAGCGCCCGCTCCGACTTGCCCTGACCGTAGAGCGGCGCCGTGTCGATCCAGTTGATGCCGGCTTGCAGCGCGCGGCGCAGCGCTTTGAGCTTGGTCTCGTCGTCGGCGTGCACCAGGATGCCGCCGACGAAGCCGCCGCCGAAGACCAGCTCCGAGACCCGGAGCCCCGTGCGTCCGAATTCGCGGGTTTTCATAAATCGATCCTCTTTTGGCTCTTCCCCCCGCCGCGCATTCACGCGACCTCGGCCAGGGCGTCGTCGAAGCGCTCGAGGAAGTCGTCGCAGACCGCCTCGTCGTGGGCGATGGAGAGATACAGCTTGGTGCCCATGGGGTTGAGGAAAACCCCGCGCGCGAACAGCCCGAGCATGAGCGCCCGGCCCTTGGCCGCATCGCCCTTCCGGGTCGAGCGGTAGTCGCGCACGGGCGCGGGCGAGAACACGACCTGGGCCAGCGGCCCGTCGCCGATCACCTGGGCGACGACCTGGCGCTCGCGCAAGGCGCGGCGCAGGCCTTGGCGCAGGTAGTCGCCCAGGCCGTGCAGGCGCGCGTAGGTGCCGGGCCGGCGGAACACTTCGAGCGCGGCGCCGGCGGCGGCGGTCGAGACCGGGTTGCCGCCCAGCGTGGACGCCACCCAGACGTAGTCCCGGTCGCCCAGGCGGTCCTCGCGCACGGCATCCATGATCTCGCGGCGCCCGCCGAAGGCGCCGATCGGATAGCCGCCGCCCAGCGCCTTGCCGTAGGCGATGAGATCGGGCACCACGCCGTAGTATTCCTGGGCCCCGCCGTAGGCCAGGCGGAAGCCGGTCACGACCTCGTCGTAGAGCAGCAACACCTCCGCCGCGCGGGTCGCCGCGCGCAGCCCCTCCAGGAACCCGGGCTCGGGCGGCGTGCAGCGCTGCAGGGGCTCGACGATGACCCCGGCGATCTCGTGCCTGTGGGCGTCGATGATGGCGCGGGTCGCCTCCAGGTCGTTGTAGGGCGCGACCAGGACGTCGCGCTTGACCATGTGGGCGATGCCGCCGCCGGTCGGGTCCGGCTCCGGGAAGTCGGGCGGGTCGGCCGGGAACAGGCTGGTTACGCCGACCTCGTTGGCGCCGTGATAGGCGCCCTCGAACTTGAGGATCTTGGGCCGGCCGGTAAAGGCGCGCGCCAGGCGCTGGCAGTACATGGTCGCCTCGGTGCCCGAGGCGCAGAAGCGCAAGGCTTCGCAGGCGGGCGAGACGCGCAGGATCTCCTCGGCCAGGGCCAGGGAGGCCTCAGTCACGTAGGCGTAGTTGGAGCCCTGGGGCGCCTGAGCGGTCACGGCGTCGACCACCTCGGGCCGGGCGTGGCCGACCAGGACCGAGCCCCAGCCCATGGAGAAATCGAGGAAGTGGCGCCCGGCGCTGTCCCACAGCTCGCAGCCCCGCCCGCGCGCGATCACGATAGCCAGCTCCGGCGGCAGGTTGAACTCGCCGTTGGAGCCGGCCGGGAAGACGGCCTGCGCGCGCTCGCTCATGGTCGCCATGGCCTAGGGCCTGTGGACAATTATCTGAGCCAGACCATCATGCAGGCGATGCAGATCATGGACATGAAGGCCTGGGCGGTTTTGTCGTAACGCGTGGCGATGCGACGGAAGTGTTTGATCTTGTTGATAA
>JACZWN010000108.1 GCA_022572105.1 Pseudomonadota bacterium | reverse complement strand
GGCGCCCGCCTCGACCTTGCGCAGGCAGATATTGGTGCCGGCCAGCGCGCCCACGGCCCAGGGGAAGCACCAGCCGTTGCAGTGGAACATGGGCAGGGTCCAGAGGTAGACCGGGTGCGGGCCCATGCCCCAGACCTGGATGTGGCCGAGCGCGTTCAGGTAGGCGCCGCGGTGGTGGTAGACGACGCCCTTGGGGTTGCCCGTGGTGCCGGAGGTGTAGCTGAGCGAGATCGCCTGCCACTCGTCGGCGGGTGGCGACCAGGTATGCTCGGGATCGCCGCCTTCCAGGAAGGCCTCGTAGTCGCACTCGCCGAGGCGCTCGCCGCCGCCTTCGCCCCCCTCTTCGCCCCCTGCCAGGGGATCGTGGACGTCGATCACCAGGATCTCGCGTTCCAACTGGGCCAGCGCCGGCTTGATGGTCGCCGAGAAGGCCGTATCCGTGATCAGCGCCTTGGCCTCGCCGTGGGCCAGGATGAAGCCGATGGTGGCGGCGTCGAGGCGCACGTTGAGCGCGTTGAGCACCGCACCCGCCATGGGCACGCCGTAGTGCGCCTCGAACATGGGCGGGGTATTGGGCGTCATGACCGCCACCGTGTCGCCCGCGCCGATGCCGTGCGCGGTGAGCGCCGAGGCCAGGCGCCGGCAGCGCGCGTAGGTCTCGGCCCAGGTCCGGCGCTGGTTACCGTGGATGACCGCCGGGTGGTCCGGGAACACCTGCGCGGCGCGGACCATGAACCCGAGCGGGGTAAGCGGCGCGTAGTTGGCCGCGGTCTTGGCGAGCTCGCCTGGTTCGGTTTCCGCGCTGTCGGGCACCTCGCGCTCCTTGGTATTGGTCCGTCTATGCCGGCGGCGGCCGCGGGGGCCATCCAAGGAAGAGATTTAATGATCCTGGACGGTTTTGTCAGCCCTAGTTTGGGCTAGCGGCAATTGAAACCCCGCCTGTTTTGCCGCATTCTGCGGCCCGAGGACGCCGGAAACGGCCGGGAACGGAAGACTCGGCGGCGGTAAGGCAAGGATGATAAGCGCAGGGGAGGCGTAAGAACCATGGGGCGTTACGAGGAGGTGCACGGCCGCTCGCTGGCCGATCCGAACGGCTTCTGGGGCGAGGCGGCGGAGGCGATCCACTGGGAAAAGCGCTGGGACAAGGTCCTCGACGACTCCAATCCGCCGTTCACCCGCTGGTTCACCGGCGGGGTCCTGAACACCTGCTACAACGCCCTCGACCGCCACGTCGAGAACGGCCGCGCCGATCAGGCGGCGCTGATTTACGACAGCCCGGTCACCGACACGGTCAAGCGATTCACCTACCGCGAGCTGCGCGAGGTGACGGCGCGCTTCGCCGGCGCGCTCGCCGCCCAAGGCGTCGGCAAGGGCGACCGGGTCATCATCTACATGCCCATGGTGCCCGAGGCGGCGATCGCCATGCTCGCCTGCGCGCGCCTGGGGGCGGTCCATTCGGTGGTCTTCGGCGGCTTCGCCGCCAACGAGCTGGCGACCCGCATCGACGACGCCAAGCCCAAGGCGATCGTCTCGGCCTCCTGCGGCATCGAGGTCGACCGCGTGATTCCCTACAAGCCGCTCTTGGATGCGGCGATCGAGCTGTCGTCGCACAAGCCCGAGCACTGCCTGATTCTGCAGCGGCCCATGGAGCGCGCCACCATGGTCGCCGGGCGCGACCTCGACATGGCCGAGGCCGTGGACGCCGCCGCGCCCCACGACTGCGTGCCCGTGGCCGCGACCGATCCGCTCTACATCCTCTACACCTCCGGGACCACGGGCGAGCCCAAGGGCATCGTGCGCGACAACGGCGGCCACGCGGTCGCGCTCGAATGGTCCATGAAGAACATCTACGACGTCGATCCGGGCGAGACCTACTGGGCGGCCTCCGACGTCGGCTGGGTCGTGGGCCACTCCTACATCGTCTACGCGCCGCTGTTCCACGGCTGCTCGAGCATCCTCTACGAGGGCAAGCCGGTCGGCACGCCCGACCCGGGCGCCTTCTGGCGGGTCATCTCCGAGCACGGCTGCTCGACCATGTTCACCGCCCCGACCGCGTTCCGCGCGATCCGCCAGCAGGACCCGAGCGGCGAACACATCGCCAAGTACGACCTGTCCAAGTTCCGAACCCTGTTCCTGGCCGGCGAGCGCTGCGACCCGGACACCCTGCACTGGGCCGAGGAGCAACTGAAGGTGCCGGTCATCGACCACTGGTGGCAGACCGAGACCGGCTGGCCGATCGCCGCCAACTGCCTGGGCATCGAGCGCCTGCCGATCAAGCCGGGCTCGCCGACGCGCGCCGTGCCCGGCTGGGACGTTCGGGTCGTGGACCAGAGCGCGAAGGAGGTGCCGCGCGGCACCATCGGCGCCATCGTCTGCAAGCTGCCGCTGCCGCCGGGCATGTCGCCGACCCTGTGGAACGCCGATGCGCGCTACAAGAAGGCCTACCTCGAGGAGTTCCCCGGCTACTACAAGACCGCCGACGCCGGCTTCATCGACGAGGACGGCTACATCAGCGTCATGTCGCGCACCGACGACATCATCAACGTGGCCGGCCACCGGCTCTCGACCGGCGCCATGGAGGAGGTGCTGGCGGCCCACCCGGACGTCGCCGAATGCGCGGTGATCGGCGTCCACGACCAGCTCAAGGGTCAGCTTCCGGTCGGCTTCCTGGTGCTCAACGCGGGCGTCGAGCGCGGCCACGGCGAGATCGTGGACGAGGTCGTGGGCATGGTGCGTAAGAACATCGGCCCGGTCGCCGCCTTCAAGATCGCGACCGTGGTCAAGCGCCTGCCCAAGACCCGCTCGGGCAAGATCCTGCGCGGCACCATGCGCGCCATCGCCGACGGCGAGGACCACAAGGTCCCGGCCACCATCGACGACCCGGCGGTCCTGGGCGAGATCGCCGAGTCGCTCAAAGGCATCGGCTACCCGAAGGGGGCGTGACACCATGCGCTTGAAGGACAAGGTCGCGGTCGTCACCGGGGCGGCGGCGGGGATCGGGCTGGCCTGCGCCAAGCGCTTCGCCGCCGAGGGCGCCAAGGTGGTGCTCGCCGACGTCGACGGGGACAAGGGCGCGGCGGCGGCGGCGGCGATCGCCGAATCGGGCGCCGAGGCGCGCTTTATCGCCTGCGATGTCGGCGACAAGGCCCAGGTCGACGCGCTGATCGCGGGTGCGGTTGCGGCCTATGGCGGCCTCGACTGCGCCATCGCCAATGCCGGCATCGTCCATGCCTGCGATTTTTTGGACCTTGCCGAGGAAGACTTCGACCGGGTGATCCGGGTCAACCTGAAGGGCGTGTTCCTGACCGGCCAGGCCGCGGCGCGCCAAATGGTGGCGCAAGGGCGCGGCGGCACCATCATCAACATGTCCTCGGTCAATGCGGTCATGGCGATCCCGGCGATCACGTCCTACGTGGCCGCCAAGGGCGGGGTCAACCAGCTGACCAAGGTCATGGCGCTCGCGCTCGTCGACAAGGGCATCCGGGTCAACGCCATCGGCCCGGGCTCGATCATGACCGAGGTGTTCAAGTCGGTCGCCACCGACAAGGCGGCCATGGACAAGATCCTCGCGCGCACCCCCATGGGGCGCGTCGGCGAGCCCGACGAGGTCGCCGGCGTCGCCGTGTTCCTGGCCTCCGAGGATTCCAGCTACATCACCGGCCAGACCATCTATCCCGACGGCGGCCGCCTGGCGCTCAACTACACCGTCCCGGTGCCGGACTAGGCGCGGCGTTCGGAGTGTAGCGCCGTTCGCGGAAATTTGTGGGAGGCACGCCACGCCGGGTTTTGATAAGCTGTCCGCCGAGGAGGCGAATCCGAGGACCGATGGGGAATACCGGTCAATCCGCGGGCGGCGATGTCATCGGGGAAGAGGTTGGCGTGACCCACAGGTATCTGCTCGTCCTGCGCTTCATGCTGGTCAACCTGGTGGCGGTCAGCTTACTCGTGGCGGCCTACCTGCAGGGATGGCTCGACGGCTTCTTCACTAGCTATACGATGGAGCTGTCGGCGGCCATCACGCTGGTTTTCCTTTACGGCCTGGTGACCTGCGGCGCCAGAACGTGGCGCATCACCGTGGAGCTGAACGACGTGAAAGTGGGAAATCCCAAGCCCTCTTCATGGGCGGGAAAGCACCTGCGCAACGTTCGCGATAGCGACCCGGCGCGCCACTCGGTTCACGCCGGCGCGTTGCGCTTGAAGCTGTCGAACCGCGTCGCGGGCGTCCGGCATATCGCCAACTCGCTGGTCTTCCTCGGCCTCATCGGCACGGTGATCGGCTTCATCATCGCGCTCTCGGGCGTCGATCCGGCGGCCACCACGGACGTGGACAACGTGGCCGCTATGGTGTCGACCCTGGTCAACGGCATGGCGGTCGCGCTCTATACCACCTTGGTCGGTGCGGTGCTTTACGTCTGGCTGATCATCGACTACCGGATCCTGGCGACCGGCACGGTGCACCTCATTACCGCCACCATCGAGCTGGAGGAGACCGGTGGACGACATTGACGATCTCGACGACGACACCTTGGGCACGATTTTCCGGGACGTGATTCTGATCACCCTCATCGGATTCGTGGCCATGGTGATCATGCTGCTGCCCCACATCAGCCGCACCAAGAAGGAGGCCGATGAAAGCAGGGCCCCCGGCAACGTGATCGTCGAAATGCACTGGCCGAGCAACAT
The DNA here is from genome assembly GCA_022572105.1 of Pseudomonadota bacterium. Classification (GTDB taxonomy): domain Bacteria; phylum Pseudomonadota; class Alphaproteobacteria; order Kiloniellales; family J153; genus JACZWN01. The sequence continues at coordinate 6,696 of JACZWN010000108.1, read as the reverse complement.
GCCGGTAGACGTGGATTTATGGGTCAAGGCGCCCGGCGTCGGTCCGGTCGGGTTCTGGAACCAGGGCAACCGCGTGTTCAACCTGTTGCGGGACGACCTGGGCGCGGAGGGCGATGCCACCGACGAGAACTTCGAAATCAGCTACAGCCGCGGCATCCCGGCCGGACAATACGTCGTCAACGTGCACATGTACGGGCCGCTGCCGGGCAATCTCACGGTTCCGGTGACCGTCGTCGTCAGCGTCAGAAAGCGGCTGGAGGACACCCGGCAGATTCTGAAGACCCTGGTCAGATTGACCTACCACAACCAGGAGGAGACGGCGTTTCAATTCAGGCTGACGGGCGACGGCGATCTCGTGCCGGACAGCGTCAGCACGCTGCGCCATCCCCTGATCACGGAGGCCATGTGATGGACGTGTTGTTTTTTATCTTCGCGGGCGTCACCGCGGTCGCCGCGGCGCTGGCGAGCATCGCCATCTGGGCGCCGCGGACGACCACCGTCCGGGTGGCGGCCGTGCTGATCGCGAGTTTGTTCATCCCCATCGCCTACGTCGAATTGACCGAGATGCTCGGCAAGCCCAAGCCCATGAGCTTCGAGTGGTTGGAGCGAAGCGTCGACCAGGCGATCGTATTGGGCGTCAGCCTGCACGAGGGCAAGGCCATCTACATGTGGCTGCGCCTCGACGGCGCCATGGAGCCACGCTACTACGAGCTGCCCTGGCGTCAGAAGCTGGCCGAAAAGCTGGAGGACGCCATCGAGGGCGCGGTCGCGAGACGTTCGTCGGTCATCATCACGAAACCCTTCGCGCGTAGGAACTTCGAGGAATGGGGCGAGTTGAACGTCAAGATCGTTCCGCCGCCCACGCCGCCGCTAAAGCGGCCGCTGCTGCCGCCGCAAATCTTCAATCCGCGCGAATTCAAAATTTGAACCGCTGTGCGGGCCAGTTGCCGCCTTCAGCCAAGCCGGACCCGGCGCCGGGTCCCGGTGTGCCGGGGGAGGGGTCGCCGCCGTCTTTATCCCGTGCTAGTCCGGCAGGACGTAGGGGTTGTAATCGGTCCCGGTCGGCGCCTCCGGCTCGAGCTCGGGCGGCTTGGGCAGGGTGATGCCGGCGCGCTCGGCCGCCCGGCGCGCCTTCTCGACCGTCTGGTTGAGGTCGCCCTGGTTGCACAGGCCGAGCAGCACCGGGTCGCGCGGGCGGATGTTGGACGAGTTCCAGTGGGTGCGCTCGCGCACCGCCTCGATGGTGTTCTTGGTGGTGCCGATGAGGCGCGCGATCTGGGAATTCTTGAGCTCGGGATGGTGGCGCAGCAGCCAGGAGACGCCGTCCGGCTTGTCCTGGCGCTTGGCGACCGGGGTGTAGCGCGGGCCTTTGGTGCGCTTGAGCGGTTTCGGCAGGTCCTGTTCGGCCAGCTTGAGGCGTGCCGCGGGGTCCTCCGCGCAGCGATCGATCTCCTCGCGGGTCAGTTGATTGCGCACGATTGGGTCGAGGCCCTGGATTCCGATCGCCACCTCGTCGTCGGCGATGCCCTGGACCTCGAGGGCGTGCAGGTCGCAGAAATCGGCGATCTGCTCGAAAGTCAGCGAGGTGTTCTCGACCAGCCAGACGGCGGTCGCTTTCGGCATGAGCGGTTGAGCCATGGATCCTCCTTCGCGTGCGCCCATTCCTTGCGCGCCGACGCTCCCCGGTCATGGCGCCGCGCGCGTGGGCGGGACGGGATTCCAGAGATCCCGTTGCATACCTCGAATATAGGTGCCAGCCAAGGGCGAACAAGGACGGCGTGCCCGCGCGCCCGGCCCGCGCGCCCGGCCCGCGCGCTCACGTGGTCAGCACGATCTTGCCGATGTGCGCGCTCGATTCCATCAGCCGGTGCGCCGCCGCCGCCTCGGCCAGCGCGAAGCTCGCGTGCACGACCGGCCTGACCTGGCCGGCCTCGACGAGCGGCCAGACCCGGTCCTTCAGGTTGCCGGCGATCGCGCCCTTGAATTCCACCGAGCGGGCCCTGAGCGTCGAGCCCGAGATGGTGATGCGCTTGAGCATCATGGGCAGGAAGTCGACCTCGGCCTTGGAGCCGCCCAAAAAGGCGATGTAGCAGAGCCGCCCGTCGGGCGCGAGCGCCCGGATATTGCGCTGGATATAGTCGCCGCCGACCATGTCGAGGATGACGTTCACGCCGTCGCCGCCGGTCGCCGCCTTGACGATTTCGACGAAGTCCTCCTCGCGGTAGTCGATCGCCCGCTCCGCGCCCAAGTCCTCGCAGGCCCGGCATTTCTCGGCCGAGCCCGCGGTCGCGAAGACGCGCGCGCCGAAGGCCTTGGCCAGCTGGATCGCCGTGGTGCCGATACCCGAGGAGCCGCCATGCACGAGAAAAGTCTCGCCGGCCGCGAGCCGGCCGCGGTCGAAGACGTTGGTCCAGACCGTGAAGAAGGTCTCCGGCATGCCCGCCGCCTCGACGGCGCTCAGGCCCTTGGGGATCGGCAGGCACTGCGGGACCGGCGCGGCGCAGTACCCGGCGTAGCCGCCGCCGGTGACCAACGCGGTCACCCGATCGCCTAGCGCCAGCTCCGAAACTCCGGGGCCGCGCGCGACCACCGCGCCGGCGACCTCCAGGCCCGGGATGTCCGAGGCGCCGGGCGGCGGCGGATAGCCGCCCTGGCGCTGCAGCACGTCGGGCCGGTTGACCCCGGCCGCCGCCACCTGGATCAGGACCTCGCCGGGGCCCGGCTCGGGCAGCGGGCGCGTGGTCGGCACCAGCACCTCGGGCCCGCCCGGCTCGCGGATCTCGATGACGGTCATGGTGGCGGGAAGGGCGTCGGTCATGGTCGCTGTCTCCCGGCTCGGGCGTTGGTTCGGGCGCAAATCTGCCTCAGCCGCCGCGCCGTTGAAAGGACCGAGTTCGGGCGATACCCTTGCGGCGCCATCTCGCGGGCCGGCCGCTGCGCAACCGGGTTCGGCCCAGGCTCGGCTACTAACGGCTTACTGGCAGTGGAACTTGGTTTAAGATGCTTGAAACCTGACGTAGCGGCGATGCGGGAGGCCGGGCATGGATATCGAGGAGCTGGAACCGCGGAAGAAAAAACCCGAGCCCAAGAACCTGGAGGCCATGGGGGTCGAGGAACTGGAGGCGTACCGGGCCGAGCTCGAGGCCGAATTGGCGCGGGTCAAGGCCGAGATCGAGGGCAAGAAGGCCTACCTGGCCGGCGCCGGGGCCTTCTTCAAGAGCTAGGCGCGTTCGCGCCGGGTGCGGGCGCGCAGGTAGAGCAGCCAGCCGAGGGGCCCCAGGAACAGCACCAGCACCACCCAGCCCGCGCGCGGGCCCAAGGGGCAGCGCGAGCCCGGCGGCGGTCCCCAGGGCCCGCTTCGCCGCGAGGCCGCCACGTGAACCAGCGGCAGGGCGAAGCCGAAAATGAGTACCAGCCAGGCGATCGCCTGCGCGCTCACGGCCGCTGGCCCCCGACGAACCGACGCAAGACCCGGCCGGCGCGCGCCTCCACGAACCGCGCCCGCAGGTTGGATGGATAACGCCAAGGCGTCGCCCACGGCCCCGCGGGCGCCGCCACCGCAACCTCGGCAGGCCCGGAACGGAACATGAATCTCTTACCCATCTATCCGGTCTAAAGTGTTACCCATTTTACCTCTTGCTCGCCAGACCTTCGTTCCTCGTCCGGATGGGGCGTGGGGGCTAGGGTTGCAAGCGGCGCGTCGTCGAGGCTTATACATTGCGTCGCTATGTATAAGTTGATCGGGCTCGACGGGCGGCCGAGGTCGAGTTCCGGGCAACGACATCGAAGCGCAAACGAAGCGAGGCAGCCATGGACCAGATTCGCGTCGCCACCTTCGACGGGCCGGGCGCCCGGCCCAAGATCCAGGTCGTCGAGCGGCCCAAGGTGCCCGCCAATGCCGCCCTCTTCGAGGTCGGCGCCTGCGGCGTCTGCGGCACCGATCTGCACATCCTCAAGGGCCACTGGCCGACGCCCTTGCCCTGGCCCTTCACGCTTGGCCACGAGGTCGCGGGCATCATCGTCGAGAAGGGCCCGGAGCTCAGCCACGACTACATGGGCCGGCCACTCGAGGTCGGCTGCAAGATCATGATCCCGCCGTTCATGCCCTGCGGGCAGTGTTATTACTGCGTGCATTACCCGGAGACCGCCAACAAATGCCTGAAACCGGTCTATTACGGCCGCTATCTGGGCTTCGACAAGGCGCCGCACCTGTGGGGCGGTTGGGCCGAGGCGGAGTATCTCGATCTGGACATGCTGCCCGGCACCAAGATCTACCGCCTGCCCGACGACATGCCGCTGTGGCTGGGCACGCTCGCCGAGCCGCTGACCTCCTCGATCCGGGCCTTCAAGCGCGCCCAGGGGGCCGGCGCCTTGCGCATCGGCGACACCGTGGTGATCCAGGGCTCGGGGCCCATCGGCGTGCTCGCCATCGTCGCCGCCAAGGAGATGGGCGCGGGCCGGGTCATCATGGTCGGCGCGCCCGAGGAGCCGCGCCTGCGGGTCAGCCGCGCCTTCGGCGCCGAGGCCACGGTCGACATCGAGGAGCACCGGAGCGCGGAGGCGCGCATCGCGGCGGTGCGCGACATCGTCGGCGGCTTCGGCGCCGACCTGGTGGTCGACTGCAGCGGCCATCCCTCCGCCGGGCCCGAGGGCATCGAGATGCTGCGCGACGGCGGCACCTATATCGAGATGGGCCAGTTCACCGACGCCGGTTCGATCGAGACCAACTGGCACCGGTTCTGCGTCAAGGACATCAACATCCTGGGCAGCTGGGCCTTCACCGCCGACGACATCGCGCGCGGCATCGCGCTCCTCGACCGGGCCCGGGACCGCTATCCCTTCCGCGACTTGCAGACGCGCTTTCCGTTCAGCGAAGACGGCATCCAGGCGGCCATCGACGCCGCCAACGCCATGGCTTGCGTCAAGGCGACCATCGTGGTCAACCCGGAGATCGTCGAGTGAGTCCCTGAAGGGCCTTTGGTATTATTCCGCGGGCTTCACCCCATCGAGAAACCGAAGATAATGCTCCGGCAATCCATGCGCCCGCGCGCCCTCGCGCAGCAGGGTGACGTAGCGCAGCGAGGGGTTGCCATCGGTTTCCTTGCCCTCGGCGATATAGGTCACGGCGCGCAGCGCATTCCCCTCGACGTCCTCGGCCTCGACCCAGAGGTGCCGGTAGCGGCGGCCGGGCACGCCTTCCGTCGAGTCGAGACGAAGGAGCTGCTTGCGCGTGATCCTGTAGAGCACGCCCCAGACCTCCGCCCCCGGGTCGGGCGCGATGTTGGCCGGCGCGGCCCTGCCCCGCGGCCGGCCCTCCAGATTGAAGCGCAGGCGGTAGCCCTTGACGCGGCCGGCGCGCCACTCCGCCGGCCGCATCCCGCGCCGCTCGCGGAACGCGCTGTCGTGCATGTTGGCGCCGAAGGCGAAATACCAGACCGGCTCTCGCGGAGGACCGGCGAGGCGCAGTCCGCGCCAGCGATAATAAAGGCGGGAGAGCGCCCACGATTTGGCGACCAGGCGGCGGAGCAGCCGGCGCAGCCCGATCATCCGCCCACGGCCCCGTCGGAGAGCGCGCGCAGACGGCGCACGGTCAGGAACTGGAGAAGCGCGGCAAGGAAGCTCACCGCGAACACGGCGGTCAGCGACACCACCTCGACTATCGCGGCCCCGGCCAGGGGCAGCAGCGCGGCGGGCGCGACCAGGGCGTTGAAATAGCCGCTGTAGGCGGGCCGGCGGTCGTCGGGCGAAATCTCCATCAGATACCCCAGCATGGCGATGGTGATACCGTTGCTGATCGCGCCGAGCAGGAAGAACACGACGGCGAAGCCGGCGAGCGCCGGCAGGGAACCGGCAACCACGGCGAGGCTCCAGGCGATGGTCAGCAATGGCGGCACGGTGCGAAGCAGGGTCACGCCTTCCAGCAGGCTTCGCTTGCCGTGGCGGTCGCCCCACCAGCCCCAGAGCGCGTTGGACAGAATCGCCCCGGCGGTCTGGGCGCCCAGCAAAAAAGCCACATCCGCCACCGTGCTCCCGGCTTCCATCGCCTGCAGGACGTAGAACGGCAGCGCCATCATCACCACCCCCCCCAGCCACTGGGCTTGGACGAACAGACGGAAATGACGGTCGCCGCGAAACACCTGGATACAGGCCAGGAGATCCACCATAACGCAGACCAGACGTTTTTCACTGCCAGCACGTTCAAAGTTCCACTGTTGGCGGCGTTGTACCGGGAGGTAGACGCCGGAAACATCGACATGAGCGAGCGAGTCGAAATCAACGACGCGCTGAGGGTACCCGGTTCGGGCATCCTGAAGGAGATGGCATCGGGGATGCAGCCGACCCTGTACGACCTGGCAACTTTGATGATAATCATCAGCGACAATATGGCCACCGACATTTTGTATCACAAGGTAGGGCGGGACAACATCGCTCTGCTGGCATCCGAGTATAACCTGAATAGCACGCGTATCCCGATGACGACCAGGCAATTGCTTTACAGCGTGGTGGGGTTGGACGTATCGAATCCTGAGCACGACTACGCGCTGGCCGTGGAAAAGCTCTCACACCGGCAGTTTGTGGATGACGCCGACGGCTTCTCAGAGGAGAAGTCGGACGTATCCTCCCCCGGCGACATGTCGCGGTTGCTGGAACTGCTCTATCGTGGCGAGGTGCTTTCGGAGTCATCCACGAAAGATG
>JACZWN010000107.1 GCA_022572105.1 Pseudomonadota bacterium | reverse complement strand
GACAGCCTGCGCATCGAGAAGGCGTACCGCCACTGGGGCCACGACATCACCGGCGAGGACACGCCCATCGAGGCCGGGCTCGGCTTCGCCGTGCGCCTCGACAAGAACGTGCCCTTCATCGGGCGCGACGCGCTGCTCCGCCAGAAGGACAACGGGGTCAAGAAGCGCCTGGTCCAGTTCGCCCTCGAGGACCCGGAGCCGCTGCTCTACCACAACGAACCGATCCTGCGCGACGGCGAGATGGTCGGCTACCTGACCTCGGGCAATTACGGGCACCACCTGGGCCGGGCGGTCGGGCTCGGCTACGTCGGCCATCCCGACGGGGTCAACGCGGACTTCGTCGACTCGGGCAGCTACGAGATCGAGGTCGCCGGCGAGCGCTTCGCCGCGCGCGCCAGCCTGCGGCCGCTGTACGACCCGAAAGCCGAGCGCGTGAAGGCCTGAGCGGCCGTTCGAATCATCGCCGGAGCGGGAGAACGAGGCCATGCTGATCGGGGTTCCAAAGGAGATCAAGGTCGAGGAGTACCGGGTCGGACTGGTGCCGGGCACGGTGCGCGAACTGGTGCATCACGGCCACCGGGTCACGATCGAGACCAACGCGGGCGGCGGCATCGGCTTTACCGACGACGACTACCGCAATGCCGGGGCCGAGATCGCCGACAGCGCCGAGGAGGTCTTCGCCAAGGCCGACATGGTGGTCAAGGTCAAGGAGCCGCTGGAGCGGGAATACCGGCAACTGCGCGAAGGACAGGTGCTGTTCACCTATCTTCATCTCGCGCCCGACCTGGCCCAGACCCAGGGCCTGATCGATTCGGGCTGCATCGCGATCGCCTACGAGACCGTGACCGACGCGGGCGGCGGCCTGCCGCTGCTGGCGCCCATGAGCGAGGTCGCCGGGCGCATGTCGGTGCAGGTCGGCGCCCACTGCCTGGAGAAGGAGCAGGGCGGCTCGGGCATGCTGCTGGGCGGCGTGCCCGGGGTCGCGGCCGCGCACGTGGTGGTCATCGGCGGCGGGGTCTCGGGCACCAACGCGGCGCGCATGGCCATGGGCATGGAGGCGCACGTCACGGTGATCGACATAAACTTAGGCCAGCTCTACGCCCTCGACCTCCAGTTCGGGCCGATGCTGAACACCATCTTCTCGACCGTGGACAACATCGAGTCTCACGTGATCGGCGCGGACCTGGTGATCGGCGCGGTGCTGGTCCCCGGGGCGGCGGCGCCCAAGCTGGTCACGCGCGAGATGGTCAAGCGGATGCGCCCGGGTTCGGTGCTGGTCGACATCGCCATCGACCAGGGCGGCTGCTTCGAGACCTCGCGCCCGACCACCCACGCCAAGCCGACCTACGTCGCGGAGGGCGCGGTGCATTACTGCGTCACCAACATGCCCGGCGCGGTCGCGCGCACCTCGACCTTCGCGCTCAACAACGCGACCCTGCCCTTTACCCTGGCGCTCGCCGACAAGGGCCACCGCCGGGCGCTGGCCGAGGACCCGCACTTGAAGCAAGGCCTCAACGTGGCCGGCGGCAAGGTCACCTACAAGGCCGTCGCCAAGGCCCTCGACCTGCCCTACACCGCGCCCGAGGAAGCCTTGGCCTTGTAGCGTCTCAGTTTGTAATTTGACGCGCTGAACGCACGAAGCGGACACGAATGTCGGCAAATCGTCCGAAAGCGGTCATCGTTCAAGTGCGGCCATTGAGTCCGAGATTAGTCGAGGCTGTTGACGAAGTCCCGAGGACCAGAATTTTTGAAACAATAATTCAAAGTCCGGGGCGATGTTGAATCAATGTTGCTTCAAGCTCAGCCTACAGGAACGATAGTTGCACAAAATCCGTCGGCTCCGACTTCTTCAACAGCCTCAGCCATAAGCGGAAGTGGTGGTCAATCCGGTCCTCGGTGCCTTGCGTCTTCCCCGTTTGGGCCCGCAAATCCAGAGACACGCACCCGCGAAAGCCCGGCTTACCCAGAACCTCAATGTGTTAATGAAACCGCCCCCGTGGAGTCCCCTCTAATACCAAGGAGCGCAAGAACGGACTCTTGCATTTTTGCGGCCGGAGGCAAGGGCGATCGCGCGGCGCCGCTTATGCGGCGTCTTGCCGATGAGCGATCGCGTGGGTCCGTTCATGGGCTCCTTGGTATAAAGCGTCAGCACGTCATTGATTCGTCGACATCGCAAACAATACGCCACGGCATTCATGATTAAAACGCGCTCTTATTTGAATCTGCATCTCTTTAAATAAAGAGTAGAAAGTACAACGTCATACACGACGCCAGTTAAATAAACCGACTTACCCGCGTCCCAATCGATAATTTCATTCGGCAGGGTTTTGAGAAAACGACAGGTTAGACCAGCGGAACCATTTATCCCGTCGAAACCCGCAAAATAACCTCCTCCAAGCGCTTCCCTGACGGAGTCGAAATGCATCGTCGCTTTGAATGTTTTTCCAAGATAATCACTTTCGAATATCGATTCGTTTTCGTAATAAGTAGTAATTATTTTTACGATATCACGTGCCGACAACTCTTGATACGTAGCGCGGACCGCTTTGGCGGGCGTCTCCATGCTCTCTGCCTCACCGGCGCGCGCGGTTTGCCTGAGTAGTGCCGTATAGTTTTCCAAGCTCTCGACCACATCCGGATGCTCGGGTCCGAGAGCCTTTTCCTTAATCTCCAGCGAGCGTTTGTAGAGCGGCTCGGCCTCGGCGTAGTGGCCTTGGGCTCGATGGAGATCCGCCAGGTTGTCGAGAAGGACCACAAGGGCCGGATCATTCCGGCCCAGCTCTTCCGTCCCCAGTCTCAAGGCTTCCTTGGCATAGGGTTCGGCCTCCGAGTAGCGGCCTTGCTGGTATAGGTTGTTGTAACGGTTGTAAGCCTCCATCAACTCGGACGACTCGCCGGAAGTCATGTCGGGATCAAAAGTCGCCCACAAGAAGGCGGCGGCAAGCAAGAAGACGGTGCCAAGGCAGAGGATCATGTTTCGAACATGCATGGCCTTCGGCCTTTCAGCGGTCGGCATCGAAACCAGCGGGTCAGCGCAGCGTATCTGTTTTTGATGATGAAGACGAGCTTCGGGGGCTGTCGGTGAATGGCCGCTTAGGGTCGACAGCCGACGAAACCGGGCCTTCAGCGCCGGGTCCGCTCTCGGGGGTGAAGCAGACATGATCCACTGAAAATCCGCTGAAAAGCCGGCGCTCCGGGCGGTGTCTCGGCGGAATTTCAAACCGGGACACGACCCCTGGCCTTGTCGCCGCGCCGGGCGCCGGTAAGATGGCCGCCATGGGCTGCTGTCATTATTACGCGCCGAGCGCGGGCGGCGACGACGCCTTCTCGATCGATGTCTCCGCGATCACCTTCGGGGCCGGGGTGCTGAACGAGCTCGGCGATCACGCCCGCGCGCGCGGCATCGAGCGCATCGCGCTGATGACCGACAAGGTGCTCGGCGGCCTCGAGCACGTGGCGATCGCCCGCGAATCCCTGATCGATGCCGGCATCGACGTGGTGCTCTACGACGAGGTCCGGGTCGAGCCGACCGACCGGTCCTTCCTGGCGGCGGCGCATTTTGCCGGCGAGGGCGATTTCGACGGCTTCGTCTCGGTCGGCGGCGGCTCGGTCATCGACACCTGCAAGGCGGCCAACCTCTATTCGACCCATCCGGCCGAGTTCCTGACCTACGTCAACGCGCCCATCGGCGGCGGCCAGCCGGTGCCGGGTCCGCTCAAGCCGCACATCGCCTGCCCGACCACCTCGGGCACCGGCAGCGAGTGCACCGGCATCGCCATCTTCGACCTCCTGGCCATGAAGGCGAAGACCGGGATCGTGTCGCGCCACCTGCGCCCGACCCTGGCGCTGGTCGATGCCACCTGCGCCGCCACCCTGCCCAGGAACGTGGTCGCGGCCAGCGGCTTCGACGTGCTCAGCCACGCGCTCGAGTCGTACACCGCCATGGCCTACACCAAGCGCGCGGCGCCCGAGCGGCCGAGCCTCAGGCCGATGAGCCAGGGCGCCAATCCCTGGAGCGACCTGGGCTGCCGCGAGGCCCTGCGCCTGTTGGGCGAATACCTGGTCCGGGCGGTCGAGGACGCCGGCGACTCCGAGGCGCGCGGCCAGGTCATGTGGGCGGCGACGCTGGCCGGCATCGCCTTCGGCAACGCCGGGGTGCACGCGCCCCACGGCATGTCCTACGCGGTCGCCGGGCTGGTCCGCGACTTCCGGCCCGAGGGCTATCCGCACGACGCCCCGATCGTGCCCCACGGCATGTCGGTCATGGTCAACGCGCCCTCGGTGTTCCGCTTCACCGCCTCGGCCTGCCCGCAGCGCCATCTGGACGCCGCCGGCTGGCTCGGCGCCGAGACCCGCGGGGCCGGCGAAGAGGACGCCGCCGAGGTGCTGTCCGAGCGGCTGATCTCGCTCATGCGGGTAACCGGGATGCCCAACGGCATCACCGGCGTCGGCTACGGCGAGGCGGACATTCCGGCGCTGACCGAGGGCGCCTACCCGCAGCGGCGCCTGCTCGACAACGCGCCGCGCCCGATCGGCAAGGACGAGCTGAACGGCCTGTTCCGGAACGCGCTCGCCTATTGGTAATACCGACCGTCCTTGGCCTCAAAAATAAAGCCGAATTGGTCCTAGGTGCCGGGCGGCACAAGGGATTAAGCTCACTGCAACGATCCGATGAGACCTAATGGATGGAAATGGAGCAGGCTCATGACCGAGATCTCCAAGATGCCGAACTCGCTCGAGGAATTCTGGATGCCGTTCACGGCGAACCGGGATTTCAAGGCCAATCCGCGGCTGATCACCGGGGCCAAGGGCATGTATTACACCACGCACCGCGGCGACAAGGTGATCGACGGCTCGTCGGGGTTGTTCTGCGTGGCCGCCGGGCACGGGCGCAAGGAAATCGCCGAGGCGGCGCGCAGCGTCTTGCTGGAGCTCGACTATTGCCCACCGTTCCAGTACGCCCATCCCCTTTCCTTCGAGCTCTCGCGCCGCCTGGCGGCCCTGACGCCGGGCGATCTGAACCACATCTTCTTTTCGAACTCCGGATCGGAAGCCGTTGATTCTTCGCTAAAAATCGCTCTTGCCTACCATCGGGCCAAGGGCGAGGGGCAGCGCAGCCGCCTGGTCGGGCGCGAGCTCGCCTATCACGGCGTCAACTTCGGCGGCCTCTCGGTGGCCGGCCTGGTCAACAACACGCGCGTGTTCGGCCCCGGGCTGCCGGGCACGCTGCACCTGCGCCATACCCGCCTGCCCGAGCACCGGTTCGTGCGCGGCCAGCCGGAGACCGGCGCGGAACTCGCCGACGACCTGCAACGCTTCGTCGATCTGCACGGGGCCGATACCATCGCCGCCTGCATCGTCGAGCCGATCGCCGGCTCGGTCGGCGTGCTGGTGCCGCCCAAGGGCTACCTGAAGCGCCTGCGCGAGATCTGCGACCGCCACGGCATCCTGTTGATCTTCGACGAGGTGATCTGCGGCTTCGGGCGGACCGGCAAGCAGTTCGCCGCCGATTCCTTCGGCGTCGTGCCCGACATGATCACCATGGCCAAGGCGTTGACCAACGGCGTCGTGCCCATGGGCGCGGTGGCGTGCAGCGACCGCATTTACGAGACCATCACCGGCGCCGCGCCGGAGACCGCGATCGAGCTGTTCCACGGCTACACCTATTCGGGCTGCCCGGTGGCGGCGGCGGCGGGGCTGGCGACCCGGGACATCTTCGAGCGCGAAGGCCTGGTCGAGCGCGCGGCGAAGATGGCGCCGGCGTTCCTGGACGCGCTGTTCGCGTTCGAGGAGGTGCCGGTGGTGACCAATATTCGCGGCTACGGCCTGCTCGGCACGATCGACCTGGCGCCGATGGAAAGCCCCGGCGTGCGCGGCTACGCGGTCCTGCAGCAGCTCTACGACGCCGGCGTGATGGTCAAGATGACCGGCGACAGCATCCTGGTCTCGCCGCCGCTCATCCTCGAGGAGAGCCACATCGAGGAGATATTCGGCAAGATCCGCGGCGTGATCGAGAGCCATTGAGATAAACGGGCGCGATCGCGAATCCGGCCGGTACGAAAACGAAGGTTCCGGTCGCCTCTGGGGTGCGGGTACCCTGCTTCGGCGATTGTTAAGTGTTATCGGATGCCTGCCGGACGCGGAGGACGCGACCCTTTGCCGACGGCAGGCGTTTGATAAACCTCGGGCGAGGAAACCGCGGGATAGCCTGGGCCCGGCGGTTTAGACCATCGACCCATGACGGACTAATTTTCGACGGATTCGATGGGGAGTGAATATCATGGTGAGCACCCACGAATGCCGGCCCGAAACGTCGTTCGCACGCGCGCCGCTTCCAAAATGTTTCTGCAACCTTGATCGCTTGGTGCACGCATTGGAGGTCCGCGGACTCGACGGGATCGTTGCCACCTCGTCCCAAAACGTCTTCTACCTCTCTGGTTTCAACGGCATTGCCCACAAGTCGGACGAGCCACGGCCCTATGCGGTCATGCTCTCACGCCACGCGCTCGAGCACCCGATCATCGTCATCGCGGACTACTACCTCGCAACATTTCTGACCCAGCCGACCTGGGTTGAGGACGTGCGCCCGTTTCGGGCGATAATGATGGGACTCGATCTTCCGCCAAAGCCAGACGACATCGATCGTTTCATCCCCAAGAGCGGCGCACGGATCGAGTGGGTTGTTCGCGCCCGTCAGAGCTACGCCTATGACATGGCCGGCGCCATCCGCGGTGCAATGAAGGATCTCGGGCTCGATAGCGGTCGCATCGCTTTCGACGACATGGGCTTCGGTTTTCGGCTCGGCCTCGACGACGTCGAAGTGATCGACGGCTACGATCCACTCATGTTCGCGCGCGCGGTGAAGACTGCGGCCGAGCTTCCGTTGATCGAGCGCGCCACGCGGCTGAACCAGACAGCGATCGAACGGACGGTCGCGTCGTGGGAGAAGGGTGTCACCTGGCGCGACCTAAACAATTCCTATCACCGGGCGGTAATCGAGCTTGGCGGTTTCGTGCGTGATCCCGGCGGCATGGTGTGGGGACATCCGCGAGGCGCCGATTCGACGCTGATGTTGCAAACCGGTCTCGAGGACTTTGAGGTCGAATCGGGCACCCATGTCATGTTCGACTGCCACGGGACGCTCGACCTTTACTGCTGGGACGGCGGCAAGACCTGGGTCGTGGATGGTGCGCCCGAGGGCGACGCGAAACGCCGCTTGCAGGCGACAGGCGAAGTCGCGCAGGCGCTCCTGACCGCAATGCGACCCGGCGTCAAGGTGAGCGAGCTGCAGGCGCGGGGCCGCGAGGTGTACCGCAAGGCGGGCGTGCCGGATGCCGATGCTGCGGTTATCTTCTTCCACGGGCTTGGGCTCTCTCATATGGACGTCGAACTAACGACCGCCGACGGCAAGCCAAACGGCGACTGGGTACTTGAGGAGGGCATGGTCGTACCTCTGCACCTGCTTTACCCGGGCGGCGAGCGAGAGCGCTCTTGGCTTGAGGAGGTTGTCGTGGTGACGCCGGAGGGCGGCCGCCCGCTGTTCTCCTGGGGCTTCGAGCCATTGACCGGTAGCTGAACTTCAACCAACTCGGCTCGAGGCGGGCATTGGGACCACGACCGCCGATCGTCCGCCGCAGGGGACCAAGCGGACAGCCGGCCCAAGTTTCGAAAGTGGTTGAAAGGCAACGGGCCCCGAATGCGTCGATCCGGGGGCCGCGGGGTCGGGGTCTAAGCGTTGACGAACTTGTCGCGGTACTCGGTGCGGACCTCGGCGTACCACGGCGGTTCGCTCGGCCAGGGGTTCAGATTGGCCAGGGCGTCGCCTGGATAGGCCTCCGCGAAGTTCTTCTTGTACTGGGCACTCGCGAACGCATCCGCGCCGACCACCGCCGAGTTGTAGCCGTGCTTGTCGATCGCCTTGCCGGCCGACTCCGGCTTGAAGGTGAATTTCAGGAACTCGTAGATCTGGTCGATGTTCTTGGCGCCGATCGGCAACGACATGCCGTCGACCCAGGCCAGCGCCCCCTCCTGGGGCGCCTGGTAGGTGACCGGCTCGCCTTGGGTCTTGAGCGCCAGCGGCGGGCCGTCCCAGGTCTGACCGACGATCACGCCCTCGGTCAGCAGGCCGTTCTTCTGCGTGTCGGCGTCGTTCCAGAACAGCTTGATGTTGCTCTTGCGCTCGATGCAGAACGTGGTGATCTCCTCCCAGACCGGGCGCATCTTCTCCTCGCTGGCATAGGCCTTCCAGACCGAGCCCGGGCTCATCAGCCCGGCGGCCTCCATGTACAGGCCCGCGCCGAGCATCATGGAGTGCGGGCGGCCCATGGTCTTGCCCTTGACCTCGGGCTGCCAGATGTCGCCGAAGCTGGGGATGCCGCCCTCGGGCGACCACTTGTCGGTGCGCCAGGCGATGGCTTCCGTGCCCCAGATGTGCGGCAGCCAGTGCACGCCCCTGCCATCGAAGTTCCATTCGACCTCGCCGATCTTGAGCATGGCCGGGTTCACGGTCGAGGTGTCGACGCGGGTCATGTCGAAGGGCTGCACCAGTTCGAGCGGATACCACTGCAACGCACGCACGTTGGTCGGGCTGATGATGTCGAAGCCGCGGCCCTTGGCGGCCTTCATCTTGTCGATGATTTCCTCGTTGGAGCCGATGCCGGTGTAGTTGACCTTGATCCCGCTCGACTTCTCGAACGCCGCGATGAAGTCCGGCGGCAGATAGTCGGACCACATCATGATATCGATCTCGCCCGAGGAGGATAGGGCTTGGCGGCCGATCACGAAGGGCCCGGCGGCGAGCGCCACGCCGGCGGCCGCGCCCTGGAGGATCGTGCGCCGCGTGAAGCTGCGCGCGGCGTCCACCGTCTTTCCAGTGTCGAGTTGAGCTTTCGTCTTCTTGATCACGATGCCACGGCCGGTTCAATCGACCGAGTTTCCAAAGTTTGTTTAAGCGGCTCTTATTCGTTGGCCAGGCATGGCGTGCGCCTCTCCTGCGGTTCCGTGGCCATTATGTTACAGCTTTTCGGCAGCGCAAAGCCGTATCGTGGTGATTTCGCGAGAAAAACCTCCGTGTCGACCCGGCCCTCGCGCCCTCATACCAAGGAGCGTTGATATCCCGCATCGCCCGCGGCTTCCCTGCTATCCGCCCGTTGGCCCGACGGATCGCCGACCGGATCTCTATGAGTCATTATCGGCGCTCCTTGGTATTAGCTTTCGACCTCTGGCTCGAGGCCTTTAACGCGTGCCCTCGGGGTTCGTCGGGCGGATCGACGGAAGCCTCACGCCGACAGCACCCGGTCGAGCCAGCCGAGGAACCCGTCCGCGGGCGCCGGGCCGGTGCCGACGGTCATGGGTGGGTGCTGCCTTGCTTGTTCCCCGGTGCGGGTAAGCTTAGACTTGGGGCCAGTCCGGCGCTAGGGCCAGTTGGCCCCATTACGTGAGGCCAGCGCGGGTTTTGGGGTCATGAATGCGTGAGCTTCTGTTTCCGGTCAGACACGGCGGCGAGGTCGGCCTGCAGACCCAGTTGCGCCGCCACCTGGTCGCCGCGATCCTCGATGGGCGCCTGAGTCCGGACCACCCGCTGCCGTCAGGCCGGCGCCTGGCGCACGCGCTCGGCGTCTCGCGCAACACCGTGGTGCTCGCCTATCAGGCGCTCGCCGACGAAGGTTTTTTGCACTCGCGCGAACGCGTCGGCTATTTCGTCAACGCCGAGATGCTGGGCGGCGCGGCGCCGGGCGCGCGCGCACCCGACGCCGCTGCCGACAACTGGAACGCGCCCGACTGGCGCCGCCGCCTGCGGATCCGCCCGTCGGAGCAGTCGCGCATCCAGAAGCCGCGGAACTGGCGCCGCTACCCCTATCCCTTCATTTACGGCCAGGCCGACCCGGAGCTGTTCCCGGTCGCGGCCTGGCGCATGTGCTCGCGTCAGGCGCTCGGCGTCCAGGCGATCCACCGCTGGACCGAAGACAGCTTCGACGAGGACGATCCGCTCCTGGTCGAGGAGGTGCGCACCCGGGTGCTGCCGCGCCGCGGCATCCGCGCCGCGCCGCAGGAGATCCTGATCACCATGGGCGCGCAGAACGCGCTCTACCTGATCGCCCAGCTACTCGCCGGGCCCAAGACCACGATCGGCGTCGAGGATCCGGGCTACGTCGACGCGCGCAACATCTTCGCGCTCACCGGTGCCCGGATCGAGGCGATCCCGGTCGATGAGCACGGCATGGTGGTGGACGATCGGCTCGAGCGCTGCGACTGCGTCTACGTGACGCCGAGCCACCAGTCGCCGACCACGGCGACCATGCCCATGGCGCGCCGGGTCGACCTGCTCGAGCGCGCCGGCCGGCGCGGCGTCTGCGTGATCGAGGACGACTACGAGGCCGAGGCCAACTTCGTCGGCTCGCCGACCTCGGCGCTCAAATCCATGGACCGCGACCAGTCGGTGATCTACGTCGGCTCGTTCTCCAAGAGCCTGGCGCCGGGCTTGCGCGTCGGCTACCTGGTGGCCGCGGCCGGGTTGATACAGGAGGCGCGCCTGCTCCGGCGCCTGATTCTGCGTCATCCGCCGTCCAACAACCAGCGCACGGTGGCGCTGTTCGTCTCGGGCGGCTACTACGATTCGCTCATCCACCGCCTGCAACGGGTCTACTGCGAGCGCTGGGAGGCCATGGGCGAGGCGCTTTCCCGCCACCTGCCGGAGAGCGCCACCACGCCGTCCTTCGGCGGCACCAGCTACTGGCTGCGCGGGCCCGAGGGGCTGGACGCCGAGGCGCTGGCGCGCGCGGCCCTCGACGCGGGCGTGGTGATCGAGCCGGGCACGGTCCACTTCCACGCCAAGGACCCGCCGCGCAACTATTTCCGCCTCGGCTTCTCCTCGATCCCGGCCGAGAAAATCGGCCCCGGCATCCAAAAGCTCGCCCAGGTCATCGAGCGCATGGGGTAAGGGGGGGGGACTCTTCCCCCAGATACCCCTCGCCCCCCCGTCACCCCTCCGGCGGGTCCGCGATGGCGCCTTCGTAGGCGTGGCGCTGGGTGATTCGGCCGGCGTGCTGGAACACGTCGAGGGTCGCCTCGTAGGCGGCGCGCGTGATCTCGACGTGCGGGGACCAGCAGCCGAGCGTCTGGTAGGCGGCGATGGTCTCGGCGAGCACCTCCGGGTCGACCTGGGGGAAGAGCGCCTGCTCGGCGCGGGCGATCTCGGCGGCGGGCGTCTCGGTCACGTAGGCCCGCGCCTTGCGGTAGGCGCGCATGAAGGCCTTGGCCATGTCGGTTCCCAGCCAGTCGCGGGTCGCCGCCAGGCTGGAGAAGGCGCAAGGCCCGATCGGATCGCCGACGCGCGCGACCACGTGGCCGACGCCGTCGT
>JACZWN010000001.1 GCA_022572105.1 Pseudomonadota bacterium | reverse complement strand
GTCCATAAACGGTGGCGGCGGACGGCCCGGGCCCGAACCCGGCCGTCGAGTCTTAAAACTCTGTTGCGCCGGTGGTCGCGTCAAGGCGGCATCGTGTCTTCGGCGGCCATGGTGTGTCCAGGCCGGCGTGTCCAGGCTGGCGCGCCGGGCGTTGGTCTGCCATCTTCCGGGTTCTTCACGGGCGCCGGTTTCGGCGCCGGACCAGCACGAGAGGACAGCCGGTGAGCGAGAGCTTGAACGTCAGCGCCGAGGTGCGCGCCATGATCGAGCGGCTGATCGCCTTCGATACGACCAGCCGCAACTCCAACCTGGAGCTGATCCACTACGTCCGCGATTACCTGAAGGACCTCGGCGTCGACTCCCACCTCACCTTCGACGACGACAAACAGAAGGCCAACCTCTACGCCACCCTGGGGCCTACCGACCGGGGCGGCATCGCGCTCTCGGGCCACACCGACGTGGTCCCGGTCGACGGCCAGGACTGGTCGAGCGACCCCTGGACGGTCGCGCAGCGCGAGGCCCGGCTGTACGGCCGCGGCGCCTGCGACATGAAGGGCTTCATCGCGGTCGCGCTGGCCTATGCGCCGAAGTTTCTGAACCGCAACCTCGAAACGCCGATTCACCTCTGCCTGTCCTACGACGAGGAGACCGGCTGCGCGGGCGTGCCCCGGATGCTCGAGTACCTGGCCGCCCAGCCGGTCCGGCCGCTGGCCTGCATCGTCGGCGAGCCGACCGGCATGAAGGTCATCGTCGGCCACAAGGGCAAGCTGTCGTGCCGGTGCCGCGTGCGCGGCCTCGAATGCCATTCCGCGCTCGCGCCCCAGGGCGTCAACGCCATCCAGGAGGCCGCCCGGGCGATCGCGAAGCTGGCCGAGATGGCCGCGCGCAAGGCCGCCGAGGGTCCCTTCGACGAGGACTACGACGTGCCCCACTCGACCGTTCACTGCGGGCTCGTTCGGGGCGGCACGGCGCTCAACATCGTGCCCGCCGAGTGCAGCTTCGAGTTCGAGTTCCGCTGTCTGCCGGACGACGACCCGCAAGCCCTGCTCGCCGAGGTCAAGGCCTATGCCCGCGACCGGCTCGAGCCCGCCATGCAGGCGATCGCGCCCGAGACCGGCTTCACCTGGGAGGAATCCTCGTCCTTTCCCGGCCTCGATCTGTCGCCGGACGAGGACGTGGTGGCCCTGGTCAAGGCGCTGACCGGCGCCAACACCACCGGCAAGGTGGCCTTCGGCACCGAGGCGGGCCTGTTCCTGAACAGCGGCATCCCGGCGGTCATCTGCGGGCCCGGCTCGATCGAGCAGGCGCACAAGCCCGACGAGTTCGTCAGCCTCGAGCAGCTGGCGCTCTGCGAGCGCTTCATGGCCCGGCTCCTGGACCGGGTCTCGACGGCTTGAACGCGGGCGATCCGACGCCGGACGCGGTGCCCGTCGCCGCCCGCCCGATGCGGCTCGCGGCCACGCCGCGCACCACCCTACTCGCGCTCGCGCTCGGGATCGCCGGCGGCTGGCTGGCCTTCCAGCTGCGCCTGCCGCTCGCCTGGATGATCGGCGCCATGATTGCGACCACCGCCGCGGCGACGCTGGGCGCGCCCATCGCCATGCCGATCGCCTTCCGCCACGCCATGGTCGCCGTGCTCGGGGTCATGCTCGGCAGCAGCTTCTCGCCCGAGATGCTGGCGCAGCTGGGCGACTGGGCGGTGTCGCTCGCCTCGCTCGTCCTGTACGGCGTGGCCGCCGGTGGCGCCGGCCTGGTCTACTTCCGGCGGGTCTGGGGCTACGACACGGTGACCGCCTACTTCGCCGCCATGCCGGGGGGCCTGACCGAGATGACCCTGGTCGGCGCCGAGATGGGCGGCGACGCGCGCGTCATCTCGCTTACCCATGCCGCGCGCGTGCTGCTGGTCGTCCTCGCGCTGCCCTTCGCCTTCCAGCTGCTGATCGGCTACGACCCCGCGTTGCGCCGGGCCGTCGGCCTGCCGCTCGCCGAGATGGCGCCCGCCGACCTTGCGATCCTGGCCGCCTGCGGCGTCCTCGGCTACCTGCTGGCGCGCGCCCTGCGCATGCCGGCGGCGGTGCTGGTCGGCCCCTTGATCCTGAGCGCGGCCGTGCACCTCATCGGCTGGACCGCGGCCAAGCCGCCCTTCGAGCTGGTCGCCGCCGCCCAGTTGGTCGTGGGCACGGCGATCGGCTGCCGCTTCGCCGGGGTCGGTTTCTGGCTGCTGAGCCGCACGGTGGTGGCGGCGGCCGGCGGCACCGTGGTCCTGTTCGCCGCTACCGTCGCTTTCGCGCTCGTGCTCGCCCAGGCGACCGGGTTGCCGGCGGTGGCGCTCTTGCTCGCCTTCGCGCCGGGGGGCCTCGCCGAGATGAGCCTGATCGCGATCGCCACCGGCGCCGACGCGGCCTTCGTCGCGACCCATCACGTGGTGCGCATTTTCCTGATCGTGGTCCTCGCGCCCTTGGCGTTCCGGCTCGTGAAGCGCGGGCGCGGCCCGGATCGGCATTAGCACCCGACGGCAACGCCGCGCTCATGTCTTTGGGCGGGGACCTTTGCTCTTACACGCCGGGCCAGACGGCGCGCGCGCCGTCGATCATGAACTGGACCGCGAGCGCCGCGGTGACGATGCCGAACACCCGGGTGAGCACGTTGATCCCGGTCACGCCGAGCAAGCGCACCAGCCTGGCCGCCGCCAGCAGGCACACGAGCGTGAGCAGCAGAACCCCGAGCAGCACCGCGACGATCGCGCCTTGCAGCGCCGGATCGCCCCGCGCCGCGCCCATCAGCAGCACCACCGAAGTGATTGCGCCGGGTCCGGCGATCAGCGGGATGGCGAGCGGAAACACCGAAACGTCGGCGCGCCGGCCGCTCTCGTCGTCCTCGCCCGGCGTGGTGGCGCGCAGCCCCGACGACCGGGCCATGACCATGTCGATGGCGAGCAGAAGCAGCAGAATGCCGCCGGCGATGCGAAACGCCGGCAGGCCGATGCCGAGCGCGCCCAGAAAAGGTTCGCCGACGAGCGCGAAAAACAGCAGCACGCCGCCGCCGATGGCCGTGCCCTTGAGCGCGATCAGCCGGCGCTCCTCGGCCGTGTTGTTCGGCGTCAGCGCGGCGAACATCGGCGCCACGCCGACCGGATCGACGACCACGAAGAAGGTGACGAAGGCGGCGATTAGGGTTTCGGTCATTGCCCGCGGTCACAAACCAGCGCCGGGACCCGGGGAGCGGGTCCCGACGGCGTAGACTAACGCGATAACCTGGCCTTGTCAGGCCGCCGCGTGGACCTTGGTGAAGCGCTCCTCGGCCAGGCGGTCGGCGGCCTCGGAGGTGGGCACGTGCGCGGCGTCGGCGCGGCCGAATATCTCGCGCAGGGTGTCGTGGATCTTGGCCACGTGATCGACCGCCGCGCGCTTGTCGTAGGCCGGGCCCTCGTGGCTGATGTTGATGACCCCGCCGGCGTTGATCACGTAGTCGGGGGCATAGAGCACGCCGCGGCGCATGAGCTCGACCCCGTGGCGCGGCTCGGCGAGTTGGTTGTTGGCCGAGCCGGCGACGATCGGTGCCTTGAGCCGGGCGATGGTGTCGTCGTTGATGACCGCGCCCAAAGCGCAAGGGGCGAAGACCTCGCCGTCGACGCCGTAGATCGCCTCGGGCGCGACCGGCCGGGCGTGGAACTCGGTCGCGGCGCGCTCGATCGCCTCATGGTCGATGTCGGTGACGGTGAGCTCGGCCCCGGCCTCGGCCAGGTAGCGGCACAGGTGATAGCCGACGTGGCCGACGCCCTGGATTGCCACGCGCACGCCGTCGAGCGAGTTGCGCCCCAGCTTGTGCGCGACCGCGGCGCGGATGCCCATGAGCACGCCGTAGGCGGTGGACGGCGAGGGATCGCCCGCGCCGGTCGAATCGGTGCCGGCCACGTGCTTGGTGACGCGCGCCATGACGTCCACGTCCTCGACCGAGACGCCCACGTCCTCGGCCGTGATGTAGCGTCCGCCGAGGCCATCGACGAAGCGGCCCATGGCCAGGAACAGCGCCTCGGACTTGTCCTCGTGCGGGTCGCCGATGATGACCGCCTTGCCGCCGCCCAAGGGCAGGTCGGCGAGCGCCGACTTGTAGGTCATGCCGCGCGCGAGGCGCAGCACGTCGGTCAGCGCCTCGGCCTCGCTGGCGTAGGGCCACATGCGGCAGCCGCCGAGCGCCGGGCCCCGGTTGGTGTTGTGGATGGCGATGATGGCGCTCAGGCCGCATTGGGGATCGTGGCCAAAGACGACCTCTTGATGACCGTCGAATTCGGGATGGGCGAAGATCGGCATGGGGGAACCCTCGAAAAACGCCCCCCGGCCATGTCCGCTACGGCCGCCAAGGGCGACGCATCTATCCATAGATGGCGTTATTCTGATTTGATACTCAATAACAATCACTTAAATGGGAAAAAAAGATGGAATCCTAACCTTTTCGCGGGCGAGGGAGCGGCAATCGTTCTTCCCCGCCCGGAGCACGGAAATATTATTTCGCGGGTATCCGCATGAATTCGGCGCCGCACCCCCGTCGACAACAATCTGAATTGACCGCTTCGGTTGGACTCGATGGAGGTTGTCCCGGTAGTCCATAGGGGGGACCCGCGCGGTTTCGCGTAGCGCTCGGGTGACGCGAAGCGAAGCAGCGTGGGGCGGCCTGTGGACCCACCGGGGCGACCGGGCCGGCGGCGCCGAAGCGGATCCCCGCGAAATTTGCCCGAAAACCGTGCATTCAGCTGCCATATTAAAGGTCGATTAACCTTCCTAAACCCATACTGGAAGGGCGACATCGCCGCCGTGCGCGCCGGCCGAGCGAGTGCTTTGTCGGCTCCGGCCGAAGCCGTTAATGGAAAATAGGCGAGGGATACGATGACCGACGAACCCGTCCCGATGCAGCTCACTCAGGACGACGTGGCCAAGCTCATGGCCGATCCATCGTCCGAGGTACGCGCCGAAACGACGGCCAAGATCGCCTCCCAGTTCTCGACCGAGGCGCTCAGCCCGGCCGAGCGGCGGATCGCCGAGGACATTTTCCGCAAGCTGGTCAAGGACGTCGAGCTGCGCGTGCGCGAGGCGCTCGCCAGTCATCTGAAAAATTCGCCGGATCTGCCGCACGACGTGGCCATGGCGCTGGCCAAGGACGTGGATTCGGTCTCGTTGCCCATGATCAAGTTCTCCGAGGTGCTGACCGACGAGGACCTGATCGAGATCGTGCGCGGTCAAGGCGCGGCCAAGCAGGTCGCCGTCGCCCAGCGACCGAGCGTTTCCTCGCGCGTCGCGGATGCGCTCGTCGATACCGGCAACGAGAAGGCGGTCGCGCGCCTGGTCGCCAACGACGGCGCCAAGTTGACCGAGAAGTTGCTCGGCCGGGTCATGGACGAATACCAGGAGAGCGATGCGGTCTCCGACTCGCTGGCGCGTCGGCCCAACATGCCGGCCGCGGTCTCGGCGCAACTGGTCGAGAAGCTCTCCGAGCGGCTTCAGGACTTCCTTCTGTCGAAGCACGATGTCTCGCCCGATGTCGCCAGCAACCTCATCCTTCAGACGCGCGAGCGCGCCACCATGAGCCTGGTGGATTACGGCTCCACCGATACCGAGCTCGACAACCTCGTCGATCAGTTGATGCGCAGGGATCGGCTGACCCCCTCGCTTCTGCTGCGTTCGATATGCATGGGCGACATAAATTTCTTCGAGCGGGCCATAGCGCGACTCGCTGACTTGCCGTTGCAGAACGCCCGTATCCTGATCCACGACCAGGGTTTGCTCGGTCTCGAGTCGATCTACATGAAGGCCGATCTGCCCAAGCGGCTGTTCCCGGCGTTTCGGGCCGGCATCGAGTTGGTCCGCGAGACCGACTATGACGGTGGCCCGAACGACCGCTCGCGGTTCATCGAGCGCATGCTGGAGCGCATCCTGACCCAGTTCGAGGACCCGCAGTCGCGCATGACCCAGGAGGATATCGACTACCTCATGGGCAAGCTGGAGCAGGTCGCCGCCTGATACCGACAATCGTTGGCATGAGGCACGCGCTCCGACCATCTTTCCGATGAAATCGACGGTGCGGCTCGGGTAACCGGCCGCGCCGTTTGCTGTTGCCCGCCCCGAACGAGCGGCTGATTCAACCCGCGCTATCGGCGGCGTCGGTCTCGACGTTTTGCTCCCTGCCGAGCGAGCTCGCCGCCGCCCGCGCCGCCCGGATGCCGGTGAGGTGGGCGCCGTGGGCGGTCGAGAAGAAATCGGGCGAGGCCGCCTCGCCGGCGAAGTACAGGCGCTCGTCCAGGGGCTCGGCCAGGCGCGCGCGTTGATGTGCCTGGCCGGGCAGGGCGGCGGAATAGGCGCCCCGGACCCATGGGTCGCCGCGCCAGGCGGTCACGCTGTGGCGCGCCACGTGCTTGACGATGTCGGCGCCGAAGGCCCGCTTGAGGTTCTCCTTGGCCAGATCCACCGAGGCCTCGACGCCGGCGCGCTCGAGCCAGTCGGCAAAGCGGCCGCCGGTGAAGCCGACCACGTAGTCGTAGCCGAACGGCCGGATCGAGAAGCCCATGGGCTCCGAACCTTGGTTCAGAAGCGTCGCGCCGTGCGGGTGGTCGGCGCCGAAGACGTCGTGGTCGTAGACCAGGCAGATCCGGTTGTGGTTGCCCAGCGGCAGCGCGGCGATCGCTTCCTGCTTCGCCCCGGGCAGCGGCGGGTCGAAGCGGATGTGGCCGCCGCCCAAGACCCCGGTCGAGACCGTGACGATGACCTTCTTGGCGCGGACCTCGCCCTGCGGCGCGGTCAGGCTCAGGGTCTCGGCGGACCAGTCGATCCGCGCGACCGCCGCGTTGAGCGTGACCGGCACGTCCGCCCCGAAGCGGGCGACCAGCGCCCCGTAGCCTTCCTTGAGCGGCCAGTTCTCGCCGGTGTCGTTGTAGTTGTGGTAGTCGAGCGTGGAGACCCGATCCGCGTCGGCCGATGCCATGAGCGAGATGAAGTAATCGAAAGGCGCCGTCCAGCGGCTGTCGCGCTCGGTCGCCTCGGCGATCGCCACGTCCCGGCCTCGTTCTCCGGCTTGGGCGATCAGGTCGAGGTTTCTTTCGAAGAAGGCGTCGCGCTCTTCTTGGACCGTTTCGCCGGCCCAGGCCCCGTCCAGGCGGATGCGCAGCGAAATGCCTTGGGTGTTATAGTGGAACCCGAAGGAATCGGCGATGGCGACGAAGGGGTTCAGGCTCGCCGAATGCAGCCAGTGGCAACCCAGGTCGAAGGGCACGCCGGGGGAGACCTCTTCGGTATAGGCGCGCCCGCCGATCCGGTGCGAGGCCTCGAGCAGGACGAAGGGCACGCCGAGGTCGGTGAGCGTCCGCGCCGCGGCGAGGCCCGCCGCGCCAGCGCCGACGATGGCGACATCCGTGTCGGTCATTGCGGCCGTCAAATCGCTCAGCCCTGGCCGCTCTTGGTCTTGGCCGTGCGCGCGCGCAACAGCGCCTGGGCGAGAACCATAAGGGTGAGCGAGACGGCCAGCACCATGGTGCCGATGGCGTTGACCTCGGGCGTTATGCCGCGGCGGATCGACGAGAACACGTAGATCGGTAGGGTGGTGTTCGAGCCGGCGACGAAGAAGGAAATGATGAAGTCGTCGAAGCTGAAGGTGAAGCTGAGCAGGAAGCCGGCGAGCACCGCCGGGAACAGCAGCGGCAACGTCACCTGGCGGAAAGTCCCCCACGGTGTCGCGTAAAGATCGGCCGAGGCCTCGATCAGGGTCCGGTCCATGCCCTGGATGCGGGCGCGCACGATGACGATGACCAGCGCCATGGTGAATACGGTGTGCGCGGCGATCACCGTGGCGTAACCCATATGCAGCTTGGGCGCCGCACCCAGCACCACGGGCCACAGCGTGGCGATCACCGGGTTGGCGAATTTGAACAAGGTGACCAGCCCGACCAGCGTCGAGATGCCGAGGACGATACCGGGAATCATGATCGCGATTAAAGTGAGCCCGTCGAAAATTGCCCTGAGCGTCCCCTTGACGCGCTGCAGCGCGAGCGCCGCCGAGGTGCCCATCACGGTCGCCAGCACTGCGGTCGTGCCGGCGATGATGAGACTGGTGGTCAGCGCTTCCACCACCCAGCGGTTCGAGAACGCCGTGCCGTACCACTCGATGGAGAAGCCGCGGAAGTCGCTGGCGTGCCGCCCGGAGTTGAAGCTGAACAGCACGATGATGCCGATGGGGACGTACAGGAAAAGATAAACCACGGTGGCGTAAATACGCATGTCGCTCCCTTATACCAAGGAGCGCTGATAATGACCCATAGAGATCGGGCAGGCGATCCGCCGGGTAGGAGGGAAGCCGCGGGCGATGCGGGACATCGTCAAGGCTTGCCGACGCCCTCCGGCGGTTCGCCCGCGCGACCGGAACGGCGGTTTCCCAAGGCTTTCGGGCGGCGTCGCGCATCGCTCGCGATGCCCCGCATCGCCGCGCCACGCGCTCCTAGCCGAAAGCCTTGGGAAGCCGTCTCTATGGGTCATTATCAACGAGACTTGGTATAACTCAGAGTGAGAACTCGACATGGCGCACCTTACCCTTACGGCTGAAGCTGATGCGCCACTGCGCCCTGGCGCGCTCCAGCGCCTCGGCCACGGCGGTGACCTCGGCCACCGCCTTGCGGTTGACCGCCACGATGATGTCGCCCGGCTGGAATCGCAGGCGATGCGCCACGCTGCCGCGCACCACCTTGATGATGATAACGCCTTCCCAGGCGCCCGGCAGGTCCAGCTCCTCGGCCAAGGCCGGCGACAGGTTGTCGACCACCGCGCCGTCCAGCGGATGCTGTCCGGTCAGGCGCATCCGCGCGCGCGGCGGGATCTCCGGCGCGGGTCCGAGCGGCAGGTCCAGGGTCTTGATGGTTCGGTTGCGCCAGATCTCGAGCTCGGCGGTGCCGCCCAAGTCGCGGGTGGCGACCCGGTAGCGGAAGGACTCGACGTCGGCCACGCGCTGCCCGTCCAGCCCCAGGATGACGTCACCGGCCCTGACGCCGGCGCGGTCGGCCGGGCCGCCGGGATAAACCTTGGCGACGATCACGCCGCCGGGCGTCTCCAGCCCGAAGCCCTCGGCCAGATCCTGGGTCAGCGGCTGGCCGACCAGACCGCTCCAGGCGCGCACCAGATCGCCGCCCCTGAGCGCGCCGGCCACGACCGTCTTGACCATGTTCGAGGGGATCGCGAAGCCGATCCCCACCGAGCCGCCGCTGCGCGAATAGATCGCCGTGTTGATGCCGAGCAGCTTGCCGTCGAGGGTGACCAGCGCGCCGCCCGAGTTGCCCGGGTTGATCGCGGCATCGGTCTGGATGAAAAAGCTGAAATCGGAGATGCCGGTCTGGGTGCGCGCCGTCGCCGAGACGATGCCGCTGGTCACCGTCTGGCCGACGCCGAAGGGATTGCCGATGGCCAGCACCAGATCGCCGACCTCGACCTCGTCGGAGTCCCGGAACGCGACGTGCGGCAGTTTCTTTCCGCCCGGGTCGATGCGCAGCACGGCCAAATCGGTGCGCTCGTCGCCGAGCACCAGTTCGGCCGGGAACTCGCGCCGGTCGGCGAGCACCACGGTGATCTCGTCCGAGTCCTTGATGACGTGGTAATTGGTGACGATCAGGCCATCTTCGGAAACGATCACCCCGGAGCCGAGGGAGCTCTGAATCCGCTCCCTGGGCACGCCGAACATGCCGAAGTTCTTGCCGAAGAAGCGCTTGAAGAAGGGGTCGTCGAAGAACGGCGAGGCGCCGCGCTGGCGCACCACGCGCTTGGAGAAGATGTTGACCACGGCCGGCGCCACCCGCTTGACGACCGGCGCGAAGGACAGCTCGACCTGGAGGCGCGAGTCCGGCACGGTCTTGGTCTGGTCGGCCGCCGCGGCCGGCGGCGCGAACGCAAGCAAAGCGCCCAGGCAAACGGCTAGCAAACGGCATCCCATGATCCAAGATCCCTCGTGGCAACGACTCGCCCGCGCGCGGCGCGCCATTACCATATTATACCAAGGAGCGCTGATATTGACCCATTTCATGGGCGCACATCGGCATCGGCAGGCCCGAGGCGTAAATGAGGCGCCGCGCGCTCGCCAACGCAAAAGGGCAGCCCCCGGTGGGCCGCCCTGGCTGTGGAATTCGGCGCGTGTCCGCCAAGGCAGGGGCTATTCCTCCTTCGCCACGTCCTCGCCGTACATGGTCGGACCGGAATCCTGGCCCTTGGCGTCCGGGTTCCGTTCGACCAGCTCGATGACCGCCATGGGCGCCGTGTCGCCGTAGCGAAAGCCGGCCTTGATCACCCGGGTGTAGCCGCCCGGGCGGTCCTTGTAGCGCTCGGCCAGCTCTTTGAACAGCTTGGCCGCGATCGTGCTGTCGCGCAGCACCGAGAGCGCCTGGCGCCGGGCGTGCAGGTCGCCCCGTTTGCCAAGCGTGATGAGACGGTCGACGACGCCTCTCAAGTCCTTCGCCTTGGGCAGCGTGGTCTTGATCTGCTCGTGCTTGATCAGCGCGACCGCCATGTTGGCGAACATCGCCTTGCGGTGACTGGCGGTCCGGTTGAGCTTCCGGCCGCTCTTTGCGTGGCGCATCGTCCGTTCTCCTCTCCGGGCCTCGCGCGCGAGACCGATTGCACGAGCCCGCCGCCGCGCATCCTCTCGGGTCGCGAGGCCGTGTACGGCGGGCGGGGGCCCGAACGGCCCCCGGGGTCGCCCCTAAGGGCGGGGTCAGTAAGGCTCCTCGAGCTTCTTGGCGAGGTCCTCGATATTTTCCGGCGGCCAGTTGGGGATCTCCATGCCGAGATGCAGGCCCATGGTCGACAGGACCTCCTTGATCTCGTTCAAGGATTTGCGGCCGAAGTTCGGGGTGCGCAGCATTTCGGCCTCGCTCTTCTGAACCAGATCGCCGATGTAGACGATATTGTCGTTCTTGAGGCAGTTCGCCGAGCGTACCGAGAGCTCGAGCTCGTCGACCTTGCGCAAGAGGTTCTTGTTGAACGGCGGCTCGCTCGGCTTGTCCTCGAACTCGCGGATCGCCGGCTCGTCGAAATTGATGAACAGCTGGAGCTGCTCCTGCAGGATGCGCGCGGCAAGCGCGACCGAGTCCTCCGGCGTCACCGCGCCGTTGGTCTCGATCTCCATGGTCAGCTTGTCGTAGTCGGTCACTTGGCCGACGCGGGTGTTCTCGACCTTGTAGGCCACTTTGCGCACCGGCGAGAACATGGCGTCGACCGGGATCAGGCCGATCGGCGCATCCTCCGGCCGGTTCTGCGAGCCCGGGATATAGCCCTTGCCGGACTCGACGGTCATCTCCATGTCGATGCGCGCGCCGTCGTCGAGGGTGCAGATCACCAGATCGGGGTTCATGACCTCGATGTCGTGACCGGTCTCGATCTGCCCGGCGGTGACCTCTCCCGGTCCCTCGGACCTGAGACGTATTCGCTTTGGCCCGTCGCCGTACATGCGCAGCGCAATCGACTTGACGTTGAGCACGACGTCGGTCAGGTCCTCGCGCACACCCGGGATCGAGGAGAACTCGTGGAGCACGCCGTCGACGTGGATGCTGGTCACCGCCGCCCCCTGGAGGGACGACAGAAGCACCCGCCGAAGCGCGTTGCCGAGGGTCAATCCGAAACCACGCTCGAGCGGCTCGGCCACCACCTTGGCCAGACGCTTCGCGTCCGATCCGGGCTGGATGTCGAGCTTGCCCGGCTTGATCATTTCCGTCCAATTTTTTTGCAGCACTACCGCGCCCTCGCGACTTGTAAGTTATTTCGGACCCGCTTGGATGGGATTAATACCAAGGAGCGGTATCCATCGGTATGCACATCAGTATCTTGCGCCGGGTATGCCCGGCTCCATCTACCGGATCCGCCCCGAACGCGCGGCGCGAGCGCCGCCGGGCGGACGGTCTTAAACTCTCCGCCGTTTGGGCGGCCGACAACCGTTGTGCGGAATCGGTGTCACGTCCCGGATGACGGTGATGATGAAGCCGACCGCCTGAAGCGCGCGCAGCGCGGATTCCCGGCCCGAGCCCGGTCCCTTGACGTTGACCTCGAGGGTCTTCATGCCGTGCTCCTGCGCCTTGCGTCCGGCGTCCTCGCCGGCCAACTGGGCGGCATAAGGGGTCGACTTGCGCGAGCCCTTGAAGCCCTGACCGCCGGCCGAAGCCCAAGCAATGGTGTTGCCCTGGACGTCGGTGATGGTGATCTTGGTGTTGTTGAACGTCGCGCTCACATGTGCAATACCGGAAGTGATGTTCTTCTTCTCCCGGCGCCGCAAGCGCGCCTGAGGTTTGGCCATCCTCGTCCCTATCCGTTGTTACTTGAGCGTCTTCTTCTTGCCCGCGATCGGCCGCGCCGGGCCCTTGCGGGTGCGCGCGTTGGTGTTGGTGCGCTGGCCGCGCACCGGCAGGCCTTTGCGGTGACGCAATCCCCGGTAGCAACCCAGGTCCATCAAACGCTTGATGTTCATGGCCACCTCGCGCCGCAGATCGCCCTCGACGATGCAGTCGCGGTCGATGGCTTCGCGGATCCGCATCACCTCCTCGTCGGTCAGATCGTTGACCCGGCGCTCGCGCGGGATCCCGACCTTCGAGCAGATTTCCGTGGCCTTGGTGCGGCCGATGCCGTGGATGTAGGTCAGCGCGATCTCGACGCGCTTCTGAGTCGGAATATTGACGCCAGCGATACGGGCCACGTCGCGGTCTCCTTAAGCGTCTTGAGCCTTGGTTGAATGCGGACAGGCAAAACCGCCCGGTCGCCGTGGCACCGGAGGCACGGCAATTATAGGCCGCCACTCTGTCGAGTCAACCGTCATGCCGCCGCCAGGGCCGTCTCGATTTGATCGGCGACCTCGTCGATCGAGGCCATGCCGTCGACCGAGCGCAGGATCCCCTTCTCGCCGTAATACGGCAGGATCGGCTCGGTCTGCGCCCGGTATGCCTCCAGCCGCGTGCGCACCGTCTCCTCGTTGTCGTCGGCCCGGCGCGTTATCCCGCTCCCGCCGCAGTGGTCGCACACCCCGTCCGATTGGGGACGCTGAAAGCTGTCGTGGTAGCCGGCGCCGCATTTCGCGCAGGTGTAGCGTCCGGTGATGCGTTGGACCAGCGCCTCCTCGTCGACCTTCATCTCGATTACCGAATCCAGCCTCAACCCCTTCTCCGCCAGCATCCGGTCCAGGCCCTCGGCCTGGGGGATCGTACGCGGGAAACCGTCCAGGATGAAGCCGCCCCGGCAGTCCGGCTGGTCGATCCGTTCCGAGATCATGCGGATCATCAACGCGTCGGGCATGAGTTGCCCGGCATCCATGACCTTCTTGGCCTCTTTGCCCAGATCGCTCCCCGAGGCGACCGCCGCGCGCAGCATGTCGCCGGTCGAGAGTTGGATCAGGCCTTGTTTCCTCACGATCCTCTGTGCCTGGGTTCCCTTGCCCGCGCCCGGCGGGCCCAAGAGAATGATGTTCACCCACGCCTACCCTTCAGCTTGGCTTTCTTGATCAGGCCTTCGTATTGGTGCGCGAGCAGGTGCGAATGGATCTGCCCGACCGTATCCATGGTCACCGACACGACGATGAGCAGGCTGGTGCCGCCAAAAAAGAACGGCACGGCGAAGCGCGAAATCAGGATCTCCGGCAGCAGGGCGACCAAGCTGAGATAGATCGCGCCCACGGTGGTCAGGCGCAGCAGGATGAAGCGCAGGTGCGCCTCCGTGTTGCGGCCCGGCCGGATGCCGGGGATGAAGCCGCCGTGCTTCTTCAGGTTGTCCGCGGTGTCCGCCGGATTGAACACGATCGTAGTGTAGAAGAAGGTGAAGAAAAGGATCAGCCCGACGTAGATCGTCAGAAAGCCCGCCGTGCCGCGGCCAAGGAACGCGGTCACCCAGGTCATCCACTCCGGCCCGGCCCCGCCGGAGAAGCCGGCCACGGTCAGCGGCATGAGCAGGAGCGAAGAGGCGAAGATAAGCGGGATCACGCCCGAGGGGTTGAGTTTCATCGGCAGGTGCGTGCTCTCGCCGCCGAACATCTTGTTGCCGACCTGGCGCTTGGGATACTGGATGATGATCCGGCGCTGGGCCCGCTCCATGAACACGATGAAGGTGATCACGACGACCACCATGATCAGCAGCACGATGATGAAGACCGCCGAAAGGGCGCCGGTGCGCCCCAGCTCCAGCGTGCTCACCATGGCCAGCGGCAGGTTGGCGACGATGCCGGAGAAAATGATCAGCGAGATGCCGTTGCCGACGCCGCGCTGGGTGATCTGCTCGCCCAGCCACATCAGGAACATGGTCCCGCCGGTCAGTGTGACCACCATGGTGAAGCGGAAATACAGCCCCGGATCGAGCACCGCCGAGCCGCTCGGCCCGCTCGCGCTCTCGAGCCCCACGGCGATGCCGTAGGCCTGGACCGAGGCCAGCAGCACGGTGCCGTAGCGGGTGTACTGGTTGATTTTCTTGCGCCCGGCTTCGCCCTCCTTCTTGAGCGCCTCCAGGGTCGGCGAGACGGCGGTCAGGAGCTGCATGATGATCGCCGCCGAGATGTACGGCATGATGTTGAGCGCGAAGATCGTCATCCGGCCCAGCGCGCCGCCGGCGAACATGTTGAACATGCCCAGGATGCCGCCGCGCTGCTGCTCGAAGATTTGCTGCATGACGACCGGATCGATCCCCGGCGACGGGATGTAAGTCCCGAGCCGGTAGATGACCAGGGCGCCCAGGGTGAACCAGATACGCTTCTTGAGCTCCGTGGCCTTGGAAAGCGCCCCGAAGTTGATGCTGGCGGCGAGTTGCTCGGCGGCGGAAGCCATCTATTCGTCCTCGTTCAGCCCGCCTCCGGGCCGTCAGGCGGGCGTCTCGGCGGGCGCAACCTTGGAGACCGTCCCGGCAGGCACGGCCTTGGCGGCGGCGACCTTCAGGCTGCCACCGGCCTTCTCGACGGCCGCCACGGCCGCCTTGGACGCGCCCGCCACCGTGATGTTCAATTTGGTCTTCAACTCGCCTTTTGCAAGCAGGCGCACGCCGTCGCGCGGTCTGGTGATCACGCCGGCGGCGGTGAGCGCGGCCGGGTCGACCGGCTTCTTCGGGTCCAGCTTGCCGGCGTCGATCGCGATCTGCAGCCGGCCGAGATTGACGGTCACGTAGTCCTTGCCGAAGATGTTCTTGAAGCCGCGCTTGGGCAGCCGCCGGTTGAGCGGCATCTGGCCACCCTCGAAGCCCTTCAGCGCCACGCCGCTGCGCGAATTCTGGCCCTTGTGGCCACGCCCGCAGGTCTTGCCCCGGCCCGAGCCGTTGCCGCGGCCGACGCGCCTGCGATTCTTGCGCGCCTTGGGGTTGTCGGACAGTCGATTCAGTTTCATGCGCTTTGGTTCCCGTTGGCCGCCGCTTGCATCGGGCCGGCCCGTGATCGGCGGGTCAGGACTCGCCCTCGACCCGCACCAGGTGGCTCACCTTTCCGATCATGCCGCGCACCGCGGGGGTATCCTCGAGTTCCCGGGTCCGGTCGATCTTGTTCAGTCCAAGCCCGATCAGCGTCGCCCGCTGGTCCTTGGGGCGGCCGATCGGGCTGGCAATTTGGGTCACGGTGACGGTCTTGCGCTCGGCATTCATGACGGATTACTCCTGTGCCTCCGCGCTGGCCGCGCGCCGGTCGCCGAGCAGGTCGGTGACCTTTTTGCCGCGCCGCTGGGCCACCATGCGCGGGCTGGCGCTACGCGTCAGGCCCTCGAAGGTGGCCTTGATCATGTTGTAGGGGTTCGACGTGCCGAGCGATTTGGCGACCACGTCCTGGATGCCGAGCGCCTCGAAGATCGCGCGCATGGGCCCGCCGGCGATGATGCCCGTGCCCTTCGCGGCCGGGCGCAGCATGACGCGGCCGGCGCCGAAGCGGCCCTTGATGTCGTGATGCAGCGTGCGCCCCTCGCGCAGGGGCACGCGGATCATGTCGCGCTTGGCCTGCTCGGTCGCCTTGCGGATCGCCTCGGGCACCTCGCGCGCCTTGCCGTGACCGTATCCGACCCGGCCGCGGCCGTCGCCGACGACGACCAGCGCGGCGAACCCGAAGCGCCGTCCGCCCTTGACCACCTTGGCGACGCGGTTGATCCCGACCAGCTTTTCGATCAGGTCGGCCTCTTCGCGCGAGCCGCGATCGTCGCGCCCTCGTCGACCGCCCCGTCCGGGGCCGCCTCGTCCGGGACCGCCCCGTCCGGGGCCGCCTCGACCGGGGCCGCCTCTTGGGGGTCCGTCTCTTCTGACTTGTGCCATGTATTATTCCCTCAGAACGACAGGCCGCCCTCGCGCGCGGCCTCCGCCAGGGCCTTGACCCGGCCGTGATACAGATAGCCGCCGCGGTCGAAGACCACCTCCTTGACGCCGGCGGCCGCGGCCCGTTCGGCGATCAACTTGCCGACCGCGGTCGCCGCTGCCCGGTCGGTGCCTTTCGCCAGCTTGCCCTCGAACGCCTTGTCGACGCTCGAGGCCGCGGCCAGGGTGCGCCCCTGTTCGTCGTCGATGACCTGGGCATAGATGTGCTTGATCGAGCGGAACACGGACAGGCGCGGGCGGCCCTTGCTCTTGCGCCGGATACCGGTGCGAACCCTGCGCGTGCGGCGCACGTGCATTTCCTTCACGGTCAGCATGGCTTTACTTCTTCTTGCCTTCCTTGCGCAGAATTATCTCGTCCACGTACTTGATGCCCTTGCCCTTGTACGGCTCCGGCTTGCGGAACGCGCGGATCTCGGCCGCCACCTGGCCGACCTGCTGCTTGTCGGCGCCCGAGACGGTGATGCTCGTCGGTTTCTCGCACTTGATCGTGATGGCCTCGGGAATCGGAAAGCTGATGTCGTGACTGTAGCCGAGCTGCAAGGTCAAGGTGCTGCCCTGGATCGCGGCCCGATAGCCGACTCCGTTGATTTCCAACTGCTTGGTGAACCCCTCCGAAACGCCGGTCACCATAGCCTGGATGCGCGAGCGCGCGGTGCCCCACATGGCCCGCGAGCGCTTCGATTGGTCGACCGGTTTGACCACGACCTTGCCGTCGTCGAGCGCGACGATCACGTCGTCGGTCGCCTGATAGGCGAGCTGACCCAGCTTGCCCTTCGCCGTCACGGTCTTGCCGTCGAGGACGACCTCGACGCCGCTCGGCAATTCGACGGGATGCTTTCCAACGCGAGACATCGCTTCGCCCTTTAGAACACCCGGCACAGCACTTCGCCGCCGACATTGGCCGCGCGCGCTTCCTGATCCGACATCACGCCCCGGGGCGTGGACAGGATCGTTATGCCTAATCCGTTGTAATACAAAGGCAGTTCCCTGATCTTGGAGTACACGCGTTGGCCCGGCCTGGAGATCCGCGAGATCTCCTGAATGACCGGATTGCCATCGTGATACTTGAGCTCGATCTCCAGCTCGGCGATGCCGGGGCGCTGCTCGTGCCTCCGGAAACCGCGGATGTACCCTTCGCGCTTGAGGACCTCGAGCACGTTCGAGCGCAACATCGAGGCCGGCGCATTGACCTTGGACTTGCCGACCCGCTGGCCGTTGCGGATGCGGGTCAGCATGTCCCCCAAAGGATCGCTCATCGCCATCGCGCGCCTTCTACCTCCCTACCAGCTCGACTTGACCATGCCCGGAATCTGGCCGATCGACGCCAGATCGCGCAGAGCGATGCGCGAGATCTTGAACTTCCGGTAGTTTCCGCGCGGCCGGCCGCTCACCTTGCAGCGGTTTCGGACCCGCACGGCCGCCCCGTTGCGCGGCATCGCCGCCAGCTTGAGGTAGGCCTGAAAACGCTCCTCCGGCGGCAGCGAGCGATCGCGCGCGATCGTCCTCAGCCGGTCGCGCTTGGCGGCGTAGCGCTGCACCAACCTCTTGCGCTTCTCGTTCTTTTCAACGGCGCTTTTCTTAGCCATGTTCATCCAATCCTTTTTTCGCCGCCCAGCCGGTGAACGGCACATCGAAGCCCTTGAGCAGGGCGCGGGCCTCATCGTCGCTTTTGGCGGTGGTGCAGATCACGATGTTTAGGCCGCGGATCTCGCCCACCTGGTCGTAATCGATTTCCGGAAACACGATTTGCTCCTTGAGGCCCAACGCGAGGTTGCCGCGCCCGTCGAAGCTGTCCGGCGAAATCCCGCGGAAATCGCGCACCCGCGGCAAGGCCACGGTGACCAGCCGGTCGAGGAACTCGTACATGCGATTGTGGCGCAAGGTCACCTTGCAGCCCACCGGCATGCCTTCGCGCAGCTTGAAGGCGGCGATCGACTTCTTGGCCCGGGTGATGACCGGCCTCTGACCGGCGATCAGGCCGAGCTCCTCGGCCGCCGAATGCACCTTCTTCTGGTCCTGCACGCCCTCGCCCACCCCCATGTTGAGCACGATTTTGTCGAGGCGCGGCACCTCCATGGTGTTGGCGTAACCGAACTGTTTCACGAGCTCGGGCTTCAGCGTCTTGTGGTAATACTCTTTCAAACGCGGGGTCATGGGTTCAGCCTCGCCCAAACTAAAGATCGATCGTCTCACCGGAGCGCCTGGCGTAGCGCACCTTGCGGCCGCCGGCGTCTTCGCGCAGTCCGACGCGGGTCGGCCGGTCGGTCTTGGGGTCGATATGGGCGACGTTCGAGACGTGCAGCGACGCCTCCTTCTCGACGATGCCGCCCGGATCGGTCGGGGTCGCCGACTGGTGACGCTTGACCATGTTGACGCCCTGAACGAACACGCGGTCCTTCTTCGGATCGACACGCATGATTTCGCCGGTCTTGCCCTTGTCGCGCCCGGTGATGACGGTCACCTTGTCGCCCTTCTTGATCTTGAGCTTCTTGGTCTTGAGTTTCTTGGTCTTCAGTTTCCGGGCCATCACAGCACCTCGGGTGCGAGCGAGATGATCTTCATGAACTTGCGGGCCCTGAGCTCGCGCGTGACCGGGCCGAAGATTCGGGTCCCGATCGGCTCGCCCTGCTTGCTGATCAGCACAGCGGCGTTGCTGTCGAAGCGAATCGAGCTGCCGTCGGCGCGCCGGATCTCCTTGGCCGTGCGCACGATGACCGCGCGGTGCAGGTCGCCCTTCTTGACGCGACCGCGTGGAATCGCCTCCTTGACGCTGACCACCACCACGTCGCCGACGCCCGCGGTCTTGCGCTTGGAGCCGCCGAGTACTTTGATGCACTGGACCCGACGGGCGCCCGAGTTGTCGGCCACCTCGAGCTGCGTCTGCATTTGAATCATGGTCTCGGTTCCTCTTTTACCCTAGGCCGACGCCGCGTCCGCGTCGATCACTCGCCAGGATTTCGACTTGGCGATCGGGCGGCATTCCTGGATTTGGACCGAGTCGCCGACCTTGCAGCGGTTGTCCTCGTCATGCGCGCGATACTTCTTCGAACGTCTGATGATCTTTTTGTAGAGCGGATGCATGACCCGGCGTTTGACAAGAACGGTGACCGTCTTGTCGGCCTTGTCGCTGACCACCACTCCTTTCAACACTCGTCGCGGCATAGCTGTCAATTCTCCTAGGAAGCGGCCTGTTTCATATCGTGCAGGATCGTCTTGACGCGCGCGATATCGCGGCGCACTTGGCGCGCGCGCGCGGTGTTCTCCAGCTGTCCGCTGGCCTTCTGAAAGCGCAGGTTAAACCGTTCCTTGCGCAGGTTCATGAGCGAGTCCGTCAACTCGTCTACCGTCTTGGTCCTGAGATCCGAGGCTTTCACGGCCTATCCTCCTCGCCCAGGCGGTAGATGAACTTGGTCCTCACCGGCAGCTTGGCCGCGGCGAGCACGAAGGCCTCACGCGCCAGATCGCGCGATACGCCGTCGAGCTCGAACATGATCCGGCCGGGCTTGATCCGCACCGCCCACCACTCGGGCGAGCCCTTGCCCTTGCCCTGGCGCACCTCGGCGGGCTTCTGGGACACGGGCACGTCCGGGAAGACCCGGATCCAGAGCTTGCCGACGCGCTTCATGTGGCGCGTGATGGTCCGGCGCGCAGCCTCGATCTGGCGCGCCGAGACGCGGCCCGGGGTGAGCGCCTTCAAGCCGTAGGCGCCGAAGTTTAGCGAATACCCGGCCTTGGCATTGCCGTGAATCCGGCCCTTGTGGGCTTTGCGGTACTTCGTCCGCTTGGGCTGCAACATGATTTCGCTTCCTCGACGCTTTCAGGCCGCCCTCAGCGCGGCTGTTGCGTCTCCTGTAGCTTCTTTTCCTGCGCCGTGGGGTCGTGCGCCATGATCTCGCCCTTGAAGACCCAGACCTTGACGCCGCAGGTCCCGTAGGTGGTGAGCGCCGTCGACTCGCCGTAGTCGATGTCGGCGCGCAGCGTGTGCAGCGGCACCCGGCCCTCGCGATACCACTCGGTGCGCGCGATCTCGGCGCCGCCCAGGCGACCGCCGCACTGGATCCGAATGCCCTGGGCGCCCAGGCGCATGGCCGACTGCACGGCGCGTTTCATGGCCCGGCGGAAGGCCACGCGCCGCTCGAGCTGGCTGGCGATGTTCTCGGCCACCAGGACGGCGTCGATTTCCGGCTTGCGGATCTCGACGATGTTCAGATGGACCTCGCTGTCGGTCATCTTCTGAAGTTCGGTGCGGAGCTTTTCGATATCCGCGCCCTTCTTGCCGATGACCACGCCGGGTCTTGCGGTGTGAATCGTGATCCGGGCCTTCTTGGCCGGGCGCTCGATGATGATCCGTGAGATGCCGGCCTGCTGCAGCCGCTTGCGCAGGAAATTGCGGATATTCAGGTCCTCGTGCAGCAGATCGGCGTAGTTCGCGTCGGCGTACCAGCGCGAATCCCAGGTCCGGTTGATGCCGAGCCGCAGCCCGATCGGATTGACTTTCTGGCCCATTACGCCGTTTCCTCCCGTTCGCGCACGACAACCGTCAAATTGCTGAACGGCTTTATAATTCGCCCGGCGCGGCCGCGCGCCCGGGGCCGAAAGCGCTTCATCACGAAACTCTTGCCGACCGTCGCCTCGGCCACGTAGAGGCGGTCCACGTCCAACTGATGGTTGTTTTCCGCATTGGCAATGGCCGACTGCAGGGTTTTCTTCACGTCGCTCGCGATGCGTCGCTTCGAAAACGTCAGCTCCGAAAGCGCCGCCTCGGCGTTCCTGCCGCGGATCGACTGGGCGACCAGGTTCAGCTTCTGCGGGCTGATACGCAGATTGCGGGCCACCGCTATCGCCTCGTCCTCGCGCAGGCGGCGCTTATGCTTCGGCTTACCCATCGCTCCTCAACCCCTCCTCGCCCGCTTGTCGGCCGCATGGCCGTGGAACGTGCGGGTCGGCGCGAACTCGCCGAACTTGTGGCCGACCATGTTCTCGGTGACCAGCACGGGCAGAAACTTCCTGCCGTTGTACACGCCGAAGGTGAGGCCGACGAACTGCGGCATGATGGTCGAGCGCCGCGACCAGGTCTTGATGATCTCGTTTCGACCCGAGGCGCGCGCCTTTTCGGCTTTCTTGAGCAGATAGCCGTCGACGAACGGACCTTTCCAGACAGAGCGAGCCACGTCAGCCCTCCGTTAACGCTTCTTGTGACGGCGGCGCATGATCAGGCGGTCCGTCCTCTTGTTGTGGCGCGTCTTCGCGCCCTTGGTCGGCCGGCCCCAGGGGGTGACCGGATGGCGGCCCCCCGAGGTGCGGCCCTCGCCGCCGCCGTGCGGATGGTCGACCGGGTTCATGGCCACGCCGCGCACCGAGGGCCGCTTGCCCAGCCAGCGTTTGCGCCCGGCCTTGCCGAGCTTGATGTTGCCCTGGTCCGAATTGGACACCGCGCCGATCGTCGCCATGCACTCGGCGCGCACCATGCGCGCCTCGCCCGAGCCGAGCCGCAGCAGCGCGTGGCCGGCGTCGCGGCCGACCAACTGGACGTAGGTTCCCGCCGAGCGCGCGATCTGACCGCCCTTGCCCGGCTTCATCTCGACGTTGTGCACGATCGTGCCGATCGGGATCGAGGCCAGCGGCATGGCGTTGCCCGGCTTGATGTCGACCTTGTCGCCCGCGATGACCGTATCGCCGGCATCGAGGCGCTGCGGCGCCAGAATGTAGCCGAGCTCGCCGTCCTCGTATTCGATGAGCGCGATGAAGGCGGTCCGGTTCGGGTCGTATTCCAGGCGCAGCACCTTGGCCGACACGTCGAACTTGCGCCGCTTGAAATCGATCACCCGGTACAGCCGCTTGTGCCCGCCGCCGCGCCGGCGCGCGGTGATCCGGCCGGTGTTGTTGCGCCCGCCCTTCTTGTTCAGGCCCTCGGTCAAGGCCTTGACCGGCTTGCCCTTCCAAAGGCCGGCGCGGTCAACCAGCACCAGGCCGCGGCGTCCGGGCGTCGTCGGATTGAACTTCTTCAGCGCCATGGCCCTAGATCCCCGTGGTCACGTCGATGCTGTGACCCTCTTCCAAGGTCACGTAGGCCTTCTTGGTGTCCACCCGCTTGCCGATGCGGCCGCGGAAGCGCTTGATCTTGCCCTTCTGGCGCATCGTATTGATCGCCTTCACCTTGACCGCGAAGAGGCCCTCCACGGCCGCCTTGATCTCCGGCTTGCTGGC
The DNA here is from genome assembly GCA_022572105.1 of Pseudomonadota bacterium. Taxonomy (GTDB): domain Bacteria; phylum Pseudomonadota; class Alphaproteobacteria; order Kiloniellales; family J153; genus JACZWN01. The sequence continues at coordinate 34,220 of JACZWN010000001.1, read as the reverse complement.
GTCGAGTGGCACCCGGAAGGTGACCTGATTGTGCTCGGAGCCGAGCGTCGACTTTTCGGTCACGACCGGGTGGCGGATCACCTCGTAGAGCCGCTCCCGGGAGACCGTAACGTCTTGCTTCTTGCGCGCTCGCGGCCCACTCATTTCAGTCGTGCCTCCAACGCCTCGACCGCGTCCTTGGTCAGCACCAGGGTATCGCGGCGCAGAATGTCGTAGACGTTCGCGCCCTGCTCGGGCAGCACGTCGATGTTCGGTATATTGCGCGCGGCGCGGGCGAAACTCTCGTCGAGCATGGCGCCGCCGATGACCAGCGCCGAGGACCAGCCGAGCGCGCCGAACTTGCGCGCCAGCTCGCCGGTTTTCGGCGTCTCGACCTCGGCCGCCTCGAGCACCACCAGCTTGCCGTCGGCCGCCTTGGCCGAGAGCGCGCTCTTGAGCGCCAGTTTGCGCACCTTCTTGGTCAGCTTGTGCGCGTGGTCGCGCAGCACCGGGCCGAAGGCGCGCCCGCCGCTGCGAAACTGCGAGACCTTGGGCGGGCCGTGACGGGCGCGGCCGGTGCCCTTCTGCCGATACATCCTTTGGGTCGTGCCGGCCACGTCGCTGCGTCCCTGGACCTTATGGGTTCCGGCCCGACGCTTGGCGAGCTGCCAGTTGACCATACGCGCCAGAAGGTCCGCCCGCGGGCTCAGACCGAAGATCGCATCGTCGAGATCGATCTCGCCCACCTTCTTGTTATCCAGCGTCATGACCACACATTTCATGGCCGTCAATCCTTCCCGTCCCCAGCCTTCTCGTCCCCGGCCACCTCGGCCTCGGACCCAGACTCCTGGCTCGGCGTCTCCTCGGCCGGCGCATCCTCGGCGGCCTCGGCGCCAGATTCCGGGGTGCCGGCCGCGCGCAGCCCGGCCGGGAACGGCGCAGCCTCGGGCACGGGGTGCTTGACCGCGTCGATGATCCGCACCCAGCCGCCCTTGGCGCCGGGCACCGCGCCGCGCACCAGGATCAGGCCCTCCTCGGGGTCGGTCGAGACGATGCGCAGGTTCTGGACGGTCACCCGCCGGTCGCCCATGTGACCGGCCATCTTCTTGCCCTTGAAGACCCTGCCCGGATCTTGGCTTTGGCCGGTCGAGCCGCCGGAGCGATGCGAGACCGAGACGCCGTGGCTCGCCCTAAGGCCGCTGAAGTGGTGCCGTTTCATGACCCCGGCGAAGCCCTTGCCGATCGAGACGCCGGCCACGTCCACGTATTGGCCCGGCACGAAGTGGTCCGGCGAGAGCTCCTGGCCGACCTCGAGCAGGGCGTCCGCCGAGACCCGGAATTCCGCCAGCTTGCGGGTCGGCTTCACCTTGGCCTTGGCGAAATGACCGCGCATGGGCTTGCCCACGTTCTTGACCTTGGCCACGCCGCCGCCGATCTGGACCGCGTCATAGCCGTCGCTGTCCCGGCGGCGCACGGCGACCACGTGGCAGTTCTCGACCTTCAACACGGTCACCGGCACGTGTTCGCCGTCCTCGGTGAAGATCCGCGTCATGCCAAGTTTTTGGGCGAGTATGCCGGTGCGCATGGTCCTAGCCCTTGAGCTTGATCTCGACGTCGACGCCCGCGGCCAGGTCGAGCTTCATCAAGGCATCGACCGTCTGCGGGGTCGGATCGACGATGTCGAGCAGCCGCTTGTGGGTGCGGATTTCGAACTGCTCGCGCGACTTCTTGTCGATGTGGGGTCCGCGCAGCACCGTGAACTTCTCGATCCGGGTCGGCAGGGGTATCGGTCCGCGCACCTGCGCGCCGGTGCGCTTGGCCGTGCTGACGATCTCCGCGGTCGACTGGTCGAGCACCCGGTGATCGAACGCCTTGAGGCGAATGCGTATGTTCTGGTTATCCATGATCAATCCAATCGGGCGCTTCAGGTGACGCCTCGCCTTTACCCGTGCTACTCGATGATCGTGGCGACCACGCCGGCGCCCACCGTGCGTCCGCCCTCGCGGATCGCGAAACGCAGGCCCTCGTCCATGGCGATGGGCGCGATCAACTCGACCTCCATCGAGACGTTGTCGCCCGGCATCACCATCTCCGTGCCCTCCGGCAGGCTCACCACGCCCGTGACATCGGTCGTGCGGAAGTAAAACTGCGGCCGGTAGTTGGTGAAGAACGGCGTGTGACGCCCGCCCTCCTCCTTGGTCGGGATGTAGGCCTCGGCCGTGAACTTCGTGTGCGGCGTGATCGAACCGGGCTTCGCCAGAACCTGGCCGCGCTCCACGGCCTCGCGCGCGACGCCGCGCAGCAGCGCCCCGATGTTGTCGCCCGCCTCGCCCGAATCCAACAGCTTGCGGAACATCTCAACGCCCGTCACCGTCGTCTTCGTGGTCTCCTTGATGCCGACGATCTCGACCTCCTCGCCGACCTTCACCACACCCCGCTCGACACGCCCCGTCACCACCGTCCCACGGCCAGATATCGAGAACACATCCTCGATCGGCATCAAAAACGGCTTGTCCTTCGCGCGCTTGGGCTGCGGAATGTACTCGTCAACCGCCGTCATCAGCTCCAAAATCGACGCCCTGCCCGTCGCCTCGTCCTTGCCCTCCAAGGCCGCCAGCGCCGAGCCCTTCACCACCGGAATGTCGTCGCCGGGAAAATCGTAGGAACTCAAAAGCTCCCGGACATCCAGCTCGACCAGCTCCAGAAGCTCCGGATCGTCGACCTGGTCCACCTTGTTCAGGTAAACCACGATCGCGGGAACCCCCACCTGGCGCGCCAGCAGGATGTGCTCCCGCGTCTGCGGCATCGGCCCGTCGGCCGCCGAAACCACCAGAATCGCACCGTCCATCTGCGCCGCCCCCGTGATCATGTTCTTCACATAATCCGCGTGGCCCGGGCAGTCCACGTGCGCGTAGTGGCGGTTCTCCGTCGAGTACTCGACGTGCGCCGTCGCGATCGTGATCCCGCGCGCCTTCTCCTCCGGCGCCTTGTCAATCTGGTCGAACGGCGTGAATTCAGCCCCCCCCGTCTCCGACAGGATCAACGTGATCGCCGCCGTCAGCGTCGTCTTGCCGTGGTCAACGTGGCCAATCGTGCCCACGTTGCAGTGCGGCTTCGTACGCTCGAATCTCGCCTTTGCCATCGCTCCTAGGTCTCCGTCACTTGAGCTGTCACGATCGCGCCCGCGCCGATCAGGCCAGCTTGGCGACCACTTCGTCGGCCACCGCCCGCGGCACCTTCTCGTAGTGGTCGAAATGCATGGTGTACTGCGCCCGGCCTTGGCTCATCGAGCGCAAATTGTTGACATAGCCGAACATGTTCGCCAGCGGGACCATCGCGTTGATCACCTGCGCATTGCCGCGGGTGTCCGTCCCGGTGATGTGTCCGCGCCGGCTGTTCAGATCGCCGATGACGTCGCCCATGTATTCCTTGGGCGACACCACCTCGACGCGCATCATGGGCTCCAAAAGCACCGGCGCCGCCCTCATGATACCGTCACGGAAGGCGGCGCGGGTTGCGATCTCGAAGGCGAGCACGCTAGAGTCCACGTCGTGGCTAGCGCCGTCGACCAGCGTCACCTTGAAGTCGATCAACGGAAACCCGGCCAACACCCCGGTCGCGCGCGCGCTGTTCAGCCCCTTCTGGACGCCGGGGACGTACTCCTTGGGCACCGAGCCGCCGACCACGGCGTTTTTGAACTCGAAGCCAGCGCCGGGTTTGAGCGGCTCGAACAGCAGCTTGACGCGCGCGAACTGGCCGGCGCCGCCGGTCTGCTTCTTGTGCGTATGATCGATCTCGGCGGTCCGTGTGATGGTCTCGCGGTAGGCCACCTGAGGCGCGCCCACGTTGGCGTCGACCTTGAATTCCCGCCTCATGCGGTCGACGATGATCTCCAGGTGCAACTCGCCCATGCCCTTGATCACGGTCTGACCGCTCTCCGGATCGGAGGTGACGCGGAACGAGGGATCTTCCTGCGCCAACCGGCCGAGCGCGATGCCCATCTTCTCCTGATCGCCCTTGGTCTTGGGCTCGACCGCGACCTCGATGACGGGATCCGGGAACTCCATGCGCTCTAGAATGATCGGGTGCTTCGGGTCGGACAGGGTCTCGCCGGTCGTCGTGGCCTTGAGTCCCGCAATGGCCACGATATCGCCCGCGTGGGCTTCCTTGATGTCCTCGCGGTGATTGGCGTGCATGAGCAGCATGCGCCCGATACGCTCCCTGTTCTGCTTCACCGTATTGAGCACGCTGGTGCCGGTCTCCATGATGCCGGAGTAGATGCGCACGAAAGTCAGCGAACCCACGAATGGATCGGTCATGACCTTGAAGGCAAGCGCCGAGAACGGCTCGTCGTCGGAGCTCTTGCGGGTCATGGCCTGGTTCGAATCCGGATTGACGCCGCGCACATCGGGCACATCGGTCGGCGACGGCAGATAGTCGACCACCGCGTCGAGCAGCGGCTGCACGCCCTTGTTCTTGAACGCCGAGCCGTTGAGCACCGGCACGAAGTCCAGGTTGCAGGTGCCCTTGCGGATGCAGCGCATCAGGGTCTCTTCGTCGGGCTCCTCGCCTTCAAGGTAGGCCTCCAGGACGGCGTCGTCCTGCTCGACGGCCAATTCGATCAACTTCTGGCGGAATTCAGCCGCCTGATCGGCGAGATCGGCCGGGATCTCACCGGTTTCGAACTCGGCGCCCATCGTCTCTTTCTCCCAGACGACGGACTGCATCTTGACCAGATCGACCACGCCCCGATAGTCGCTCTCGGCGCCGATCGGAAGCTGCAGAACCATCGGGATCGCGCCCAGGCGATCGAGGATCATGGCGACGCAGCGGTGGAAGTCGGCGCCGACGCGGTCCAACTTGTTGACGAAGCAAATGCGCGGCACATTGTACTTGTCCGCCTGGCGCCAGACGGTCTCGGACTGCGGCTCCACGCCGGCCACCGAATCGAACACCGCGACCGCGCCGTCGAGGACGCGCAGCGAGCGCTCCACCTCGATGGTGAAGTCGACGTGGCCCGGCGTGTCGATGATATTGATCCGATGGTCCCGCCAATTGCAGGTGGTCGCGGCCGAGGTGATGGTGATGCCGCGTTCCTGCTCTTGCTCCATCCAGTCCATGGTCGCGGCGCCGTCATGCACCTCGCCGATCTTGTAGGAGCGGCCGGTGTAATAGAGGATGCGCTCGGTGGTCGTCGTCTTGCCGGCATCGATGTGGGCCATGATGCCGATATTGCGATAGCGGTCGAGCGGGGTCATGCGGGCCATGACGGCGGTCTCTCGGATTCCGGCTTACCAGCGATAGTGCGAGAAGGCCCGGTTGGCCTCGGCCATGCGGTGCGCATCCTCGCGCTTCTTGACCGCGGCGCCGCGGTTGTTGGCCGCGTCGAGCAGCTCGTTGGCCAAGCGTTCGGTCATGGTGAACTCGGAGCGCGCGCGTGAGGCGCGGATCAGCCAGCGGATGGCGAGCGCCTGGCTGCGGTCGGGCCGCACCTCGATCGGGATCTGGTAGGTGGCCCCGCCGACCCGGCGCGAGCGCACCTCGATATCCGGCTTGACGTTGGTGAGCGCCTCGTGGAACACGCGCACCGGGTCCTGGCTCGAGCGCTGCTGAATCCGGTCGAAGGCACCGTAGACGATGCCCTCGGCAACCGACTTCATGCCCGAGTACATCAACACGTTCATGAACTTGCTGAGAATCACGTCGCCGAACTTGGGATCCGGCAAAATCTCTCGTTTCTCGGCGCGGCGACGGCGCGACATGCTCGGCTCCTCAAACCTTATTTCGGGCGCTTGGCGCCATACTTCGAGCGGCGCTGGCGCCGATCCGTGACCCCCTGGGTATCCAGAGTGCCGCGGATGATGTGATAGCGCACGCCGGGCAGGTCCTTCACGCGACCGCCGCGAATCATGACCACCGAGTGCTCCTGGAGGTTGTGGCCCTCGCCCGGAATGTAGCTGGTGACCTCGAAACCGTTGGTCAGCCGGACGCGCGCGACCTTGCGCAGCGCGGAGTTCGGCTTCTTCGGCGTGGTCGTGTAGACGCGCGTGCAGACCCCCCGCTTCTGCGGGCAGGCTTCGAGCGCGGGCACCTTGTTCCGGGTCACCGGCGGCTTGCGCGGCTTGCGGATCAACTGGTTGATCGTTGGCATCAGGTCGGTCTCTTTACGCCTAGCTTATGATGAAACACGCCGCGAAGAAGCGAATCACTTGCTTCCGCAGGCCGTCCACGGGCCGTCGCGACAGCCGCCAGAATTTTGTTCCCGTATGCAGCGCGGGGCTGCGTCTAGACCGCACCGGGTCTACCACCAGCCCCCCGAAAAGTGCGCGCATACTATTGTTGCGCCGCACCCCCGTCAAGCCTGGGAAAGCGCTTTTTTTCGCCGATTGCGGCGCCCGGCCGGCCCCCCGCGGCGGGCCGGTCCCGGGGGCTCGGACCGCGGCCCACTTCCTTGGCCGAGGGGCGGTCCGGCGAAATCAGGCGACCGAGGTCTGCTCTCCTTCCTGTTCCTCTCCGGAGAGGAGTGCCGCGCGCTGCTTTTCCTCTTCGGCGGCGAGTGCCGCGCGCTGCTTTTCCTGCTTCTCTATGACCTCCTTGTCGCGCTCGGTGGCGAGCCTCTTGACCCGTTTCATCACCGCGCCGGTCCCGGCCGGTATCAGGCGCCCGACGATCACGTTCTCCTTCAGACCGATCAGATGGTCGACCTTGCCGTGCGTCGCCGCCTCGGTCAGCACCCGCGTGGTCTCCTGGAACGAGGCCGCCGAGATGAACGAACGCGTCTGCAGGCTGGCCTTGGTGATACCCTGAAGCACCGGCTTGCCGACGGCCCCCTTTCCGCCGTCGGCCGTCGTCTTGTCATAGGCCTCGGCGAACTCCTCGCGGTCGATCTGCTCGCCGACCAGATAGGTCGTGTCGCCGGCGTCGGTGACCTCGACCTTTTGCAGCATCTGGCGGACGATCACCTCGATGTGCTTATCGTTGATCTTGACCCCCTGGAGCCGGTAGACGCTCTGGATCTCGCTGGTCAGATAATCGGACAGCGCCTCGACGCCCAAGACCTCCAGGATGTCGTGCGGCACCGGGTTGCCGTCCATCAGGTTTTCGCCGATCCCGACGTAGTCGCCCTCCTGGACCGAGATGTGCTTGCCCTTGGGGATCAGGTATTCCCTGGGCTCGGCGTCCTGGTCGTCGGGCCGCACGATGATCCGGCGCTTGTTCTTGTAATCCTTGCCGAACTCGATCTTGCCCTCGATCTCGCTGATAATTGCGTAGTCTTTGGGCTTGCGCGCCTCGAACAGCTCCGCGACCCGGGGCAGGCCGCCCGTGATGTCGCGCGTCTTGGAGGTCTCGCGCGGGATGCGGGCGAGCACGTCGCCGGCCCTGACATGGGCACCGTTGTCGACCGAGAGAATGGCGTCCACCGACATGAAGTAACGGGCTTCCATGCCGTTGGCGAGCGTGATGACTTCGCCCTTCTCGTCGCGCAGCGTGATCCGCGGCTTGATGTCGCTGCCGCGCGATTGCTGCTTCCAGTCGACCACGACCCGGTTCGAGATGCCGGTGGTCTCGTCCAGCACCTCGCGCATGGAGACGCCTTCGATCAGATCGACGTAGTTGGCGATGCCCTCCTTCTCGGTGATGATCGGGATGGTATAGGGATCCCAATCGGCCAGCTTCTGCCCCTTGGTCACCTCGGCCCCATCGTCGACCAGGAGCTTGGCCCCGTAAGGCAACCGGTGACGGGCGCGCTCGCGGTCGGCCTGGTCGATCAGGATGATCTCGAGGTTGCGGCCCATGACCACCGGCACGCCTTCCGAATTGATGACCACGTTGCGGTTTTTGACCTCGACCCGGGCCTCGACCGAAGCTTCGACGCTGGATTGCTCCGCGCCGCGCTGGGCCGCGCCGCCGATGTGGAAGGTCCGCATGGTGAGCTGGGTGCCCGGCTCGCCGATCGACTGGGCCGCTATGACGCCGACCGCCTCGCCGACGTTGACCCTGGTGCCCCGGGCCAGGTCGCGGCCGTAGCAGCTCGCGCAGACACCGCCCTTGGCCTCGCAGAGAAGCGCCGAGCGGACCCGCATGCGGCCGATGCCGGCCCGTTCCATCCGGTCGACAGTATCTTCCTCGATCAGTTGGCCGGCCGCCACGATGATATCGCCCGAGAGCGGATCGACCACGTCCTGCAGCGCGGTGCGTCCCAGGGTCCGCTCGCCCAGCGTGGCGATCACCTCGCCGCCCTCGATCACGGCCTGTACGCTCAGACCCTTTTCGGTGCCGCAGTCCTCCACGGTGATGATGGCATCCTGGGCGACGTCGACCAGACGCCGCGTGAGATAGCCCGAGTTCGCGGTCTTGAGCGCGGTGTCGGCCAGGCCCTTGCGGGCGCCGTGGGTGGAGTTGAAGTACTCCAGCACGGTCAGGCCTTCCTTGAAGTTGGAGATGATCGGCGTCTCGATGATCTCGCCCGAGGGCTTGGCCATGAGTCCGCGCATGCCGGCCAACTGCTTGATCTGCGCCGCCGAGCCGCGGGCGCCGGAGTGCGCCATCATGAACACTGAATTGACGTTGCGGCCGGTCTCGCCGGACATGGCGTTCATCATCTCCTCGGCCACGCGATCGGTGCACTGGGACCAGACATCGACCACCTTGTTGTACTTCTCGCCCCGGGTGATCAGGCCGTCCAGGTACTGCTGCTCGAATTCCTTGACCTCCTGCTGGGCCTGCTCGATCAGCTTGGTCTTGGCCTGGGGCACGATCAGGTCGTCCTTGCCGAAGGAGATCCCGGCCTTGCAGGCGTAGCTGAAGCCGAGCGCCATGATCCGGTCGCAAAAGATGACCGTTTCCTTCTGCCCGCAGTGCCGGTAGACGACGTCGATCAGCTCGGTGATCTCCTTCTTGGTCAACAGCCGGTTGATCAGGCTGAAGGGCACCGATGTGTGACGCGGCAGCACCTCGGCCAGGATCATGCGGCCCGGGGTCGTCTCGACCACCGTGGTCGCCAGTTTGCCGTCGTCGTCGACGCCGTGGTAACGCGCCCTGACCCTGGCGTGCAGCGTGACCACGCCGTTGTTCAGCGCGTGCTCGATCTCACCCATGTCGACGAAGACCAGCCCCTCTCCGGGCTCGCCCTCGGCTTCCATGGTCAGGTAGTAGAGGCCGAGCACGATGTCCTGCGAGGGCACGATGATCGGCTTGCCGTTGGCCGGCGACAGGATGTTGTTGGTCGACATCATCAGGACGCGGCACTCGAGTTGGGCCTCCAGCGACAACGGCACGTGGACCGCCATCTGGTCGCCGTCGAAGTCGGCGTTGAAGGCGGTGCAGACCAGCGGGTGCAGCTGGATCGCCTTGCCCTCGATAAGGACCGGCTCGAAGGCCTGAATGCCCAGGCGGTGCAGCGTCGGCGCGCGGTTGAGCAGCACCGGGTGCTCGCGAATCACCTCCTCGAGGATGTCCCAGACCTCCTGCCGCTCCTTTTCCACCATACGCTTGGCCGCCTTGATGGTGGAGGCCATGCCATAGAGCTCGAGCCGGGAGTAGATGAAGGGCTTGAACAGCTCGAGCGCCATCTTCTTCGGCAGCCCACACTGGTGCAGCTTGAGCTCCGGACCGACCACGATGACCGAGCGCCCGGAGTAGTCGACGCGCTTGCCGAGCAGGTTCTGGCGGAACCGGCCCTGCTTGCCCTTGAGCATGTCGGACATGGACTTGAGCGGCCGCTTGTTGGCGCCGGTGATGACCCGGCCGCGGCGGCCGTTGTCGAACAGGGCGTCGACCGCCTCCTGGAGCATGCGTTTCTCGTTGCGCACGATGATGTCCGGTGCGCGCAGCTCGATGAGCCGCTTGAGGCGGTTGTTGCGGTTGATGACCCGGCGGTAGAGATCGTTCAGGTCGGAGGTGGCGAAGCGGCCACCGTCGAGCGGCACCAGCGGCCGCAGCTCGGGCGGAATGACCGGCACCACGTCCAGAATCATCCATTCCGGCCGGGCGCCCGAATCGAGGAAGGCCTCGACCAGCTTCAGGCGTTTGACCAGCTTCTTGCGCTTGGCCTCGGAGTTCGTTTCCTTGAGCTCGGTGCGCAGGGTTGCGCGCTCCTCGTCGAGATCGAGCTCCAGGAGCATGGACTTGAGCGCCTCGGCCCCGATCATGGCGGTGAAGTTGTCGTCGCCGAACTCGTCCTGAGCGTTGATGTACTCCTCCTCGCCGAGCAGCTGGTGCAGCTTCAAGGACGTCAGGCCCGGCTCGGTTACCACGAAACTCTCGAAATAGAGAATTCGCTCCAGGTCCTTGAGCGTCATGTCGACCAGCAGCCCGATGCGGCTTGGCAGCGACTTCAGAAACCAGATGTGCGCGACCGGGCTGGCCAGCTCGATGTGCCCCATGCGCTCGCGACGGACCTTGGAAAGCGTGACCTCGACGCCGCATTTCTCGCAGATGATACCGCGGTACTTCATCCGCTTGTACTTGCCGCAAAGGCACTCGTAGTCCTTGATCGGACCGAAGATCCGGGCGCAGAACAGGCCATCGCGCTCCGGTTTGAAGGTGCGGTAGTTGATAGTTTCTGGCTTCTTGATCTCGCCATAGGACCACGAGTGGATGCGCTCCGGACTCGCGATCGAAATACGGATCTGATCGAAGCTCTGCGTGCCGGTCGTCTGGCCGAAGATGTTCATCAACTCTTTCATCGGTTTCTCCAGATTCGTATGACTTTGTCGCCACTCACTGCCCTAGACCACGCCCTAAACCACCGGGTCGCCCGGGTTCGGGAATCGCGTACTGCGTTCAGTGCTGGCTCTGCTTCAGTTCCACGTTGAGACCGAGGGACCTCAACTCCTTCACCAACACGTTGAAGGATTCGGGGATGCCGGCCTCGAAGTTGTCGTCGCCCTTGACGATCGCCTCGTAAACCTTGGTGCGGCCGGACACGTCGTCCGACTTGACCGTCAGCATCTCCTGCAGCGTGTAGGCTGCGCCGTAGGCCTCGAGCGCCCAGACCTCCATCTCGCCGAAGCGTTGGCCGCCGAACTGCGCCTTGCCGCCGAGCGGCTGCTGGGTGACCAGGCTGTACGGGCCGATCGAACGGGCGTGGATTTTATCGTCGACCAGATGATGCAGCTTGAGCATGTAGATGTAGCCGACGGTCACCGGCCGGTCGAAAGTCTCGCCGGAGCGCCCGTCGATCAAGGTCGCCTGGCCGGTGCTGGCGAGCCCGGCCTGCGCCAGCATCTCGTTGATGTCCTCCTCGCGGGCGCCGTCGAAGACCGGCGAGGATACCGGGACGCCGTCGCGCAGGTTCTCGCACAGCTCGACCAGCTGCTCGTCGGTCAGCTCGCCGATGTCGGACTTGTACGCTTTTTCGCCGTAAACCTGCTTGAGCTTGCGCTTCAGCACGTCGATCTTGCGGCTCTCCTGGTACTGCTGCAGGAGCTCGCCGATCTGCCGGCCCAGGCCACGACAGGCCCAACCCAAGTGAGTCTCCAGGATCTGGCCGACGTTCATCCGGCTCGGCACGCCGAGCGGGTTGAGCACGATGTCGACCGGCGTGCCCTCCTCCGTGTAGGGCATGTCCTCGATCGGTATGATCTTGGAGATTACTCCCTTGTTGCCGTGCCGGCCCGCCATCTTGTCGCCCGGCTGCAGTTTGCGTTTCACCGCGACAAAGACCTTGGCCATCTTCATGACGCCGGGCGGCAGTTCGTCGCCGCGCTGCAGTTTGTCGACCTTGTTGTCGAAGCGCCGAATAAGCTCGCCGATGGCCCCGTCGAACTGCTTGTTGAGCGCCTCGATGTCGGCCTGGCGCTTGGCGTTCTTGACCGCGATCTGGCGCCACTGGCCGGGCGTGTAGTCGGACAGCACCTTCTCGGTGACCCGCACGTCGGGCTTCATGTCCTTCGGGCCGCTGGTCCCGGTCTGATTGACCAGGAGGTCCTTCAGGCGCCCGTAGAAGCTGCGCTCGAGAATCGCCTTCTCGTCGTCGCGGTCCTTGGCCAGATGCTCGATCTCGGCCTGCTCGATGGCCAGCGCGCGCTCGTCCTTCTCGACGCCGCGGCGCGAGAAGACCCGGACCTCGACCACGGTGCCCGAGACCCCCGGGGGCACCCGAAGCGAGGTGTCGCGCACGTCCGAGGCCTTCTCGCCGAAGATCGCGCGCAAAAGCTTCTCCTCCGGGGTCATGGGCGATTCGCCCTTGGGCGTCACCTTGCCGACCAGGATGTCGCCGGCGCCGACTTCGGCGCCGATATAGACGATGCCCGCTTCGTCGAGGTTGTGCAGCGCGTCCTCGCCGACGTTCGGGATGTCCCGGGTGATCTCCTCCTGGCCGAGTTTTGTGTCGCGCGCCATGACCTCGAACTCCTCGATATGGATCGAGGTGAAGACGTCGTCGCGCACGATGCGCTCGGAGATCAGGATGGAGTCCTCGAAGTTGTAGCCCTGCCACGGCATGAAGGCGACCAGGACGTTGCGACCCAGCGCCAGCTCGCCCAGGTTCGTGGACGGGCCGTCGGCGATGATGTCGCTGCGCTCGACCTCGTCGCCGACCCTGACCAGCGGCCGCTGGTTGATGCAGGTGTTTTGGTTCGAGCGCTGGAACTTCAGCAGGTTATAGATGTCGACGGCCTGCTCGCCGCTCGAGGTTTCCTCGGTGACCCGGACCACGATGCGGGTCGCGTCGACCTGATCGACCACGCCCGAGCGCTTGGCCGCGATGGCCACGCCCGAATCGCGCGCCACCGTCTCCTCCATGCCGGTGCCGACCAGGGGCGCCTCGGTCTGAAGCAGCGGCACCGCCTGGCGCTGCATGTTGGAGCCCATGAGCGCGCGGTTGGCGTCGTCGTTCTCGAGGAACGGGATGAGCGCCGCGGCGACCGACACCAGCTGCTTGGGTGAGACGTCCATGAAGTCGATGTCCATGGGCCGCGCCATGATATACTCGCCGCCGCCGCGGCACGACACCAGGTCGTCGACGAAGCGGTTGAGCCGGTCGAGCGGCGCGTTGGCCTGGGCGATGGTGTAGCGCCCCTCGTCCATGGCCGAGAGGTAGTGGACCTCGTCCCCGACCTTGCCCTTATTGACCTTGCGGTACGGGCTTTCGATGAAGCCGTACTTGTTGACCCGGGCGTAGGTCGCCAGCGAGTTGATCAGGCCGATGTTCGGTCCCTCCGGGGTCTCGATCGGGCAGATCCGGCCGTAGTGCGTGGGGTGCACGTCGCGCACCTCGAAGCCGGCGCGCTCACGGGTCAGGCCGCCGGGGCCGAGGGCGGAGAGGCGCCGCTTGTGGGTGATCTCGCTGAGCGGGTTGGTCTGATCCATGAACTGGGACAGCTGGGACGAGCCGAAAAACTCGCGCACCGCCGCGGCCGCGGGCTTGGCGTTGATCAGGTCGTGCGGCATCACCGAATCGATCTCGACCGAACTCATGCGCTCCTTGATCGCGCGCTCCATGCGCAGCAGGCCGACCCGGTACTGGTTCTCCATCAGCTCGCCGACCGAACGGACCCGGCGGTTGCCCAGATGGTCGATGTCGTCGATCTCGCCCCGACCGTCCTTGAGCTCCACCAGGATCCTGAGGATCTCCAGGACATCGGCCTTGCGCAGGGTGCGGACCGAATCGTCGGTCTCGAAGCCGAGGCGCGAGTTCATCTTGACCCGGCCGACCGCGGAGAGGTCGTAGCGTTCGCCATTGAAGAACAGGCCCGAAAACATCTGTTCCGCCGTTTCCAGGGTCGGCGGCTCGCCCGGGCGCATCACCCGGTAGATGTCGACGAGCGCCTCCTCGCGGTTGGTGTTCTTGTCGGCTGCGAGGGTATTGCGCATGTACGGGCCGACAACGATGTGGTCGATGGCCAGCACGGCGATCTCCTTGACGCCGATTTCGCCGAGCCGTTCGAGCAGGAGCTCGGTCAACTCGTCGCCGGCCTCGCAGATCACCTCACCGGTGCTCTCGTCGATTATGTCGGTCGCGATGTAGCTGCCGTAGAGTTCCTCGTTCTCGACGAACTGCATCTTGAAGCCGCCACCGCGCAGCTTCTTGGCCAGGCGCGGGGTCACCTTGGTGCCGGCCTCGGCGACGACCTTGCGGGTCTTGGCATCGACCAGATCGCGCATCAGCTTGGCGCCGCGCAGGTGCGCGGTGTCGAAGGGCGTGCGCCAGCCACCCTCGATCCGGGTGTGGATCACTTGCTTGTAAAAGTAATTGAGGATCTCCTCCGCGGACATGCCCTGGGCCTGGTGCGGCTCGAGCACCTTGTCCTCGGCCGCCAGCTCGGCGCGCCGTTTCTCGGTCTCCTCGCTGTCGAGCGCGAGCAGGAGCGTCGTCACCGGCAGCTTGCGGCGGCGGTCGATGCGGACGTAGATCAGGTCCTTGGCGTCGAACTCGAAGTCCAGCCAGGAGCCGCGGTAGGGAATGACCCGCGCCGCGAAGAGATACTTGCCCGAGGAGTGGGTCTTGCCGCGGTCGTGGTCGAAGAAGACGCCCGGGCTGCGGTGCATCTGGCTGACGATGACCCGCTCGGTTCCGTTGATCACGAAGGTGCCGTTGGGCGTCATCAGCGGCATGTCGCCCATGTAGACGTCCTGCTCCTTGATGTCGCGGATCGAGCGCGAGCCGGTGTCCTCGTCCACGTCCCAGACGACGAGGCGTAGCGTCACCTTGAGCGGCGCGGCGTAGGTCATGCCCCGCTGCTGGCATTCCTCGACGTCGTACTTGGGCTCTTCCAGATCGTAGCGCATGAACTGCAGCTCGGAGCGCTCGGCGAAGTCCCTGATCGGAAAGACCGACTTGAAGACCGCCTGCAGCCCGAGCTGCTCGCGCCCATCCGCCGGCCCATCCGCCGGCCCATCCATTTGCAGGAACTGATCGTAGGAAGTCTTCTGGATCTCGATCAGGTTCGGCATGCGGGCGACCTCGGGAATCTTGCCGAAGTTCTTGCGGATGCGCTTGCGACCGGTAAACGACCTTGCCATGTCAGTTACGTCCTCGCTTCGTCGAATTCGGCGCCCGCTGTGACGCCCCTACGGCTCGGTGCGGCGACGCCGTCGACCCTAGCCATCTTCGCCCCCAAATGCCGGCGCGCCCGGTTCGGGTGGTATCCTCAACGCCCAGGCCCAACGCCCAGGCGCGCAAGACCGGCGCGGCGCGATGAGCGCGCATCGACCGGGCCACGCCGCCTGGCGTTCGTCTCGGCCAACTCGAGCTACTTGAGCTCGACCGTTGCACCGGCACTCTCGAGCTTGGCCTTGATCTCCTCGGCCTCGCTTTTCGAACAGCCTTCCTTGACCGCCTTCGGCGCGGCTTCGACCAGGTCCTTGGCCTCCTTGAGGCCGAGCGTGGTGATCGCGCGGACTTCCTTGATCACGTTGATCTTCTTTTCGCCGTACGCCGCCAGAATGACATCGAAGGTGTCCTGCTCGGCGGCGGCGTCCGCCGCCTCGCCGGCGCCCGGCGCCGCAGCGACCGCCATCGGCACCGCCGCGGAGACACCCCAGGTCTCCTCCAGTTTCTTGGCGAGGTCCGCCGCCTCGAGCACAGTGAGTTTCGAGAGCTCATCGACTAGTGTGTCCAGATTGGCCATTTTTCAATCTCCTGGGCTTGAACTTTCAGTTTTTCGGTTGGCTTACGCCGCATCCTCTTGAGAGCCATAGGCGCTGAATACGCGGGCCAGCTGGGCGGCGGGTGCCTGTATGACTCCGGCCAACTTGGTGGCCGGCGCCTGCACGACGCCGATCAATCTGGCGCGCAACTCGTCGAGCGACGGCAACTGTGCGAGGTCCTTGATCCGCCCGATATCGAGCTGCTCCTCATCCAGTGCCCCGCCGACGACGGTCAGCTTCTCGTTCTTCTTGGCGAACTCGAAGCAGACCTTGGCCGCGGCCACCGGGTCGTCCGAGTAGGCAATCGCCGTCGGTCCGGTGAACAGCGGCTGTAGCGCCTGAAACTTCGTGCCCTCGAGAGCGCGCTTCGTGAGCCGGTTCTTGGTCACCTTGTAGGTGGCGCCGGCCTGGCGCATCCGCCTGCGTAGATCGGACACCTCCGCCACCGTCAACCCCGTCTGATGGGTAATGACGAGCAGCGTGGTGTCCTCGAAGGTCCGATGCAGATCGGCGACCAGTGCTTCCTTTTCGCTTCGGTCCACTGAACGCTACCGCTCTTTCTTGGCCGGGCCTTGCCCGCACGCGAGCGCGGTGGCCGGCCGGTTCGCACGAAGGCTTCCGAGACAGCTCCGGAAGCCCGGTTCGCCCGTCCTGGAAGCTCAAGCCCGCCGATTCCCGGGCAGTCCGGGGACCGGAGTGTGCTCTACTTCACCGTCTGTGCAGGCCCCAAGAATGGCTTAAGTCCGCCGGGCGCGCCCTTTGGACACCTGCAGTCTCGGACAGGTCGGGCCGGAACCCCCGTTGCTCCCGTGGGCCACCGTCCCGGTTCCCGACGACCCCCTCGTCGGGGCGCGCCGGAATTCCTTCTCGCCGCGTTCGGCGCCGCCTCTTACGGCGCGCCGAACACGCTGGCAACGTCAATCTTCAACCCCGGACCCATGGTCGAGGATAACGACACCCGCTTGATGTAGGTGCCCTTGGCCCCGCTCGGCTTGGCCCGGCTGATCGCGCCGACGAACGCCTTGATGTTCTCGACCAGGGCATCATCCGAGAAACTCACCTTGCCCACGCCGGCATGGATGATTCCGGCCTTCTCGACCCGAAACTCGACCTGGCCGCCCTTGGCCGCCTGGATGGCCGCGCCCACGTCGTTGGTGACCGAGCCTAGTTTCGGGTTCGGCATCATGCCGCGCGGGCCCAGGATCTTGCCCAGCCGGCCGACCACCGGCATCATGTCCGGGGTCGCGATGCAGCGATCGAAATCCATCTTGCCCGATTTAATCTGTTCGGCGAGATCCTCCGCCCCGACCACGTCGGCGCCGGCCGCCTTGGCTTCCTCGGCCTTGTCGCCCTTGGCGAAGACGGCGACCCGCACCGCCTTGCCGGTGCCGTGCGGCAGATTGACCACGCCGCGCACGTTCTGGTCGGCGTGGCGCGGATCGACGCCCAGGTTCATGGCGATCTCGACGGTTTCGTCGAACTTGACGACGCTGCGCTCCTTGACCAGCTTGACCGCCTCCTCGACCGGATAGGCGGCGACATTGTCGAGGCCGTCGTAAGCCTTGTTCAGCCGTTTGCTCGTGCGTGCCATCGTCCCTAGTCCACCACCTCGAGGCCCATGGAGCGCGCCGAGCCGGCGATGATCTTGGCCGCCGCGTCGATGTCGTTGGCGTTCAGGTCCACCATCTTGGCCTCGGCGATCTCGCGGACCTGGTCCATGGTCACGGTTCCGGCCGTCTCCTTGCTCGGCTCCTGGCTGCCCTTCGGGATGCCGGCGGCCTTCTTCAGGTAGTAGGAGGCCGGCGCCGTCTTGGTCTCGAAACTAAAGGAGCGGTCGGCGTAGGCGGTGATGATCACCGGCGTCGGCGTGCCCGGCTCCAGGTTCTGGGTGGCCGCGTTGAAGGCCTTGCAGAACTCCATGATGTTGAGGCCACGCTGGCCCAGCGCCGGCCCGACCGGCGGCGAGGGGTTGGCCTGACCCGCCGCGATCTCCAGCTTGACGTAACCCACGACCTTCTTCGCCATCTACTTAACCCTTTTTTGGTTCACGGGCCGCGCGGTCGCGGCCATGGCGAGCCTCCCGCGCCGTTTCGGCACCCGGAACACGCTCCGGGCGCCGTGAAATACCGTCCCTACTGCTTCTCGACCTGCGAATACTCCAACTCGACCGGGGTCGCGCGTCCAAAAATGGACACGGCCACCTTGAGACGGGCGCGCTCCTCGTCGACCTCCTCCACGTAACCGGTGAACGAGTTGAACGGACCGTCGGCGACCCGCACCTGCTCGCCGATCTCGAAGGTGACCGACGGCTTGGGCCGCTCCACGCCCTCCTTGACCTGGTGCAGGATGCGCTCCGCCTCGGCCTGGGAGATCGGGCTCGGGCGCCCGCGATTGCCCAGAAAACCGGTCACCTTGGGCGTGTTCTTGACCAGGTGCCAACTGTCGTCGCCGAGCTCCATCTTGATCAGGACGTAACCGGGGAAGAACTTTCGCTCGGAGCTGACCTTCTGGCCGCGGCGCAACTCGATAACTTCCTCGGTGGGCACGAGAACCTCCTCGAACAGCTCCTCCATGCCTTTTTGCCGGGCCTGCTCGCGGATCGATTCCGCGATCTTCTTCTCGAAGCCCGAATAAACGTGGAGCACGTACCAGCGCATCGCCATGGATCAGCCTCAGAGTGCGAGAATCAGTTTGACCAGGTTGGAAAGAACCTGGTCGATCAGGAAGAAGAACAGCGCCGCCACAAACACCATGACAAACACCATCCCCGTGGACACGGTGGTCTCCTTGCGGCTCGGCCAAGTGACCTTGGACACCTCGCGCCGGACTTCCCGGATGAATTGGCCTGGATTGACTTTCACCATGTTCCCGTCTTCGCGATCCCCGATCCCGGTCTAGCCTGGCCGCGATATTGTACAAACGCTCAATTTGGCCCACCGGCCGGCCCGCCGGATTCGGAGGTTGGCAGGAGTGGAGGGACTCGAACCCACAACCCCCGGTTTTGGAGACCGGTGCTCTGCCAATTGAGCTACACTCCTTTTACTCCTTCGTCGGCGCCGCTTGGCGCGCCTCGCCTTTACCCGTGCTACTCGATGATCGTGGCGACCACGCCGGCGCCCACCGTGCGTCCGCCCTCGCGGATCGCGAAACGCAGGCCCTCGTCCATGGCGATGGGCGCGATCAACTCGACCTCCATCGAGACGTTGTCGCCCGGCATCACCATCTCCGTGCCCTCCGGCAGGCTCACCACGCCCGTGACATCGGTCGTGCGGAAATAAAACTGCGGCCGGTAGTTGGTGAAGAACGGCGTGTGACGCCCGCCCTCCTCCTTGGTCAGGATGTAGGCCTCGGCCGTGAACTTCGTGTGCGGCGTGATCGAACCGGGCTCCGCCAGAACCTGGCCGCGCTCCACGGCCTCGCGCGCGATGCCGCGCAGCAGCGCCCCGATGTTGTCGCCCGCCTCGCCCGAATCCAACAGCTTGCGGAACATCTCAACGCCCGTCACCGTCGTCTTCGTGGTCTCCTTGATGCCGACGATCTCGACCTCCTCGCCGACCTTCACCACACCCCGCTCGACACGCCCCGTCACCACCGTCCCACGGCCAGATATCGAGAACACATCCTCGATCGGCATCAAAAACGGCTTGTCCTTCGCGCGCTTGGGCTGCGGAATGTACTCGTCAACCGCCGTCATCAGCTCCAGGATCGAGTTCTTGCCCGTCGCCTCGTCCTTGCCCTCCAAGGCCGCCAGCGCCGAGCCCTTCACCACCGGAATGTCGTCGCCGGGAAAATCGTAGGAACTCAAAAGCTCCCGGACCTCCAGCTCGACCAGCTCCAGAAGCTCCGGATCGTCGACCTGGTCCACTTTGTTCAGGTAAACCACGATCGCGGGAACCCCCACCTGGCGCGCCAGCAGGATGTGCTCCCGCGTCTGCGGCATCGGCCCGTCGGCCGCCGAAACCACCAGAATCGCACCGTCCATCTGCGCCGCCCCCGTGATCATGTTCTTCACATAATCCGCGTGGCCCGGGCAGTCCACGTGCGCGTAGTGGCGGTTCTCCGTCGAGTACTCGACGTGCGCCGTCGCGATCGTGATCCCGCGCGCCTTCTCCTCCGGCGCCTTGTCGATCTGGTCGAACGGCGTGAATTCAGCCCCCCCCGTCTCCGACAGGATCAACGTGATCGCCGCCGTCAGCGTCGTCTTGCCGTGGTCAACGTGGCCAATCGTGCCCACGTTGCAGTGCGGCTTCGTACGCTCGAATCTCGCCTTTGCCATCTTCGCCTCGTTTACGTCATACGTCTCGTTTACGTCTGGCCCACGCTGGACATCCCAACCCCATCGGCCGCCGCTCGAACTGGAGCGGGTGACGGGAGTCGAACCCGCGCCGCCAGCTTGGAAGGCTGGAGCTCTACCATTGAGCTACACCCGCTTCTGAGCGACACCCGCTTTCGGTTTGGCGCCGGCCCGCGTCGAGCGGATTCGGAGTTGCGTGGTGGAGGGGGTTGGATTCGAACCAACGTAGGCATAGCCAACGGGTTTACAGCCCGTCCCCTTTAACCACTCGGGCACCCCTCCTGATCCCGCGCGAAGCGGCACGATGGAGTTGCGAAATATGTTGATTTAACCCGGCCTGTCAACGTCAAACACTACGACAGCGCCGCACGCGACCGAACTTCCGCCCGACCGGACGCAACGCTTGCGAAACCCTTCGATGTAGTCGACATAGTAGGCATCATTATGAGCGAGCGCAAGCCCCCACGTAGCCGCGGCCGGCCAAGGCCCGTCGGACCAGCCGAAAAGCCCGCCAAGCGGCGGGCCCGGTACGCCTCCGGCGAGACCCCGATCTGGCTCTACGGGGCTCACACGGTCATCGAGGCGCTGGCCAATCCGCGCCGCCGCTGCCGGCGGCTGCTGCTCGGTCCGGAGGCGGCGCAACGCCACGGCCCGCGCATCGACTCGCTCCTGGCCGCGCGGCGCACACGCGATCCCGCCGAAGTGCCGTCCCTCGATCCCGTGACGCGGGAAGATATCGCCCGGAATCTGCCCGAGGGCGCGGTCCATCAGGGATTGGCCCTGCTCGCCAGGCCCCTGGCCCAGCCCGATTTGCGCGCCGTCCTGGCCGGGCCCGGGACTCGGGGCGCCACCGAGGGCCGCGTCGTGATCGTCGTCCTCGACCAGGTGACGGACCCGCAGAACGTCGGCGCCGTGCTGCGCTCGGCCGCGGCGTTCGGCGCGCGCGCCCTGATCACGACCCGGCGCCATGCCCCGCCCGAGTCCGGCAGCCTCGCCAAGGCCGCCTCCGGCGCCCTGGAGCACGTGCCCTACCTCCAGGTCGGCAACCTGGCGCGCGCCCTGGAGACCTTGAAGACGGCGGGTTTCTGGTGCCTGGGGCTGAGCGGCGAGGCGGAACAAGCCCTGGCCGAGGCCGACCCCGGCGGCGCGCTCGCACTGGTCCTGGGCGCCGAGGACACGGGACTGCGCCGATTGACCCGCGAGGCCTGCGACGTCATGGCGAGGCTGCCGACGCGGCCGCCAATCGACGCGCTCAACGTCTCGAACGCCGCCGCCGCGGCGCTGTACGAGCTGCTCGGCCGGATTCGCGGCACGGGAGGGCCGAATCCATGACAGGTGCCATGGTGCGCAACATCCTGCTTCTGCCGGGCGGCGTGCTGGTCGCGATCCCCGCCGTCGTGCTTTGGTTGACCGACGGAACCGCCAATTCCTGGCAGCTGGCACGCCCGGACAATGTCTGGATGTGGGTGGCGCTCGCCGTCACCGCGGCGGGGCTGGGCCTCATGGCCTGGACCATGAGCCTGTTCGTGCGCGTCGGCGAGGGCACGCACGCGCCTTGGGAGCCGACCCGGAACCTGGTCGCCGTCGGCCCCTACCGGCACCTCCGCAACCCGATGATCAGCGGCGTGATCGCCGTGCTCCTGGGCGAGGCGCTGCTGTTCGGTTCCCTGCCGGTGCTCGGCTGGGCAGTGATCTTCGCGGCGGCCAACGCGGCCTACATTCCGCTCGTGGAGGAGCCGGCGCTCGAGCAGCGTTTCGGCGAGGATTTCCGCCGCTACAAGGCCAACGTGCCGCCCTGGTTGCCGCGCATCACGCCCTGGAAAGACACCGGCGGGGGCACGGACAAAGACGCCGAGACAGGCCCGAACGGCGCCTGATCGCCGGGCGCCCGATGCGCCCGCCCTGTTGGGGATGCGCAGGCGCCCGTTCCCGTATCACCGGGTATCGCCGCCGGCACGAGCAGGCGGCCCGACACCCGAGACCTAGGGGAACAGACATGCGCAAAACCACTCTCTTCCTGGCCGGCGCGACGGCTTTTGGGCTCGCGCTCGCCGGCACCGCCGCCGCGGCCCAGCAGCCACGTCACGGCAAGCTCTTCGACAAGATCGACATCAACAAGGACGGCGCGATCACCCGCGAGGAGGCGCGCGCCGCCCACGCGCGCCGCTTCGAGCACCTCGACGCGAACAAGGACGGCACCATCTCGCTGGAGGAGTTCCAGGCCATCGCCGAACGCCGCTTCGCGCGGCACGACCTGAACGGCGACGGCCGGGTGACGCGCGAGGAGATGGCCCAGGCCAAGCGCGCGCACCGCAACAAGCAGACCGATTGAGCCGCCGTGCGACCCGGCCCTCGGGCCGGTGCGGACGCGGCGGGCACCGGAGGCGGCCGGCGGTAACGCCTCGCATGGGGCAGGCGGTCGAAGCGACCGCGGCGTTGCTCCGCCCTCGCCCCGGCTTGTCTCGCCACGGCGGGCCGTGCTAGCGATGGCGGGCCCGGATGCGCCGTCCCGCCCCGGGCCGGACAGCCGCGCGGGCTTTCCCGGTGAACGCATGAACCCCATCGAAGAGTTTCTGAAAGAGCACAAGATCGACGAGGTCGAGTGCCTGGTGCCGGACATGGCCGGGATCGCGCGCGGCAAGATCCTGCCGGCCGGCCGCTTCCTCGAGGGCATGGCGCGGCGGGGCCTGCGCATCCCCGAGGCCGTGTTCGTCCAGACCGTGACCGGCGATTACCCGGCCGAAGGGGTCATCAGCCCGACCGTCCAGGACGTCTACATGGTCCCGGACCCGGGCACGATCCGCGTCGTACCCTGGTACCCGGAGCCGACCGCCCAGGTCATCTGCGACGCGCAATATCTGGACGGCGCGCCGGTCGAGTTCGCCTCGCGCACCGTGCTGCGCCGGGTGCTCGCCCTCTACGAGGCGCGCTCCTGGGTGCCGGACGTGGCGCCCGAGCTCGAGTTCTACCTGGTCGACGTGAACACCGACCCGGACTACCCGCTGGAGCCGCCGATCGGGCGCTCCGGTCGGCGCGAGACCTCGCGCCAGTCCTACGGCGTCGACGCGGTCAACGAGTTCGACTCCCTGTTCGAGGACGTCTACGATTTCTGCGAGGCGCAGGAGATCGACATCGAAACCCTGACCCACGAGGCCGGCGCCGCCCAGATGGAGATGAACTTCAACCACGGCCCGGCCATGAAGCTGGCCGACCAGACCTTCCTGTTCAAGCGCACGGTGCGCGAGGCCGGCCTGCGCCACCGGGTCTACGCGACCTTCATGGCCAAGCCGATGCAGGGCCAGCCGGGCAGCTCGATGCACATCCACCAGTGCGTCCGCGACGCCAAGACCGGGCGCAACCTCTTCGCCCAGAAGAACGGCGAGCACTCCAAGCTGTTCCTCAGCCACATCGCCGGGCTGCAGAAACACCTGCCGGCGGTGATGCCGCTCTTGGCGCCCAACGTGAACTCCTACCGGCGCCTGACGCGCCACTCGGACGCCCCGATCAACACCCATTGGGGCCACGACAACCGCACCGTGGGCCTGCGCGTGCCCGATTCGGACGCCGACGACCGGCGCGTCGAGAACCGGGTCGTCGGCGCCGACGCCAACCCCTATCTGGCGCTCGCGGCCTCGCTCGCCTGCGGCTATCTGGGCATGACCCAGCGCCTGAAGCCGCGCGCGCCCGTGGAGGGCAGCGCCTACCGCCTGGCCCACACCCTACCGCGCACGCTCTACGATGCGCTCGGCCGCTACAACGCCAGCCGCGCGGTCAAGGACATCTTGGGAGAGCGCTTCGTCGAGGCGGTGACCCTGGTCAAGGAAACCGAGCTCGACGCCTACCAGCAGGTGATCTCGTCTTGGGAACGCGAACACCTTTTGTTAAACGTATAGGCAGTATCGAGCGCGGCGAAGGCCCGCCCGCGGAGCCGGACATGAAGCGTCGTCACCACAGGAACGTTACGCGGCGCACGAGACACGCCGAGCTGTTGATCCTTTGCGCCCGAATCGACTTCAACCCCTAGCGCGGCGGCTTTCGACCGGGCGGCCGAGCCCCCCGGATGACCCGTAAGCCAAACCTCAGCTAGAGGGAACCGAGAACATGACCAGCCTGCCCGCGCGCAACACCACCGCCCGGTGGCGCGACAGCGACATCCAGCACCACCTGCACCCCTTCACCGACACCAAGGCGCTCGCCGAGGAGGGCGGCAGCCGTATCATCACCGGGGGCCAAGGGGTGACGCTCACCGACTCCGAGGGCAACGAGATCCTCGACGGCATGGCGGGGCTGTGGTGCGTCAACGTCGGCTACGGCCGCAAGGAATTGGCCGAGGCCGCCTACCGGCAGATGATCGAGCTGCCCTACTACAACACCTTCTTCAAGACCGCGACGCCGGCCTCGGTCGAACTGGCCGAGAAGCTGGCCGAGATCACGCCCGAAGGCCTGAACCACGTCTTCTTCGGCTCCTCCGGCTCCGAGGCCAACGACACCATCGCGCGCACGCTGCGCTACTTCTGGAAGCTCGAGGGCAAGCCCGACAAGAAGACCTTCATCAGCCGCCAGTATGCCTACCACGGCAGCACCATGGTCGCGGCCAGCCTGGGCGGCCAGGCGGGCATGCACGCCCAGGTCGACCTGCCGCTGCCCGGCTTCGTCCACGTCATGCCGCCCTACTGGTACGACTTCGGCGGCGATCTGGCGCCCGAGGACTTCGGCCTCGTGGCGGCCAAGGCGGTCGAGGACAAGATCCTGGAGTTGGGCGCGGACACGGTCGCCGCCTTCATCGGCGAGCCGATCATGGGCGCCGGCGCGGTCGTCATCCCGCCCGAGAGCTACTGGCCCGAGGTCCAGCGCATCTGCCGCAAGCACGACGTGCTCTTGATCGTCGACGAGGTGATCTGCGGCTTCGGCCGCACCGGGCACATGTTCGCCAGCGAATACTACGGCCTCGAGCCCGACATGATGACGCTGGCCAAGGGGCTGACCTCGGGCTACCTGCCGCTGTCGGCGGCCATGGTCGGCGAGCGCGTGGCCGAGACCTTGATCGCCAAGGGCGGCGAGTACCACCATGGCTTCACCTACTCGGGCCATCCGGTCGCCTGCGCGGTGGCGCTCGAGAACATCCGCATCATCGAGGACGAGAAGCTGGTCCAACGTACCCACGAGGTGACCGGGCCCTACCTGGCCGCGCGCCTGGCCGAACTGGCCGAGCACCCATTGGTCGGCGAGGTGCGCTCGCTCGGCCTCATCGCCGCGGTCGAGATCGTGAAGGACAAGGCGACCCGGACCCACTTCGACGAGCCGGGCACGACCGGCACGATCTGCCGCGAGCACTGTCTCGCGGGCGGCGCGGTCCTGCGCGCGGTGCGCGACGTCATGATCATGTCGCCTTCGCTGACCATCACCGAGGCCGAGATCGACGCGCTCATGCGCATCCTGCGCTCGAGCCTCGATGCGACCGCCAAGGACCTGGGGGTGGGGTGAGCCCCAAAGTAGATTCACCACAGAGGCAGAGAGAAGAAGCAGAAAATACCACGACGGCGCCAAGGCACGAAGATCACAAAGAATAGATAAAGGAATTAGGCGCGCGCCACGCCATCTTCGGCCATGACACGGCCGCCCGAGCGTATTATGTAAGGGACATCACGGAAGACCGGGCGGCGCCTCGGGCGGCCAATGCGCTAGGGCGCCAGGGTGCCAAGCCAGGGCGCCAGGTTGCGCCGGGTTAGCTCAGTTGGTAGAGCGCTGGTTTTGTAAACCAGATGTCGCGGGTTCGAATCCTGCACCCGGCACCACATTCTTCTTCTTGCCGCTATTCAATGCGTTATGCCAACCGTCCTTGATATCAACCCATTTCATCGGAGCAAACCCGCCTTCGCGAAGCCCGCTTCGGCGGGCGAAGGAAGGTCGGCCCGGGCCCGAGGCGTAAACGGGGCCCGAGGCGTAAACGCGGCGCGTCGACTCAAGTCCAGAACATGGCGACCAGGCTGATCGGCCAGGTCAAACCCAACCCGAGAGCGGTCGTGAACGCCTGGCCCGGCACCAAGCCGTCCTCGAGCTTTATGATGAGTTGGAGCAGGGCGACCGCGAAGGCGATGACCGCATAGGTGCCGAGCACGATGCCGATGGTTCTAATCATGGGCCGATGGTTCTAATCATCGGAGGTCACCTTAACGAGACGGGGACGGAACAAGGTGGGTCGCATCGATCGGTACCGGCGAGTCCCGCATCGGCGAAACGAATCGGGCTGGACAGAATCGTAGCACGCCGCGCCGGGGTTGGGAACAGGGCAAAAGAATTGCGCCTCCCTCAAGCGCCGGCCGTCCGCATGCCGAAAATCTCGCCGGCGAAGCGCCCGGATCAGGCCATCGCGGTTTCGAATTGCACGGTCAGGTCGTCGTCGACGAAGACCGTCCCGACCACAACCCCGTCCAGAACCACGTTGTAAATGTCAAAGGTCTCGGACGATCCCGCGAGGGTCGTCGTGCCGGTGAGGTCAAAGGCCTCGAACCGCAGGTCGCCCTCGTCGGCCAGAACCAGGATGTCGTTGTCGCCCAATACGATGAGCTGGTGGTTCCCATCGATCTCCTCGGTCACGTCCAGCACGTCCTGGGCGTTCAGGGTCAGCGTGTTGACCTCGCTGGTCTGGGATCCGGTGATGTCAATCACCTCGATATCGCCGAACAGCGAGTCCTCCGCCAACAAGACGTTGCCGTCGGTCGGCAGCAGGCCGAAATCGAGATCGAAGCTGGTGTTCGACAGGTCCGTATCGAACACGACGATATCGCCGAGGACCGGATCGGACTGTATGTCGTAGAGGATCGCGCCCGAAACCTCGAATTCGGACAGTGTCTCGTTAAACTCGATCAGCCAGATGGCACCATCCACGCCACTGCCCTGCTCGCCCAACTGGATGGTGCCCTGGTCGAGCAGTGTCAGGAATACGTTGTCCGGGTCGTCGAGGTCGGCCGCCTCCAGGTCGAAGATCAGGTCCAGATCGGTCAGGTTGGTGGTGCCGCTGCCGGATTCGAACTTGACGATCACGGCGTAGGAATCGGTCTGCTCGAAGACAACCCCGCCACCCAGCGGCACGGTACCCGCCTGCCCTCCCGCGGTCGTCGGCGTCCCGCTGCCCTCCACGCTGGCGTCGTTACTGGTGACGATGAGACGCAGGTCCTGCAGACCGGCGTTGGTATTGGTCACGAGGAACGCGCCGGCCGGCTCGATCACGTCGTCCACGGTGATCGTGAGCGTCGCCGTGTCGGAGTCGCCGTCGCTATCGACCACCGTATAGGTGAAGGTCTCGGTCGCATCCTCGCGCAGCGCGCCCGAGGGCGGCGGCGCGTAAGTGTAACTGCCGTCGCTGTTAATCGTCAGCTCGCCGCCGGCCAGGGTGGCGAATATTTTGGAGCCGCCGTCGGCCACGGCAACGGTGATGGTGAAGACGCCGGCGTTCTCGGTCACCACGATGTCCGCATCGCCGAGCCCCGCGTAGAACGCCGCCGCCGCCGCGTCGGTCGTGGTAAAGGATATCTGGGTCACCCGCCCCGGCGCATCGCCGATCACGTCGTTGCCGAGAACGTTGCCGGCGACGGACCCGCCGCCCTCCGTCGCCGCGTTCTGGTCGTCGCGCGCCTCGGGCCGGTCGTCGACATCGATGGTGAGCGTCGCCACGGCGGCATCGCCGTCGCCGTCGATCACGGTGTAGCGGAAGGTCTCGGTGCCGTCGCCCGAGATCGTATCGAGCGCCGGCGCGGTGTAGGTGTACTCCCCGCTCGCCACGTCGAGCGAGAAGGTGCCGCCCAGCGCCGTCGTGAAGCTGATCACGCCGCCGCCGGCCGTGTAGGCCACGCCGCCGTGGACCACCTCGGTGATCCCGCCGAAGCCGTCGACGCCGGAATCGTCGTTATCGAAGAGGTTGCCCGAGGTCGCCGCGTCCTCGTCCACCACGCCGCCGTCGTCGTCGTTGGCGACGATTCCGTCGTCGGTGATCGTGATGGTCAGCGTCGAGCTGGACGTTTGGCCGTCGAGATCCTGGATCGTGTAGCCGAACTCGGCGACGCCGGAGAGCGCCTCGTGGTCAATCGGACCGGTCTGGGTGAAGGTGTAGTCGCCGGTCGCCTTGTATATCACCAGGGTCCAGCCAGACCCGGTGAAGGTGATCGAGTCCGCGTCCTCGTCGACCGGCTGCGTCAGCGCCCCCAGGCCCTGAACGTCGTAACTGGCCGCCGTGATCCTCGGCGCACCGAAGCCGTCGGCGCCTGGATTGTCGTTGTCGGTCAGGCTGCCCTGGCGCACGATCGCCGTGAAGGCCGAGCCGTCACCGAGGTCCGTCGGGTCGCCCTCGGCCTCGTCCACCAGCAGCGTATCGGGCACGGCCGCGGGCGCGTTGGCGTCGGTCACCGTGACCCGCAGCGTGGCGATCGCCGTGTCGCCGTCAACGTCGGCGACCGTGTAGACGAAGGCCTCGACCGGATCGCCGGAGCTGTTGTCGACCGAAACGGGCGGCGAGTAGCTGTAGTCGCCGGTCGCGAAGTCGAAGACCAGGGTGCCGTCCAGCTCGGTGGTGATCGTGATCACGGTGCCGACCAGGGAAACGAAGCCCGGCTGCGCCGCGGTCGAGGCCAGGGAATAGGTCTGGCCGTTGTGGGTGAACTGGGTGACCCCGCCGAAGCCGTCGGCGCCGGGGTCGTCGTTGTCGAACACGCTGCCGGAAAGCGTCGTGGCCGAGCCTTCCTGGATCGCGCCGCCGTCGTCGGAGGCGGCGATACCGTCGTTGGCGATCGTGACCGTGAAGGTGCCGGTGTTGGTCGAACCGTCCGAGTCCTGGATGGTGTAGCCGAACTCGGCCACGCCGGAGAGCGCGCTATGGTCGATGGCACCGGTCTGGGTGAAGGTGTAATCGCCGGTCAGCTTGTCGATCTCGAGCGTCCAGCCGTCGCCGGTGAAGGTGATCGAGTCGGCGTCCTCGTCGACCGCTTGCGTGAGCGCACCCAGCCCTTGAACGTCGTAGCTGGCCCCGGTGATGCGCACGGTCCCAAAGCCGTCGCCGCCCGGATCGTCATTATCGGTCAGGTTGCCCAGGCGCACGATCGGCGTAAAGGCGTTGAAGGGATCCAAGGCGTCGCCGTCGCCCTCGGCCTCGTCGATGGCCAAGACGTCCGGTTCGGCGGTGGGCGCGTTGGCGTCGCTGACCGCGATCGTGAGCGTTGCCGTGCTGGTGTCACCGTCGCCGTCGGCGACCGTGTAGGTGAAGGTCTCGAGCGGGTCGCCGGCGCTGTTGTCGACCGAATCCGGCGCCACGTAGCTGTAGGCCCCGGTATTGAAGTCGAAGGTGAAGCTGCCGCCGAGCGCGGTCGCGATGGTGATCACGCCGTCGACGTCGGGCGTGTAAACCACGCCGTCGTGGACGAACTGGAGCACCGTGCCGAAGCCGTCCGCGCCGGAGTCGTCGTTGTCGGTGACGTTGCCTTCGACCGGCGCCACCGTGGCCTCGGCGACGGTGCCGCCGTCGTCCGCCTGGGCGATGACCACGTCATCGGCGACCTGGATGACGATCGTGCTGATCACGGTGTCGCCGTCGCCGTCGGTCACCGGCACGTCGAAGGTCAGCGTGATCGTGTCCGCGCCGGCGTCCGGATGGTCGAGCGGCGCGATCAGCGTGAAGCTGTAATCGCCGGTCGCCGGGTCGAAGACGATCTCGTAGACCACCTCGCCCGAGGCGGTCTTGCCCTGGAAGGTGTTGGCCGCGATCAGCTCGGGCGCCAGCACCGCCTCGCCGCCCGAGGTCAGCGCGATGACCGCGCCGCCGGAGGCCGCCGTCACGCTGTCGAGCGCGATCGACTGCAGGCCGTCGTTGCCGGGCACGATCGCCAGATTGCCGGCCACGGTGGCGTCGATGTCGATCGCCTCGTCCACCGAATTGGACGTAGTGGTCGCCGTCGGGCCGGCGTCCAGGATGTTGGCCTGGACGAGGACGGTCTGCGAGGTGCCGTTGAGGAAGGTGACCTCAACGTCGAAGCTGAACTCGATGGTGTCGGCCGCACCCGTCGCATCGGGGTTCTGGTGGTCGAGCGGCTGGGTCAGGAAGAAGGTGATACTCCCGCTGTCCGGATCGAGCACGAAGCGAAAGATGAGCTCTCCGTCGGCGAAGCCCTCGACCGTGTTGCCGTCCTGGACCAGGTCGACCGGCACGCCGTCGACGGTCAAGGCGAAGGGCGCGCCGTTGGCGGTGATCGAGAAGCCGAGAAGCTCGACCGATTGCTGCAGCACCAGGCTGAGGTTGCCGATGCTCAAGGTCCCGGGGCCGTCCGCCGTCGGCTCGGCGATGAACAGGCTGGCCGCAATCGCCAGGGAATTGGCGTCGTCGTCGATGTTGCTGCCGAAGACCAGCTCCGAGTCCAGGATCAGGTCGTCCAGGACGCCGGTCGCAAGGAGCCCCCGGAGCAGCCCGATCTGGGAGGTGTGAAAATCGAAGAAGGTGCCGCCGGCGCCGAGCACCGCGGGCGCCGCCTGCGCCTCGAGCACGCTCGTCGGGAGGCCCTCGAAGATCGCCTGCAACTGGGAGGGCAGGACCTGGCTCACCGTGAGGCTGGCGTTGAAGGCGTTGGCGATAATCGCTTCGAAGGCGTTGGAAACGACCTGGCTGCCGCTCTCGTTCGAAAATACGAACTCGCCGACCGTGCCGTCGGCGTCGGGCAGCAGCACGCAGATCGACACGCCGTCGGAAATTTCCAGGTTGCACCCGACCTTGGTGCCTCGGATCCCGATGGTGCCGGCGGGCGTGCGCACCTGCATGGCCTCCGGTCCGGTCTTGGCGACCTCGCCGGTGATGAAGATGAAGGTCCCGGTCAACACCGACATCAGCGACGAGCCGGTGTTGGCCGAGGCGTCGTAGATCAACTGGTCCAGGACCATCTTGGCGTCGCCGCCGAGCGCGAAGGTCGTGCCGTCGAGGAAGAGGATGTTCACCGCGCCGTCGGAGGAGGTCTCCAGCACGTCGCCCTGATAGACCGACGAGCCGATGCCGAGCTCGACCGTCAGGCCGTCGGCGCCGGTCGCCGTGACCGAGCCCTCGACTTCCTGCACCTGGCCGATCTCGGGCGGTGCATCGGGCAGGGCCGCCAACTGCGCGACCTGCACCGGGGCCGCCGGGCCGGCCAGCGACTGCACCAGGTCGCCGGGCAGCAGGTGCCCGTCCAGGGTCATGAGGTCGCCGGGCTCGGCGCCGGCGAAGTAATCGATGATCACGACCGTGCCGCCCTCGGCGCCGGTGATCACGAGATCGGCGCCCTCGTGGGCGAAGTCGGCGTGAAACAAGAAGCCGCCGCCGGGCAGGAGCAACGCCTGCCCGCCCTCCGAAGCGGCGAGATAGGTGGTTTGACCGGCGGACTCGGTTCCGCCGTCCTGGCTGTCGGGCCATACCGACGTGGCTTGCGTGTCTGGCGCCGAGAAACTTTTCTCGAAGCCGGCGTGAGGGCCACCTACCTGCCCTTGCCACTCCACACCCATTACCTATGCCCCCGCTAACCGGTCAGGGTATTTTTTTGTGTGGTTCGTTCTCGGCCCGACCTGGCTTGCGGCCGGTCTGGCATGTTTTATTGTGCTATTCTATGATTTTGAGAGTCAAATGATTCGTAGAGCGTGACTGCCGTCTTAAAAGGCGCAAAACGGACGCAAATGTAGAGGAAATCACGTAGTATTTCCGAATCCGGCAAGTGTTTGCGGCGCGAACGGCGC
Organism: Pseudomonadota bacterium; assembly: GCA_022572105.1. Taxonomy (GTDB): domain Bacteria; phylum Pseudomonadota; class Alphaproteobacteria; order Kiloniellales; family J153; genus JACZWN01. The sequence goes on along the minus strand of JACZWN010000001.1, from coordinate 2,614 downwards.
GAATAGAGCGCAAATAAACGGGCCAAGAGTCCGCCAGTGTTGAAGAGATTGCGATTACGACGACGCGAACGAGGCGAGCGCAAGAGGCGGTTTCGCCTGAGCCTGTTCGGCCATGTCGTGCCCTTCGCCGCGCTCTGCGCGCTCGTCCTGGCGCGCATCTGGGATCCCCTGCCGGTCGCCGCGCTGCGACTCCAGGTCTTCGATCTGTTCCAGCGGATCGCGCCCAGGGAAGCGGGCGCCTTGCCCGTGCTGATCGTCGATATCGACGACGAAAGCCTGGCCGAGATCGGGCAATGGCCGTGGCCGCGCACGGTGCTGGCCGATCTGGCCACCCGGCTGTTCCGCATGGGCGCGGTCGTCGTGGCCTTCGACATGATTTTCGCCGAGCCCGACCGCATGTCGCCCGGCCTGCTCGCCGACCTGCTGCCCGGCCTCGACGACAACACCCGCTCGCTGCTCAAGAAAATGCCGAGCAACGACTCTAGATTCGCCGGCATGATGCGGCGCTCCCGCGTCGTCCTCGCCCAAGCCCCGGACGCGCGGCCGATCGGAGACCTGGACAAATCGAAGCCGGTCAAGACCGCGATCGCCGAGATCGGCGGCAGCCCCAAGCCGTTTCTCCTGACTTATCAAGGCATGATCCGAAACCTCCCGGAACTCGAGCGGATGGCCAAGGGCCTGGGCAGCATCACGCTCAGCCCCGAGGCCGACGGCATCGCCCGGCGCGTGCCGCTGATCGTCAACGCCGGCGGCCACATCGTCCCCTCGCTCACCGTCGAGATGCTCCGCGTCGCGACCGGCCAGCGGGCGATCGCGGTCAAGACCAACAAGGCCGGGGTCGACAGCATCGTGGTCGCCGGCGTGGCCATTCCGACCGACCGCCACGCCAGGAAATGGGTCCACTTCGCGGTCCCGGACCCGGCGCGCTACGTCTCGGCCAAGGACGTGCTCGGGGCCAAGGTCCGGCCCGACCGGGTCAAGGGCAAGCTGGTCATCGTCGGCACCTCGGCGACCGCGCTCGGCGACATCAGGGCGACGCCCGTCTCCTCCGGGATGCCCGGCGTCGAGGTCCACGCCCAGTTGCTCGAGACGATCCTGGCCAAGTCGGACCTCGTGCGCCCCAACTACGCGCTCGGCGCGGAGCTGGTCCTGCTCGCCTTCACGGGCCTGATGATCATCGTGTTCACGCCGCTGGCGGGCGCGCGCTGGACGCTGTTCGTCGGCGCGGGAGTCCAGGCCGGTCTCGGGTTCGGGTCCTGGTACCTCTACGCGACCGAGCGCATCCTGCTCGACGTCGCCTACAGCGCGGTCGGCATATTCGGCATCTACGGACTGATCGCCTACACCAAGTACATCCGCGAGGAGGGCAGCCGGAAGACCATCCGCAGGGCCTTCTCGCAATACCTCGCCCCGGCCGTCATCGAACGCCTGACCAACGATCCGGATCAGCTCCGCCTGGGCGGGGAAATCCGCGACATGACGATCATGTTCGGCGACGTGCAGGGTTTCACGACGATCTCGGAGCGCCTGTCGGCGGAGCAGCTGACCCGCCTGATGAACCGGGTGCTGACCCGCATGACCGGGCCGATCCTCGATTACCAGGGCACCATCGACAAATACATCGGCGACTCGGTCATGGCGTTCTGGAATGCACCGCTCGCCGATGCCGAGCACGCCAGCCATGCCTGCGGCGCCGCGCTCGACATGCAGCGCGAGATCCGGGCCTTGAACGAGGAATTGACGCAGGAAGCCGAAGCCGCCGGCACGGAGCCGTCGGCCATCGCCATCCGCATCGGCCTCAACTCGGGCGAGTGCAACGTCGGCAATCTGGGCTCGGAGCAGCATTTCAACTACTCGGCCCTGGGCGACACGGTGAACCTGTCCTCGCGCCTGGAAGGCCAGGCCAAGTTTTACGGCTGTCCGATCGTGGTCGGACAAAACACCGCGGCGGCGGCCAACGGCTTCGCCTTCCTCGAGCTCGATCTGATCCGGGTCAAGGGCAAGCTCAAGCCGTCCCGCGTGTTCGCCCTTCTGGGCGACGGCGCGCTGCACGACGACGAGACATTCCTGGCGCTCGCCAAGGTGCATGACGAGATGATCCGCGCCTACCGCGCGGCCGATTGGGCGACGGCGTCCGAAAAGCTGGCCTGGTGCCGGGAGCACGGCGGCGGCCTGCCGCTCGCCAGGCTCTACGACATCTACGCCGAGCGCCTCGCCAGCCACCCGGCCGTCACCGACGCCGCCCAGTGGGACGGCATTTACGAAGCCTTGGAGAAATAGCGGTTCAATCGTCGAGCGGCAGGGCGAGCACGACGCGCGCGACCTGCCCGACCGCGGTCTCCGGGTCCGGGCAGGCGCGCACGCCGTCCAGCGCCGGCGCGTCGAGCAGGCCGAGGACCGGCACGCCGAACTGCAGGCCGAAGGCGGCTTCCGCGATGGTCCCGGTGCCGCCGCCGACGGCGACGAGCGCGAGCGAAGCGCGCGCGATGATGGCGTTGCGGGCGACGCCGATGCCGGTTGCGATCGGCACCGAGACATGGCGGTTGGCGGCCGCCGGGTCGCCCTCGGGCAGCAGGCCGACGCTCAGGCCCCCGGCCCGCTCGACGCCGCGGCA
>JACZWN010000106.1 GCA_022572105.1 Pseudomonadota bacterium | reverse complement strand
GCGCGACCACCAGGCTGGCGCCGCCGGCCACGCGGTAGCGCTCGGTCCCGGGCGCGAAACCGGCGAGCCCCGGCTCGCGTAGACGCGGGCGCGCGCCAGCCGCGCCAAGCCGCACATCCACCTGCACACCTGCCTGCACATCTGCCTCCGGGCCGGCCATGGTCGTGCCTCGAACCCCTTCTCCGCCGCCCGAGCACCGCGCTTGGACCCTTTGCGGTCCGTCAAGGTTAGGGAAGGCCACCCGGGGGATCAAGCGCGGCGGCGCCCCGGTCCCCGGTGCGCCCGTTGACTAGCCGGGGGCGCTTGGTTAGGTAACCCCTTTCCGGGCGAAGGGAGGCGCCGGTGGATCCAGCCGAATTCAGGGACGCGCTCGGTTGCTTCGCGACCGGGATCACCATCGTCACGGCGGTCGGGCCGCGCGGCGCGCCGGTCGGGATCACCGCCAGCTCGTTCAGCTCGGTGTCGCTCGACCCGCCGCTCATCCTGTTCAGCCTCAACCGGCGCGCCTACAGCCTGCGCGCGTTCCTCTCGACCCAGAGCTTCGCGGTCAACGTCCTGCGCGAGGACCAGGGGGCGCTGTCCGAGCGCTTCGCCCGGGCGCGGGAGGACAAGTGGTCGGGGCTCGACTACGAGACCTGGGATACCGGCTGCCCGATCCTGGCCGATACCCTGGCCAGCTTCGAGTGCAAGATCCGCCACACCTATCACGGCGGCGACCACGTCATCTTCGTCGGCGAGGTGCTGCGCCTGCGGCACGACCCGGAAGAACGGCCGCTGCTCTTCTACCGCGGCAAATATCACGGCGTCGGGCCAAGTTCCTAGTGGCCCGCGGCCGTCTTGATCTTTGCGCCCGCCGCCCCCACCATGCCCCCGGCCCGATCTCTATGGGTCATTATCAACGCTCCTTGGTATTAGGCGCCCGACGGCACGCCAACGGGCGGGGGGAGGAGGACCACGGGGATGAGCGGCCCCAGCGCAATTCTGGCGATCGACCAGGGCACCAGCAGCAGCCGCGCCATGCTGTTCGACCGGGACGGCCGGCCGCTCGCCCAGGCGCGGCGCGAATTCGAGCAGCATTTCCCGCAGTCGGGCTGGGTCGAGCACGACCCGGAAGATATCTGGCGCGACACCGTGGCGGTGGCGAAGCAGGCGCTCGCCGAGGCCGGGCTCGGGGCCGGCGAGGTCGCGAGCATCGGCATCGCCAACCAGCGCGAGACCACGTTGATCTGGGACCGCGCGACCGGCCAAGCCATCCACAAGGCGATCGTCTGGCAGGACCGGCGCACGGCGGCACTCTGCGACCGGCTCAAGGACGAGGGCCACGAACCGGCGATCCAGGCCAAGACCGGGCTCTTGATCGACCCCTACTTCTCGGCCTCCAAGATCGCCTGGCTGCTCGACAACGTGGCCGGCGCACGCGCGCGCGCCGAGCGCGGCGAGCTCGCCTTCGGCACCATCGACTGCTTCCTGCTGTGGCGCCTGACCGGCGGGAGCGTGCACGCGACCGACGCGACCAACGCCTCGCGCACCATGATCTTCGACATCCAACGCCAGGCCTGGGACCCGGAGCTATTGACCCTATTCGACATCCCCGCGGCGATCCTGCCCGAGGTGCGCGACAGCGACGCCGCGTTCGGCGCCACGCCGGCCGAGATGTTCGGCGCGCCGATCCCGATCCACGGCGTGGCCGGCGACCAGCAGGCGGCGGCCTTCGGCCAGGCCTGCTTCGAGGCCGGCATGGTGAAATCGACCTACGGCACCGGTTGCTTCGCGCTGATGAACACCGGCCCCAAGGCGGTGGCGTCGAGGAACCGCCTGCTCACCACCGTCGCCTACCGGCTCTCGGGTGCCACGACCTACGCCCTCGAGGGCAGCATCTTCATCGCCGGCGCCGCGGTCCAGTGGCTGCGCGACGGCTTGAAGGTGATCGGCTCGGCGGCCGAGACCGAGGCGCTGGCCAAGGCCGCCGACCCGAGCCAGGCGGTCTATCTGGTGCCCGCCTTCACCGGCCTCGGCGCGCCCTACTGGGATCCGCACGCGCGCGGCGCCATCTTCGGGCTGACCCGGTCGAGCGGCCCGGCCGAACTGGCGCGCGCGGCCTTGGAGGCGGTCTGCTATCAGACCCGCGATCTTCTGCGCGCCATGGAGGCGGACGGGGCGGCGGCTCTGGAGACGCTCAGGGTCGACGGCGGCATGGTCGCCAACGAATGGTTGTTGCAGAGGCTCGCCGATACTCTCGGCGTCGCCGTCGAGCGCCCGGTGGTGACCGAGACCACGGCGCTCGGCGCGGCCTGTCTCGCGGGCCTCGAGAACGGCTTCTTCGGCGGCCTGGACGGCTTCGCTCAGACCTGGCAATGCGCCGCCCGCTTCGAGCCGGGCATGAGCGCAGACGAGCGCGAGACGCGCTACGCCGGCTGGCTGGACGCGGTCCGGCGCGTGCGTAGCGCGGAGTGAGCGCCTCCGCTCCCGACCGGCCGTTATCGGCTAGAGCACCGCCGCCAGCAGCACGCCGAGGCCGAAACCGGTGATGACGGCGCCCGAACCCCGGTTCACCCAGACCAGGATGGCCGGCGTCACGCGCCCGCGCAGCAGGCCGACCATGGCGCTGAGCGCCAGCCACCAGAACGCCGAGCCGAGGAACACGCCGAGCACCAGGCTCGCGGCGGCGGTGTAGTCCAGCCCTTCCTGCACCAGGCCGAGCCCGGCGAAGATCGCGACGAACGCCAGGATGGTGGTCGGGTTGGTCAGCGTCAGCAGGAAGCAAGAGGCGAAGGCCCCGGCATGGCGCGCCTCACCCCAGGCCGGCTGCGCGGCCTCATGGGCCGGTCCCCGGGTCAGGATCCGGACGCCGAGGACCAGCAGGAAGGTGCCGCCGAGCAGGCGCAACGCGTCCTGGAAATCGACCAGGAACGCCGCCACCGAGGAAACCCCGAAGCCGGCGATGGCGCCGTAGGCCGCATCCGCGCAGGCCGCCCCCAGGCCCGAGGCCAGCCCGATCCAGATGCCATGCCGCAGCGTGCGGCTGATGCACAACGCGCCGATCGGCCCCACGGGCGCCGCGATCGCCAGGCCGACCGCGATGCCCTCCAAGAACAGCAGCAGATGTCCCATGCCTCTTTGGTATTAGTCCGACGCTCGTCACGTTCACCTAAATGGTTCGGGCCGTCTTGTCATCGAAAGAATCGGGGCCGTCGAAAGAACGATCTTTCGGCGTCCGCAGCCCGCCGCGGCCCGGCTGTAAAGAATTCGTTAACGATATCGCGGCCAAGATAGCCACCCCAGCCATGGCGCAGTCGTCACGCGGAAAGAAGGCATGACCGAAAGACATCCCAATGGTTCGGTCCCGGAAGACGACGAGCGGCGCAAGTCGAAGCGTTATCTCGTCGAGGACCAGGCGCCGATTACCGCCACCTCCGGCGGCAGGCTTTACACCTGCCGCATCGTGGACGTCTCGATGGACGGCGTCCGGCTGCGCTTCGAAGGGAAGATACCGCAGGGAAATGTGATCGCGATCGAGCACCCCACCGCCGGAACGCTTTGCGGCGTTTTCGCATGGCGCAACATGGACACCATGGGGGTCGAGCTACAGCTTCCCAAGCGGGAGCTGGAGCGCCTGCTCAAGTGCATCTGTCTCGTTCTCTAACTCGCTGAATAGAAAGACTTTCTTCCGGGAACACCGGGGGACGGGCCGGGGCCCGCGGTGTGTCGCCACGACATCATGGATAACGAATCGGGCCGGGGCGTTAAGCGCGCCCGCTAACAGAATGGCAACGTCTTTCGGGCACCATAAAGAGAAGATGGGTGCAAATTCGAGACAAAGGCAATCCAATGTGGAACGCCGCGGACGATAAGCAAGGCCGTAGTGACCGGCGCCGTTACAAGCGCGCCCACGTGCTCTTCTCCGGACGCCTGTTCTCCGGAAAGCGGAGCATCGAGGGGCTCGTTCTCGACCTTTCCGCCAACGGCGCCCGGGTTCGGTTCCACGAGCCGATCGCGGCGAACTCCGCGATGACGCTCAGACTGGCCGAATCGGTCGACATCGAAGTCGAGGTGGCTTGGCAAAACGGCAATAGCCTCGGCCTGCAGTTCCGCGAGGAGCCTGCGCGGATCTCCTCCATCTTCGCCGGGCTGCTTCCGGAAGACTGCCTGGCCACGGCCTGAAAGCGTCGAAAATTCAAAACCTTCGGCCCCGCTGCGGCGGGCGGCCAACCGGCCCGTCTAACGAATTCTTGAGACATTTACCTTATATGAAAACCTTCCGCTAAGGCCGGGCACGCGCGCCGCGCCCCGGTTCGAGCACCCCGGAAATCCGAGGGTTTCAATGTCGGCCAGCGCCTTGCCAAAGCCGGAACGCGTCAATCAGGTCTGGCTCGAAGAGGCCATGGACTCTCACGAGAAATACCTGCAGGGCATACTCGGCGGAAAGCGCCTGTCCGTCAGCTTCAAGGACGGGCGCCACCTGGACTTCTCCGGGCGCAACCTGGCCAGCGCCGACATGGTGGCGGCCGAGTTGAGCCACGCCGTGTTCGAGGGCGCCTGTCTGGCCCGCAGCAACCTGTTCGGCGCCAACTTGGAATCGGCCCAGATGCGCGAGTGCGACCTCACGCGCGCGGATCTGCGCGGCGTCACCCTGACCGGCGCCAACCTGGAGTGCGCCAACCTGCACGAGGCCGACATCCGCAACGGCTTCATCCTGTTCCGGGACAAGAACGGCAACCTGATCCCGATGCGGGACGGCGCCGCGGAAATCAGCGATGTCAACCTGTCGGGCGCGGACCTGAGCGGCGCCAAGTTGGGGCGCGTCATCGGGCCGCGCACCAACCTGAGCAACGCCAATTTCAAGAACGCCAAGCTGGTCGCGGCCAACCTCGCCGACTCCGACGTGCGCGGCGCGATCTTCACCGGCGCGGACCTGACGGACGCGGACATGAGCGGCTGCGTCTTCCAAGGCGCGAACCTGAGCGGGGCGATCCTCTACAACACCAACCTGGACGGCGCGGACCTGACCGCCGCGCATTTCCTGGCCGACGATCTCAAGTACGCGCAGACCACCAACGTGCGCCTGCCGCGCAGCCTGGCAAGCCTCGACAAGACCATTCAGGAGATCATCGCCGACCATATCCTGTGGATCGATAGCCTGGGGCGAAAAGGTCACCAGGCGGACCTCTCCTGCATCGACCTCCAGCATGCGGACCTATCCGGCGTGGACCTGCAGGCCGCGGTGCTTTCGCTCGCCAATCTGTCGTATTCCAAGCTCCGCGCCGGGCGTTTCACGATGGCGAATTTCGCCAGCGCGTTGGCCCTTGACGCCGATTTCAGCGACGCCGATCTGCGCGGCATCAAATTCGATTGCGCCAATCTGACCGGAGCCTCCCTCAGATGCGCCAATCTGAGCCCGATGCACTTGATCGGCGCGATCGGCCAGAAGGTTGCCTCCAGCCTCCGGGACGCCAGGCTGGACGGTGTCGACCTCAGCGGCTCGGACCTGGAGTGGGCGGATTTCAGCGGCGCGAGCCTGTGCAACGCCGACCTGCGCGAAGCGCGGGTCGACAACGCCCGTTTCGTCGACTGCAACCTGAGCGGCGCGGACTTGCGCGGCACGGCCATGGAGTTGGCGGACCTACGCGGCGCCACGGGCATCCGCTCGTAATACCAAAGGTCGTTGGGGGAAAAGCGCGGAATGAAGGGTTGTCGAAACTGCGCCAACTGGCAAGCGCTGGAGGAGTTTCTGGACCGCTTGGATCCGGCCGCGAAAGACCAGAAGGTGCAAATCGGCCGCTGCAAGCGCTACGCGCCGCGTCCGCTGACGCCCGGTGCGGGCGCCAACGGCGCCGAGCCGGACGGGGATTCCCGCTGGCCGCGCGTGGCCTCGGACGACTGGTGCGGGGAGTGGGATCCGCAGTTCGATTAGGACCGGCCTTCAAAACCAGCACCGGTCCGCGCGCCGCGCCGGATTGACCTGGATCAAAGTATTCATCCGACGAAATCCCTAGCATGGCGGCACTCGGCCGTTCGTGGTGCCCGTTTGTGGTGCCGGGCGGCGATCGGCGATACGCGCGGCAACGAGCGAGGGCAAGGCATCATGGCCCTAATGCAGTGGAACGAGAAGATGAGCGTCGGCGTGATCGAGTTGGATGCCGACCACAAGGAGCTCATCAAGGTCATCAACCAACTCGGCGCCAACGCAGAGGACGAAGCCCGGCGGAGCGCGACCCGCCAGTCGCTGTTCGCGCTGCTGCGTTATGCGGAGTATCACTTCGCCCGGGAGGAGAAGGTCATGGCGGCCTGCCAGTACCCCGATATCAGGGAACACGAGCTGGAGCACCGTGACTTCGTCGAGCGGATCAACCGCTTGCACCGCCGCTTCGACGAGGGCCCCGAGGAGGCCGCGGCCATCGTCGACGAGGCGCTTCTCACCTTTCTCCAGGACTGGCTCAAGCACCACATCCTGATCGAGGGCATGGCCTACCGGCCTCACGCCGAGCACAGTCCAGCGGCCCGGGAAGCCGCCAAGTCGTTCAAGGCGAGCGAGGTCTGGTGGAGCCGCTAGAATACGTCTCGTTGAGGCGCAGCCGCCCGGCATCTCCCCGGATCCGGCCAAATTGTTAAACCAAGTCTCGTCGATACGGAGCCATTTCATGGCGCCGGATTGACCCTCCCGGTTAGGCGCGCGGCGCGGCGTCCTGCGGGGCCCCCCGACGCCGAGATGGCGGGCAAGCCGCCCAACGCGGGCTCCTGAATCCCAGATGAGGGCCAAGCCGCCCCACCGAAGGCCGCCATCCTTGGCCCGCGGCGCGGGCGCGGACGCGGTCTTGCCCGGCCGCGCCGAAGGGGGCACAAGAGGCCCGGCGCCCCCCGCGAAGGGGGCCGGCCCGGGGAGGGGGCTGACATAGAACTCTGGATTCCCATCACCATCGCCGCGGCGTTCCTGCAGAACCTGCGCTCGGCGCTGCAGAAGCATCTGAAGGGGCGCTTGAGCACCGGCGGCGCCACCTACGCCCGTTTCATCTATGCGCTTCCCTTCGCCGTGCTCTACGTCGCCGCGCTGGCCTCGGCGCCGGGCTTCGCGCTGCCCGCGCCGCACGCCACCTTCGCGCTCTACACCGGCATCGGCGGCCTGGCGCAGATCCTGGCGACGGCGCTGCTCATCTATCTGTTCTCGTTCCGCAACTTCGCCGTCGGCACGACCTATTCCAAGACCGAGACCGTGCAGACCGCGATCTTCGGCCTGGTCATCCTCGGCGACCGCCTGAGCGCCGCGGCGACGGCCGCCATTCTGGTGAGCCTGGTGGGGGTGGTGGTGCTGTCGTCGTCGAAGACCAGCGTCGGGCTGGGACGGCTGCTCACCGCCTGGACCGAGCGCACGGCGCTCATCGGCCTGGCCTCGGGGGCCTTGTTCGGGGTCTCGGCGGTTTCCTACCGGGCGGCCGCGCTGTCGCTCGGCGGCCAGGGCTTCCTGATCCAGGCCGCCTTTACGCTCGCCTGCGTGCTCTGCTTCCAGACGCTGGTCATGGGCGCCTACCTGGTCTGGCGCGAGCCCGGACAGCTCGGCCAGGTGCTGCGCGCCTGGCGCGTGGCCGGATGGGTCGGGATCGCCGGCATGCTCGGCTCGGTCGGCTGGTTCACCGCCATGACCATTCAGAACGCGGCCTACGTGCGCGCGCTCGGCCAGATCGAGCTGGTGTTCACCTTCATCGCCGCCCAGGTCGTCTTCCGCGAACGCTCCACCCGGCTCGAGCTCGGCGGCATCGCCCTCATCGTCGCCGGCATCCTGATCCTGCTGCTCGGCTGAAGCGCCCGGGCGCGGGCGGCGAAGCGGGCCGCCGCACCCACCGCCTCATGTCTGGTAGGCGCCCGGATGCGGCCGTCGATCAGGTGCGCTCACCACTTCGCTTGTTAGCCACAAGCGGTCGTTCGTCCGGCGGATCGAGCGGGGCTTCGATTTCCTCGGCTATCCGCCCTCATATTTTAACCGTTCACAGAGGGCGGTGGGACGCCGACAACCGCCTTTCGACTTACGCCGGACGCCACATGATGGGGAGCTACTCTGGCATTCCCCGGCAGTCCAACGTTTCGGCTGCCGCCATTAAGGCTCCCCTACCGCCCTCGAGGTCGCTCATGTCGATCGTCTCATCAACATTCCGAAATAATTCCGCCGGTAAGTTGCCAGCGAATCCCTTACAGTCTTGCGGGGTGATTGTGAACATCAACTGACGGTTCTGTGGACTGCAAAATAGGAGAACTCCAACATGGCCCAACTGTTTGGTTAAAATCTTCGTAAATACGCATTTCGATTCCGAGGCGGACTTCCCCGATCCGACGACCATCAACTCGGTAAAGCAAGGGCAACGCGCCGACTGTGCATTTGTCGGGACGGACGAGTAGATCGTCATCAAGGAAAGGACCGCGGTGACCCCCACAATCGCCGTCGTAATGAGTAGCTTCTTCATCTTGTAGCCTCCCGAGGTTTGAATTCCAGACGCTTCGCGACCGCCCGCCTCTGCCCCAGTGCGGCGGTAGCCTCTCGAACAATGCACGCGAGATGGAGGCCATCGATGCTGCGCCCCCTCCCATCCGGCCAGCACTGGCGATAATTGGGCGCACAACGTACTGCCAAAGAGGCTAACATATCGAATTTGTGGGCGCATAATTAAAATAGAAGAAACAAAATTATGGAATGGGTAATCATCAGCCGTCCGCCCCTCGCTAAGCCAAATGAACCCCCTCGTGGCCGCGCAAGGCGAACAGGCCTAACCCAGATCCCCGTATCGAAAGACCGCCGAGGCCGAGCCAGACGCACTCGCCCCCTCGAACCCACTGATTTCCCAGACAGGCTTTCAGGCGTACCGCGCCGGCGGGCCCAACGAGGTCAAGGACCGGGCGCGAGATTTGAACCTAGCGCACCATGGGCCGAAATGTCGGCTGTGGGTCCAGGCTGTGTGAAAACGCGGATGCCGAGTCCTTCCGCGCAATAATTGAATCCGGAAGGCAACGCAGGCGAATCATTATTGCGACTGAAGCCGACCTAATGAATCAATATTTGGTTTCGGCCGCCAAAAAATAGTTCGCGATTATCCCCTTGACGTACGAAACCCCAATACCCATATTGAGGGTATAGGAGGTTTCGAAGATGGCCAAAGCCCCAACCGTCCAAGACTTTTTCAACAGGTTCTCGACCGACGAAGCGTGCCTTGAGCATCTGATGATGCTTCGTTTTGGCAATCCAATGTATTGCCCGAAGTGCGGAGCCGAGGGCCAGTTCGCCAAGCTCAAGAAGCTTCCCGCCTATGCCTGCCCGACGTGCGGGCATCACATTCACCCAATGGTCGGGACGCCGTTCGAGCGGTCGCACACGCCGCTTCAAAAGTGGTTCTACGCTATGTACCTGTTCACCACGACACGCCACGGTGTGCCCGCCAAGGAACTGCAACGCCAGTTGGGCGTGACCTACAAGTGCGCCTGGCGCATGGGCCATCAAATCCGCAAATACATGGCGAACGTGGACGGCGATCCCCCACTGGGCGGGCACGTGGAAGCAGACGAAACCTACATCGGCGGACGGCGTTCGGGCGGCAAGCGCGGGCGTGGGGCGCCAGGCAAAACCGTGGTGTTCGGCATGGTCGAGCGTGGCGGCGATGTGATGACGCGAGTTGTCCCGAACACGCGCAAAGTTACCCTCGAACGACACATCCTTGAGAACATCCGTTCCGGCTCGATTATCAGCACGGACGAGTGGATCGCCTATCGTGGCCTGGCCAAGCACGGCTTTAGGCACGGCACCGTCGATCATTCTGTCGATCAGTGGGTAAACGGCATCCACCACACAAACTCCATCGAAGGTTTCTGGTCGCAAATCAAGCGCTCGATCCGGGGTACGCACATCCATGTTTCCCGCAAGCACCTGTCTAAGTACCTCGGCGAGTTCGAGTTCCGCTGGAACCTGCGCCACGCGCCCGAGACGATGTTCGCACGGCTCTTGATGAGCTTTTAGCCTCGGGACCGGCGAACCAATCCATCATCGCGTCGAAAGCGTTCCAATCACCCTTGGACGGGTGTTCCTTGCAAAACTGCTCGATCCTTCCCGATCTGCGGGCTTCTTCAAGGCTGAGGTATTTACCGCGAGCCACGGTTAACAATCCCTCTTATCAAATTTGTAATGAAGTGTCCCATTTGGGCTTTTTGCATGAACAGTAATCAGAAATGCACCAGATGGACTATGTATATACCAAGTGTCGGGCTTCTCTTTTATCTGAATGATTGATCTAAGTACCGATGGTTGGGGGTCTACTTCCTCTACTGTCATTTCAATTAAGTCATTGAATTCTCCTCTGACACATAATCCAGCGGGTGGAGACGATGACACAACTTGCATGACGCTAGAGATCGTATAAGTACCATCTGCGTTTTCTTCAGATTTTTGTTCGATAAGTCTTAATTCTCGGTCTTTCAATTCGGCAATTTCCGCTTCCGAGTCTCGGAGTTTTGCCGCGGCTGCATCGGGCGAATCAACCTGTAATTTCTGCCGGTACTCAGCCACTAATTCCTGACTAAATTGTGCTCGGTCATTCGCGATCTCCAGTCTATCGCGATACCTAATATCCAAAATTAAAGAAACTGCGACGATCCCGAGCGCGGCGACAATTAGCACGCAGATAGTGAACGCGACGGGCGCGCCCCTTATCACTTTTCCCTCCTTGCGGAGGTATTGAGCAAGCCATTCAGCCATGCGTCTGACTCTGCCCCTAAACGGGATCGTACGTCAAGGGGATAATCGCGAAATAGTTTTCACACAGCCTGGGCCATACCCGGACCAAATGGCAGGAGCGAATTGAGTCCGCTCGACCTCCAATAGCTGACCATAAGTGGGAAGCGAGAGGGTATGCCCATGACGGGGCAAATGACGGGCAATGATCTTTCTTGCCTTCTTTTTTTCAGTAAAATCAATCACTCAAAAAGGTGGTGGTGCCCAGGGGCGGAATCGAACCACCGACACCGTGATTTTCAGTCACGTGCTCTACCGACTGAGCTACCTGGGCACAGGGGCGTTCTCTGGGCTGCGCTCCCGGCGGGCGCGGGAGCGCTTATAGGCAATGTCACCCGGACTGTCCAGCCTCATGCCCGGCGCCGCGGGGGCTCACGGCGGCGCCGAGGGCCGGCTGGGCGGCGGGTCGGGGCTGTCGAGGAACTTGCGTGCGCCGGGCGCCATCGGGGGATGGTGCGTCTCGATGAGCGCCAGCGCCCGGGCCGCCAGTTCCGGCGCCTCGCCCCACTTGCCGCTGAGCGTCGCCATGCGCAGGACCCGGAGATCGTCCGCCTTGACGCCGAGCAGCCAAACCAGATGGGGCACCGCCGCGCCGTAGCGCCGGGCGAGCTGCAGGGTCACCACCAGGCCGATGCGCGCGTTGATCGCGTTGGGGTCCTCCTCCAGCGCGCGCTCGAAGAGCACGATGGCGCGCGCGTGGCGCGCCGAGCGGCCGAGCGCCTGACCGGCCAGGTCCAGGAGCTGGCGGTTGCCACTCGCCGCGCAGGCGCGCTCCAGCGCCTTGGCGAGGGCTTCGTTCAGACGCGAGCCGGTCCGCGCGGCGCGATCGAGGGCGTCG
>JACZWN010000105.1 GCA_022572105.1 Pseudomonadota bacterium | reverse complement strand
TGCCGGAGCGCGCCTTGCCGAAACGGCATTTCGATGACGCCATGTCTTGACATACTCCCGCCCGCGCAACGCACGTTCTGGGACCGCCACGCCGGGAGCATTCCGCCGGGCTGGGTTCTCTACGGTGGGACCGCGGTCGCCTTACGATACGGACACCGGACCTCGGTCGACCTCGATTTCTTTTCCGACCTCAATCTGGATGCGGACGCCTTGCGCGGCGGCATCGAGCCGCTGCGTGACGGCACGGTCCTGGTCCGCCGCCCCGACACCCTGACCGTGGCGGCGCCGGTGGGCGACGGCGAGGTCCGCCTGTCCTTCTTCGGCGGGATCGGCTTTGGCCGCGTCGGCGCGCCCGACGCGCCGCCGGGCAAGTTCCCGATCGCGTCGCCGCTCGATCTTCTGGCGACGAAGCTGAAGGTCTTGATTCAACGCGTCGAAGCCAGAGACTACCTCGACGTCGAGGTGTTGCTACGTAGCGGCCTGACGCTGAACCAGGGCGTCTCGGCGGCCCAGGCCCTGTTCCCCGAGCAGCTCAATCCAATGGATATCGCCAAGGCCGTCGGCTGGTTCAGGGAGGGCGATCTCGACGCCCGGCTGCCCGAGAGCGTCAAGGACTACCTGGCGGCGGCGGCGGCATCGTTTCAGCCGGACACCCAGGCCCTGAAGCTTGTCGCAAGGGAACTGGGGCCAAGCACGAGAGAGCGCCGAAACGACCAGCGATCGTGATCGCCATCCGCACCCGGCCCGGCCGCGGCCGGGTCGGTGCCCGCCCCGCCGCCGTCGACTAGCCGCGCGTTCCCGATCACCGGATCGTGCATGGTTCGGGGCCGCCCTAGCCCTGCGCCCCGCCCGCGCCCTCCACCGGGGCGCCGGCTTTCTTCCAGGCGTCCAAGCCGCCCTTGATGTGGCAGGCATTGGCGAGCCCCGCCTCCCGCGCCGCCTCGACCGCCATGGCCGAGCGCTCGCCGAAGGCGCAGTAGAAGACCAGGCGCTTGCCGGTCGCCCGGGCCAGCTCGTGGAGCAGGCCGCCGGCGCCCACGTTCTCGTCCAGCTCCGGATAGGGCGCGTGCACCGAGCCCGGGATCTCGCCGTGGCGCGCGCGCTCGGCCTTGTCGCGCAGGTCGACCAGCACGATCTCGGGCCGGCCCAGGAGCGCCCGCGCCTCGGTGCAGGTGAGCGACCAGCCGCGCGCCTCGATCTCGTCCTGGGACAGGCCTTGGCGCAGGTTGGCGGGCACGGCGACGTCCATCATCTTCGGGTCGGGCAGGTCGAGGTGGTCCATGATCTCGGCGTATTCCGCCGCCGAGGCGACCTGCAGGCGCGGGTTGAAGGCCCGCTCCTCGGCGATGGTGGAGACCGTGTCGCCCTTGTAGTCGTGGCCCGGGTAGACCAGGGTCTCGTCGGGCAGGGTCAAGAGCTTGTCGAAGATCGATGCGTAGCCGGCATGGGAATCGCCGTGCTGGAAGTCGGTGCGCCCGGTGCCGCGGATCAACAGGGTGTCGCCGGTAAAGACCCGGTCGTCCATCAGGAAGCAGTACGAATCGTCGGTGTGCCCGGGGGTGTAGAGGGCGGTGAGGCTCAATCCCTCGATCTCGATGCGGTCGCCGTCGCAGACCCGCTGCGAGACCACGTCGACGCCGCTCTGCTCGCCCATCACGGTGATGCAGCGGGTGCGGTCCCTGAGCGCGCCCAGGCCGGTCATGTGGTCGGCGTGCACGTGGGTATCCATCGCCTTGACCAGCTTCAGGTCGAGCTCTTCCAGGAGCTTGATGTAACGGTCGACCTTCTCGAGCACGGGGTCGATGATCAGCGCCTCGCCGCCGCGCCGGCTGGCGAGCAGGTAGGTGTAGGCGCAGGAGACGCTCTCGAAGAGTTGACGGAAGATCATGGCGGAAGCCTCCGCGAAATTCCATTCGCGCGGAACACTAGCACGGCCGCGCCGCCGAGGGCAGCGGGTGACGGGGCACCCCTACATCACCGGCTTCCACCCATTCGTCGTCGACCCCGACGGCCCCTTCCCGGCCGGCTTCCGGGTCGGCAGCCAAGCGGAAACGCAACGAGGTCGCCGGCCGGGCCGCGTTCCTCGACGCCGGCAAAGTCTGCCAACGCGGCCCGCCGGTCGTGCTGTGGTTCGGCCCGAAGGGGCGAACGCGTCCGGGAAATCTCGGCTAGAACCTGGCGTGGCGTCGCAAATAGAAGCCGCCGAGTATCATCAGGCCGCTCGCGACAAAAATCCATTTAAAGTCAACGCGGAATTGACGGCATTCCCTAGGGAATTGGCCGGCTTGCCGCAACATCTGGCACTTGAACCTTTTCTGGGAATCGGGCTCGATTACTACGTAGGCGTATTGAAGGTTATACAAGAAGTCCGCTTCGGACCTCAGGGGCCGATAGTCCTGTGCGAACACTGAACTTATCATCGGGACTACTATTGACAACATAATCAGAAAGTTACCAATCATCGATCCGCTCCCATGTCATCGGGGCGATACAGCCGTTCGACCCGTCGAAACAAATCTGCGCGAAATTTAGACTTATTTAACGTATACGTCAAGTAAAAATATATAATCATTTAAAGTTAATGGAAATAGTAAACTAATATGTTAATATAATTTCAATCTCCTGTCGAGCAAACGTAGTAAAATTCTTTGGTTAATTATCCGGCGGCATGGCGCCGGGCAAGATTGCGCCGGCTCAGGCGCCGCCCCTGGCGATCCCCGTGTCTATTCTACGCGTCGAACCGCCTAGGGCCCGGGCACGCGGCCGGTTACCTGGATCATGGCGTAGGAGATCGTCAGGGTTTCCGGTTCGCTCAGGTGTCGGCGCAGTTCCGCGAGCACGTGGTCCAACTCGGACTCGGTCATCAGCCCCATCGACAGGACCGACCCGCGCATGACCTCCAGCGTGGTCGGGATGTGGAGCATCATCGGCTGGCCGGCGCGCAGCGCGTGCACGCAAGGGCGCACCCGCAGCTCGCGCAGGCCGCCCCGGCGGAGCAGGGCGAACAGCTTGCGCCCCAACTCCAAGTCGGCGCCGACCTGGTCGAATACGCGGGTCATGGCGTCCACGGCCCGGTCCCAGGCGCGGTACCCGGGCACGCAGATGAGCGTTCCGATGTCGGCCTCCTCGAGGAAGACCACGCCCCCCGGCCGGACCAGGGACAAGATATGGTCCAGCATCCCCACGCCGCCCGGGATGACGCCCAGCGCAAAGCGCGTGTGGACCAGGTCGAAGGAGGCGGGAGGGAGCCCGCTGTCGAAGGCGTCCCCTTCGATGTAGCGAACGTTGTCCAGCGAATTCGCCCGGGCCCAGTCGCGTGCGACCTCGAGCTTCCAGGCGTCCATGTCCAGGCCGATCACCTCGCCGTCGAGCCCGACCCGGCGGCTCAGCAGGTCGGTGATGCCGCCGACGCCGCAACAAAGGTCCAGGCAGCGCCAACCCGGCCGCACGCCGATCCGATCGAGCATCGATTCCGCATCGCCGCGGAACAGATCGGATTGCATCCGCAGCCGCGCCACCTCGGCCTCCGAGGCCGGCAAGGGATAGCCTTGGCTCATGGACAACAGGGCACCTCCGTCTAGGGGACATCGATCACCGGCTCGCCGAGCACCTCCATGCGCGGTTGGATACCCAGGCCCGGCGCCGTCGAGGCGGCCATGCGGCCGTCCTTGCGCTCGGGCGCGCCCTCGGCGATGGAGACGGTGACGTAGCTGTTGAAGTCGGTCGCGGTGAAGCGGAACGGCTCGGGCGTCGAGTGGTAGAGGTGGGCGATCGCGGCGGTCACGATGTCGCCGCCCCAGGAGTCCTCGATGGTCATGGCCAGGCCCATGGAAACGCAGAGGTCGCGCGCACGGGCCGCCTTGGTCAGCCCGCCCAGCTTGCTGATCTTGATGTTGACCACGTCCATGGCCTGGTCGGCGTGGCCGCGCAGCAGCATGGCGATGCCGTCCACGGATTCGTCGAGCACGAAGGGGTGGTCGGTATGGCGCCGGACGCTCAGGCATTCCTCGTAGGTAAGGCAGGGCTGCTCGATGTAGACGTCGAGATCCTTGACCGCGCGCACCACGCGCAGCGCCTGGTGCGCCAGCCAGCCGGTGTTGGCGTCGGCGATCAGGACGTCGCCCGGTTCCAGTATCTCGGCGACCGCATGGATGCGCGCGATGTCCTCGTCCGGCTCGGCGCCGACCTTGAGCTGGAAGCGGCGGTAGCCCTCGGCGCGGTAGCCGGCGACCTTGGCCGCCATGGCCTCGGGCGTTGCTTGCGAGATCGCCCGGTAGAGGACCGTGTCGGCGCCGAAGCGCCCGCCGAGCAGCGTGCTGACCGGCAGGCCCGCCGCCTGGCCGAGGATGTCCCAGCAGGCCATGTCGATGGCGGATTTCACGTAGGGGTGGCCCTTGAGCAGGGCGTCCATGCGCCGGTTGAGCACGCCCAGATCGCGCGGGTCGAGGCCGAGGAGATCCGGCGCCAGCTCCTGGATACCGGCGCGCACGCCGGCGGCGTAGGACGCCAGGTAGAACGGCCCGAGCGGACAGACCTCGCCGTGACCGATGACCCCGTCGTCGGTCTCGACCCGCACCACGGTGGAATCGAAGACCGAGACCGACTTGCCGCCCGACCAGTTGTAGCTGCCCTCGCGCACGGGCAGGTCGACCTGGTAGGCGGCGATCCTGGTGATTTTCATGGCTACCTCCCCTCGGACCCGGTCGCGCATCGGATGTTATCTGATACCAGCGAGCGCATGAACAGACACACGTGATCGCTCATCGGCAAGACGCCGCATAAGCGGCGCCGCGCGATCGCCCTTGCCTCCGGCCGCAAATATGCAAGAGTCCGTTCTTGCGCTCCTTTGGTATAAGACGCTCATCGAGGTCGAGGGCGAGGCGGTCAGCCTCAACGATGGGCGCGAGCCCGGCCCCTGGCACGACGCGGGCGGCCCGACCGCGCTATCGTCCGAACCCGTCTTTGCAGTCGCGCGCGGAGTCTTCTAGCATGCCCGTCCAGCGCGCCTCTCCTAAGCGAGGCCGCGGCCCAAGACGCAACGGGAGGACTTTGTAAATGGCCGACTCCGAACCGGGCGCCGCGTTCGTGCGCCAACCCGACGAGGGCGAGAGCTTCTGGCAGCCGGTGCCGGCCAACGGCTACGCCGAGGTCCGGGTCTCCAAGCGCGACTCGCCCAAGATCCAGGGCTTCTCCTCGGGCATCCAGGTGATCGCGCCCGGCTGCCACATCCGCGAGCACCAGCACGGCGCCGAGCAGGAGCTGCTGTTCTTCTTCGAGGGCACGGGCAAGATCCTGGTCAACGGCGTCGAGCACCCGATCCGGCCCGGCACGACCGCCTACCTGGGGCCCTGGAACAAGCACAAGATCGTCAACGACAGCCAAGCCGACCTCAAGATGCTCTGGGTGCTCATGCCCGGCGGGCTGGAGGATTTCTTCCAGGCAATCGGCCGGCCGCGCCGGCCCGGCGAGCCCGCGCCCGCTCCCTTCCCCCGGCCCGAGAACATCGAGGAGATCGAGCGCGCCACGGTCTATGCCGGGCTCGACGAGCGACCCTCCGGCGCGGAATGAAGCGGTGCCGGTCCTGAGGCTCGCCGACGGCGAGGAGCTCTACTACGAAGTCCACGGGGCCGGCCCGCCGCTCGCCTTGGTAAGCGGGCTGAACGGCGTCGGCGCGTTCTGGGCGCCGCACCTGGCGGAACTGGGGACGCGCTTCACGGTCGTGCTCCACGACCACCGCGGCACCGGCCGGAGCAGCCGCTCGCGCATCGACTACTCGGTCGAGCAGATGACCGACGACCTGGTCCGGCTCCTCGACCATCTGGGGATCGAGAAAGCGCACCTGGTCGGCCATTCCACCGGCGGCGCGATCGGCCAGACGCTGGCCATCGACCGGCCGGAGCGGGTTCGGCGCCTGGTGCTCTCGGCCACCTGGACCGCGCCCGACGCCTATTTCCGGCGCCTGTTCACCTTACGCGCCGACGTGCTGCGCGCCCTGGGGCCGGAGGGCTACCTGCGCGTCAGCCTGCTGTTCCTGCGCCCGCCCGCCTGGATCCGCGAGCACGAGGCGGCGCTCGCCGCGGAGCAGGCCACGATGCTCGCCGGCTTCCCGCCGCCCGAGATCATGCTCGAGCGCATCGCGGCGATCCTGCGCTTCGACCGGCGCGCCGACCTGGCGCGCATCGCCGCGCCGACGCTGGTCGTCGGGGCCAAGGACGACGCGGTGACGCCGGCCTACTTCAGCGAGGAGCTGGGCCGGCTCATCCCGGGCGCGGAGACCATGATCCTGGCCGGCGGCGGGCACTTCTTCCCGGTCTCGGCCGCCGCGGAATTCCGGCGCCTGCTGCTCGACTTCCTCGAGCGTCCGGCGCCCGCCGCCGGGGCCGCCCGGTGAGCCGGTGACCAATCGAGCTTCGTCACCGGCACCATGGCTGACCGTGGACGGCGGCCTGACCGCCCGGTAGAAAGGGAATCCAGCACAAATACGGGAGGCATCGCGGCCATGGCACGGCTCGCCGGCAAGAAAGCACTCATCACCGCCGCCGGTCAGGGGATCGGACGGGCGACCGCGCTCGCCTTCGCCGCCGAGGGCGCCGAGGTGATCGCGACCGACATCGACACCGACGCGCTCGCCGGCCTCGAGCGCGCAGCCCTGGAGCGCGGGGCCCTGGAGCGCGGGGCCGGGCTCGCCACCCGGCCGCTCGACGTGACCGACCCGGCGGCGATCGCGGCGATCGCGGGCGAGCTCGGCGCCCTCGACGTGCTGTTCAACTGCGCCGGCCTGGTCCACCACGGCACCATCCTCGACTGCACGGAAGCGGACTTCGACCGTTCGGTCACGATCAACGTCCGCGCCATGTACCGCACCATCAAGGCCTTCCTGCCGGCCATGATCGAGGCCGGCGGCGGCAGCATCATCAACATGTCCTCGATCGTCTCGAGCCTGAAGGCGGCCGAGAACCGCTTCGTCTACGCGACCACCAAGGCCGCGGTCATCGGGCTCAGCAAGGCGGTCGCCAAGGACTTCATCGGCCAGGGCATCCGCTGCAACGCGATCTGCCCGGCGACCGTGGACTCGCCCTCGCTGGCCGCGCGCATCGCCGCCTTCGACGACCCGGCGGCGGCGCGCGCCGACTTCATCGCGCGCCAGCCCATGGGCCGGCTCGGCACGGTCGAGGAGATCGCGAGCTTGTGCGTCTACCTGGCCTCGGACGAATCCGGCTTCACGACCGGCTCGGCGGTGGTCATCGACGGCGGCTGGACCGCGTGAATGGAAATCGGCGCGCGTGCGCGGCCCTCGATCGTGCTGATCGCCGGCAGTCTGTTCGCAACCGGCCTGTTCGCAACCGGCCTGTTCGCAGCCGGCCCGGGGCCGGTCCGGGCCGATGCCCCGCCCGAGATCTCCCCGCCCGACGAGATCCCGGTGCTGGCCCGCATCGGCCCCTGGCCGGTGGCCTCGCGACCGATCGGCTTCGGCGGCCGAATCTGGTTCGCGAACAGCGTCACGGGCGTGAACCACAACTCGGCCGACATCTACAGCTACGATCCGCGCTCCGGCGCGCTCCGCCACGAGCGCCATCTGTTCAGCCAGGACGCGGGCCAGCCGCTGGCATGGAACGGTCTGCTCTACTGGCCGTTCGAGGATTCCCGCGCCAGCCTCGGCTGGGGCGAATACATGGTGACCGACGGGGAGCGCTGGCGCCTCGGGACCATTCCGACGGCCCAGACCTTCCACATCCATGCCATGGCCGGACTGGGCCGCAGCATCGTCGCCGCGACCTCGGCCTGGCGCGCCGGACTCCAGGCCTCGCGCGACGGCGGTGCATCGTGGCGCCAGGTCTACGACCATCCGACGCCCGCGCGCCGGGTCAGCCGCATCGTCGCCCTGGCCGCGACCGACACAGGCGTCTACGCCCAGTTGATCGAGCGCGGGCGCCATCGCCTCCTGCGCTTCGACGGCGAGGTCACGGAGGACGTCCCCGGCTGGCCCGCGGACAGCCCGATCGTCGGCCTGACCGCCTACCGGGGCGCGGTCTACGCCCTGGTGCGCGAGGCCGGGGTGCGCGAGGCCGGCGGCGTGAGCGTCTGGCGCAGCGACGGCCGGCGCAGCGCGCGCATCCTGCTGATCACCGACCTCAACTCGCGAATTCCGGTGGTCGTCGAATCGACGCGCGTGCCGGCGATCCTCGCCGGCGACAACTCCGACCGCCCGCGGCTCACGTTCCTCCCCGTCGGCGTCGCGGTCGAACCAGGCGAGCGGATCGTCACCTCCGGCCAGGGCGGCAGGCTGCCGCCGGGATTGCCGGTCGGCGAAGTGTTCAGCGTCAGCGGCGGCGTCGCCGGTGCCGAGCAGGGCACCATCGCGATCATGGTGGGGGGCGACGCGGTCCTGTTCGAGCGGTTCCGCCCGGTCTTCGATAGCTTCGGGAAGAACGTCTTCCACATGGGAGCGGTGGGCGCGGGCTCCGCCGCCAAGCTGGTGAACAACATGATCGCCTTCTGTTCCATGGCCGCGGCGGCGGTCCAAAGCTGAGTCATGTCTTGGGCGCCGGGCCGCCAATAACCGGCAAAGGGCAGAGGCACCGAGAAAGGAAAGTCCAGAGCGGCCACCGAGCCGGGGGGCAAGTCGATCAGCATCTGGGCCACCCGGTCCCGGCTGGCCGGGAAGCATTCCCGCAACTCCAACCCGCCGTCGGCCAGCGTACCCGCCGCCACCCAGGTGTTGTTGTCGGGAGCCGCCCCGCTGAAGTCCACGCCAAGTATTTCCAAGCTACCCTCACCGCGAAAGATTCAAGTACAGGGTAAGGTTCTTGGGGAAGGGTTCCCCTAAGACCCTTTCCCAAGAACTTAAATCCTGGAATCCAATATGCCGGAAAGCGAACCTATAGATTTTCGGGTTGGAATAGGCTTCGACTCCCATCCTCTGGTGGCCGGCCGCCGCCTGGTGTTGGGCGGAGTGGACGTGCCTTTCCATCTGGGCCTGTCGGGCCACAGCGACGGCGATGTGTTGGTTCACGCCATTATGGACGCACTATTGGGAGCGGCCGCCTTGGGGGACAAGGGCCACCACTTCCCCTCCAGCGACCCCCAATATAAAGACATTTCAAGCCTGGTGCTCCTTACCCAGGTAGCTAGCTTGATCCAAGCCGCCGGTTGGCGCATATCCAATGTCGATGCTACAATGTTGGCGCAAAATCCCAGGCTGGGGCCGCATCTGCCGGCCATGCGGCTGGCGGTCAGTTCGTCCCTGTCAATTGCACCGGACCGGGTTAGCATCAAGGCAACTACCACCGATTACTTGGGCTTCATTGGCCGGGGAGAAGGGGTCGCCACCTGCGCTACTGCAGCAGTTGTGCGAGAATCCTGAATTGGTCAGGCCCGGCTGAGGGCGGCGGCGCAGCCAATATCCCGCAACCGCCAAGCTCCCGCGACAGATAGAACAGATATGAAACTATACAACACCTTGACCGGCCAGGAAGAGGAGTTCGTTCCTGCCGACGGGAACACCGTCAAGATGTACATCTGCGGAGTGACCCCTTATTCCTCAACTCATGTCGGCCACGCCCTCAGCTACGTAATTTTCGACGTCTTGCGCCGTTACCTGGAACACATCGGCTACCAGGTGCAGCACGTTCAGAATTTCACCGACGTGGACGACAAGATAATCCTGCGGGCCCGAATGGAAGGCATCAGTGAAGACACGCTAACCGAGCGGTACATCGACGACTTTTTCAGCACCATGGACGCCCTGAACATTCAGCGCGCTCATGCCTACCCCAGAGCCACTCAGGAAATCCCCGGGATCATCAAGACCATCAAGGGCCTCATCGAACAGGGATACGCCTACCCGGTTAACGGGAACGTCTATTTCCGGGTTAAACAAAAGCACGACTACGGCAAGTTGAGCCACCGCACCCTGGAAGGCATGATTGCCGGCGCCCGAATTCAGGTGGACGAAGAGAAAGAACACCCAATGGACTTTGCCCTTTGGAAGGGAGCAAAAGCGGGCGAGCCCTCCTGGGACAGCCCCTGGGGACCGGGACGCCCCGGCTGGCACATTGAATGCACCTCAATGGCGCTGGACCGGTTGGGCGACCCCCTGGACATCCACGGCGGCGGCCAGGACCTGGTCTTCCCCCACCACGAAAACGAGATCGCTCAGAGCGAAGCATCCACGGGCATGAAGCCCTTCGCCCGGTACTGGGTCCATAACGGCCTCCTGATGCTGGGCGAAGACAAGATGAGCAAGTCGCTGGGGAATACGGTCGGTATTCTGGCGGACGAGGACGCCATTTGGGAGCGCGTCCAGAAGGCCGTGACCGACCCGCAGCGGGTCCGTCGTGACGACCCCGGCCGTCCCGAGGTGTGCAACGTGTTCACACTCCACCAACTGGTTACCGATGCGTCCCTCATTCAGGACATCGAGGCGCAGTGTAGAGCCGGGACCCGAGGGTGCGTGGACTGCAAGCGAATTTTCGCCGACAGTCTCGTGCGGGAGTTCGCCCCCTTCCGGGAGCGGGCGGAGTACCTGCGAGCACACCCCGAAGAGGTGCGTGGCGTGCTGGAGGCCGGGGCCGATCCGAATGCTCGGGTTACCAAGCATTTGTGGTACATGGGGTACACGTTCGACCAGATGGAGAACACCAGTGGCGCGACCCCGTTCTGGCGCGCTGCATATGCCACGGATGTCGAGGCGATGCGCCTGCTGATGGCCCACGGCGCAGATCCGAACACGACCACCTTGAAGGTGCCTGCTCGGCGTTTCCGAAGGGGGCGCGGCCAGCAACAAGATTACTCCGGGTTGGCACCGGTTCCCGATGGCGGCCCGGCCATCTACCCGATCCATGCAGCCTCGGGCGTAGGGTACGGTGAGGGATTCGCCGCAAACGCCCACCGGCACGTGCCCGACGGCTGGCTGCCCGCGGTGAAGTACCTCATCGAGGAAGTCGGCGCCGATGTCAACGCGCGGGACGTCAACGGGTACTCGCCCGTCCACCATGCGGCGGCCCGGGGTGACAACGAAGTGATCCTCTACCTCGTGGAGCACGGCGCCGACGTGACCTTCGTGAGCCGGCGAGGGCAAACCACCGCGGACATGGCGAACGGCCCGGTCCAGCGCATCCAGCCCTTCCCGGAGACGGTAGCACTGTTGGAGCGCTTGGGCTCGAAGAACAACCACAACTGCGTGTCTTGTTGATGTGGGACGGATGAAGACGGTATAGGGAGCCACAAATGAAAAAAACGTTAGCGATCGTCGCCACACTCGTCTTGACCGCGGGGCTTGGCACAACAGAGGCCCAGCAGGGCCGCAGGAACATGACTCCTGAAGAGCGGGCTCGCCGGCAAGCCGAGCAGGAACAAATGATGCGCATGCCGCGCCCCATTGAAGCGCTGAACTCGGTGTGGATCGACGAGTTGACCTGGATGGAAGTGCGCGATGCGATCGCCGCCGGCAAGACGTCGGCGATCATTCCGACCGGCGGCATCGAACAGAACGGTCCATACCTGGCCACTGGCAAGCACAATTACGTGTTGCAAGGCACCTGCGATGCGATCGCAAGAAAGCTGGGGA
This sequence comes from Pseudomonadota bacterium, assembly GCA_022572105.1. Classification (GTDB taxonomy): domain Bacteria; phylum Pseudomonadota; class Alphaproteobacteria; order Kiloniellales; family J153; genus JACZWN01. Next base: position 100 of record JACZWN010000105.1, on the reverse strand, counting down.
ACGCCCTGTGCACGCCTGTCCTCAAGCTTGTACCCGAAGGCGACCCCGAAAACATCCGATACCCAGGCACGCTGAGCCTGCGTCAAGAGACCTTCGTGAT
>JACZWN010000271.1 GCA_022572105.1 Pseudomonadota bacterium | reverse complement strand
TGTAGATCACCGTCTTTTGGAAGCGGGGATCGCCCATCTTCTCCGTGGCGACGAGCAGGCGCCCGGCCAGGCTGTCGTCCCAGGTGCCCTCGGTCGGCGCGGCCAGGCCCGGCGGCGCCGGCGGCACTCCGAGGACGGCGATCAGGGCCGCGAAGAACGCCGCGACGAGCCGGCCGGCGCACGCGCGGCCGTGCATCGGGAGCGGTTTGGCCGCGGAGGTTTCGGGCATCGGTATCTTGGCCTCGTTCGGCGCCGCGCCCAGTCCTCTGAAGCGGCCGGTCCTACAGGGGACCGGTTTTCAGGGAGGAAAGCGCCGGGCGCCGGATTGACGCTGGGTAATTTTCTCGTGACCGGCGGGCGCGATCAAGGCCTGCTTTGGCTCGGCCGCCGAAATGCCGGGAATCCATGATAGTGCCCATTAGTTTGCCGTGTGACCTGCCCGTGAGCGCTTTCCCCTGGTCGCATCGGGGTCATTATCAAGGACCTTTGGTATTGGACAGGCGGGTGCGACCTGGGCGATAGATGGCCTGGGCCAACCAAAGATCGGGAGCCACGCCATGCCGGACAGCCCTCTGCCGCCCCTGCCCATGGGGGCCTCGCCGCGGGTTCGGGCCAAGAACACGCCCGCGCCCGGCCTGACCGATGCCGAGGCCCAGGTCGACATGCGCCAGCTGCGCGCCTACCGGCTGGGGCGCGTGCGCGCCGGGTTGCGGGCACACGATTATGCGGGTTGCGTGCTATTCGATCCGATCAACATCCGCTACGCGGTGGGCGCGCGCAACATGGCCGTCTGGACCCTGCACAACGCCGCGCGCTACTGCTTTATCCCGACCGAGGGGCCCGTCGTCCTGTTCGATTTCCACAACTGCGAGCACCTCTCCGCGTACCTGGAGACCGTCGACGAGGCGCGCCCGGCCTGCGCCTGGTACTACTTCAGCGCCGGCCCGCGATGCGCGGAGAAGGCCGGGCGCTGGGCCGACGAGATCGCCGACCTCGTGGCCGCCCACGGCGGCGGTAACAAACGCCTGGCCATGGACCACTGCGATCCCCTGGGCGCCGCGGCACTGGCCGGGCACGGCATCGAGATCGCCAGCGGCCAGGAGGTCATGGAGCGGGCGCGCGCCATCAAGTCGGCCGATGAGGTGGTGCTCATGAACGTCGCCATCGCGGTCTGCGAGACCGCCATGGCGCGCATGCGCGAGGCGCTCGAGCCCGGCATGACCGAGAACCAGCTGTGGTCGATCCTGCACCAGGTCAACATCGCCATGGGCGGCGAGTGGATCGAGACCCGCCTGCTGGCCTCGGGCGGGCGCACCAACCCCTGGTTCCAGGAGTGCGGCGCGCGCGTCATCCGGCCCGGCGACCTGGTCAGCTTCGACACCGACATGATCGGGCCGTTCGGCTACTGCGCCGACATTTCGCGCACCTACTTCTGCGGCCCCGGCCGGCCAAGCGGCGAGCAGCGCCGGCTGTACCGCCTGGCCTGGGAGCAGATCCACGCCAACATGGACCTGCTCGGCCCCGGCCTGGGCTTCCGGGAATTCGCGGAGAAGGCCTTCAAACTGCCCGACTCCTGCGCGCCCAACCGCTATTCGGTGCTGGTCCACGGCGTCGGCATGGCCGACGAGTACCCGCACTGCCCGTACGCGGTGGATTTCGACAGGAGCGGCTACGACGAGGTTTTCGAGCCCGGCATGACCGTTTGCGTGGAGAGCTACGTCGGCGAGGTCGGCGGCGACGAGGGGGTCAAGCTCGAGCAGCAGGTGCTGATCACCGAGACCGGCACCCTGCTGCTCTCCACCTATCCCTTCGAGGACGAGCTGCTCGACCGCCAGATTTAGGGCGAAAACCGCGGGGAAGACCACCAGCGCCCGGTCGCCGGCGCGAACGGCGCGACCCGGAGTATCCGCTGGATGACGTACGACGCGCCGGCGCCGGTGACCACGCGGAGCGGCCTCACCTCACCCGCACCCGTACGTTTATCACGCGTACAAGCGATGATCCGGAAGCCGGCGGGAAAGCCGTTCACCGGCGCGCTTTCCACTTCGGTGTCGAACCTGTGCTCGCAGGTCTCGGCGCGCAGGTAGGCCATGCGGGCAGGGCGGCCAGGTAGAACTCGCCCTTGCCGCCGACGGGCAGCGCCGAGTCGCCCCGCCGAACGTACGCGTACGTAATATGGGCGATGAGCCCGAACAGGGAGGCGCGGAGGGCGACGCAGAGGGCGACGCAGAAGGCGGCCGGGAGGAGGTGCGCCGCCGCCCACCCGACTGGACGCCAGTTGTACGGGTTGATGATGCGTACGGCCGCCATCGCCGGCGCCGCCAGCCGCGGCTAGAGCGCCTCGCCGCGCATGAGCCGCGGCAGGTCGCCGACCAGGCCCATGGCGTGGCGCATGAAGAAGCGTTTCAAGGGCGGCGCCGCGCCGACCGCGGCCAGGCCGAGGTCGCGCGCCAGGCGCAGCGGCGCGATATCGTTGGAGAACAGCCGATTGAGGCCGTCGGTCACGACCATGAGCAGGGTGTTGTCGAAACGCCGCCAGCGCTGGTAGCGCGCCAGGACCTCGGCCGCGCCCGGGTCGAGGCCGAGCCGGCGGGCATCGACCAGGACCTCGGCCAGCGCCGCCACGTCGCGCAAGCCGAGATTCAGGCCCTGGCCGGCGATCGGGTGAATCACGTGCGCCGCATCGCCGATCAGCGCCAGGCGCCGGTCGACGTAACGCTCGGCGTGCATGAGCGAGAGCGGGTAGGTCCAACGGCCGCCCACTTCGCGCAAGCGCCCCAAGCCGTCGCCGAAGCGGCGCTCCAGCTCGCGCGCGAAGTCCGGACCCGAGAGCGCCATCAGCGCCGGCACCAGCGCGCGCCGCTCGGTCCAGACCAGCGACGAGCGGTGGCCGCAGTCGGGCGTAGGCGTCTTGGCGGGCGCGGGCGTCATGGGCAGCATGGC
>JACZWN010000270.1 GCA_022572105.1 Pseudomonadota bacterium | reverse complement strand
CGGGCGCCACCAGGCCGACGCGCCAGACCGGCGCCGCCTTCCGGGACATCGCCTTAGCCCGCCTGCTCCTCGGGCACGACGAAATCGGAGACGACCTTCTTTGTGCCGGCCTTGTCGAAGTCGATGTAGAGCCGGGCGCCGTCGGCCGATAGCACCGTGCCGTAGCCGAACTTGCGGTGGAACACGCGCATGCCCCGGGTAAACGTTTCGGGGGCAAACGTCTCGGACGGCGGTCCCTCCGCGACCCGCGCCTTGGCCTCGATCAGCGCATCGCCCCGTGCCCGGCGCCGGTGCGCGCGCGCCATGCCCGGGCTCCAATGGGTCGCGTCCAATTCCGAGAAGCCGCCCGCGTTCTCGTCGCCCAAACTCCCGCCATCCCGGTCGAAGCCCGGGTTCGCGCCGGTGGCGCCGTAGAGCCCCGGGTCGCTCTCCACCTCGACGTGTTCCTTGGGCAGCTCGCCGAGGAAGCGCGACGGCAGCGCCGGGGTCCAGGAACCGTGCAGCCGGCGGTTGGCGGCGAAGCTGATCACGACCCGCTCGCGCGCCCGGGTCAGGCCGACGTAGGCCAGGCGCCGCTCCTCCTCGAGCGCGCGCATGCCGTGCTCGTCGAGCGCCCGCTGGTTGGGGAACAGGCCCTCCTCCCAGCCGGCCAGGAACACGGTGTCGAACTCCAGGCCCTTGGCCGAATGGAGGGTCATGACGTTGACCAGGTCCTGGCCCTCGGCCTGGTTGATCTCCATGACCAGGGCGACGTGCTCGAGGAAGCCGGCGAGGGTGTCGAAATCGGCCGTGGCGTTGATTAGTTCCTTGAGGTTCTCGAGCCGGCCGGGCGCATCGGCCGATTTTTCGGCCAGCCACATGTCCCGGTAGCCCGATTCGTCGAGCACGATCTCGGCCAGCTCCGGGTGCGGCAGGTGCTCGAGCATGGCGCGCCAGCGCTCGAAGTCGGCCAGCAGGCCAGCCAGCGAACGCCGCGCGGCGGACCTGAGCTCGTCGGTCTCGACCAGACGCCGCGCGGCTTCGTAAAGCGGCACCCGGGCGGCGCGCGCGCTCTGGCGCAAGCGCCGCAGCGTAACCTCGCCCAAACCGCGCTTGGGCTTGTTGACGATACGCTCGAAGGCCAGATCGTGGCTCGGCGTGTCGATCACGCGCAGGTAGGCGAGCGCGTCGCGGATCTCCAGGCGCTCGTAGAAGCGCGCGCCGCCGACGATGCGGTACGGCAGGCCGAGGGCGATGAAGCGCTCCTCGAATTCGCGGCTCTGGGCGCCGGTGCGCAGCAGGATGGCGATCTTCGACAACGGGTGGCCGCGGCGTTGCAGGGCCTCGATCTCCTCGCCGACGAAGCGGGCCTCGTTGGGGCTGTCCCACAAGCCCCGCAGGCGCAGCTTCGCGCCCGGATCGCCCTCGGTCCACAGCGTCTTGCCGAGCCGGCCGTCGTTGTGCGCGATCAGTCCCGAGGCGGCGGCCAGGATGTGCCCGGTCGAGCGGTAGTTGCGCTCGAGCCGGACCACCTTGGCGCCGGGGAAATCGCTCTCGAAGCGCAGGATGTTGTCGACCTCGGCGCCGCGCCAGCCGTAGATCGACTGGTCGTCGTCGCCGACGCAGCACAGGTTGCGATGGCCCTGGGCGATCAGGCGCAGCCACAGGTACTGGGCCACGTTGATGTCCTGGTACTCATCGACCAAGATATAATGAAAGCGCCGGTGGTATTCGGCCAGCACCTCGGGAAAGTCCTGGAACAGGGTCAGGTTGTGCAGCATCAGATCGCCGAAGTCGGCGGCGTTGAGCACGCGCAGGCGGTCCTGGTAGGCGGCGTAGACGGCGACCGCCCGGCCGCCGGCGACGTCGCCGGCCTCGGCCGGCGAGACCTTGTCCGGGCCGAGCCCGCGGTCCTTCCAGCGCTGGATCGCGCCCAGGACCCTGCGCGCCGGCCAGTTCTTGTCGTCGACCTTCTCGGCCTCCAGCACCTGCTTGAGCAGGCGCAGCTGGTCGTCGGTGTCCAGGATCGTGAAATCGGGCCGCACGCCGACCCGCTCGGCGTGCGCGCGCAGGATGCGCGCGGCCATGGCATGGAAGGTGCCGAGCCACCAGCCCTCCACCGGCCGCGCCAGGAGGGTGGCGACCCGGTCCCGCATCTCGCCCGCCGCCCGGTTGGTGAACGTCACCGCCAGCACCTCGCCGGGGCCGGCCAGGCCGCGGACCAGGATGTGGGCGAAGCGGCTGACCAGCACCCGGGTCTTGCCGGTGCCGGCGCCGGCGAGCACCAGCAGCGGTCCCTCCGTGGCCTCGACGGCGGCCCGCTGGGACTCATTCAGGCCTTCCAGGTGGGCCACGTCCGCGCCCTGGGCGGCGTCCTGGGACGCGGGCGCGCCGGGCGCCGGGCCGGTGAGCTCGAAGGGATCGGACATGGGCGGAATATAGCACGCGGGCGGGCGCTGTCCTTGGCAGAACGGACGTACCGTCGCCGAACGACAGGGCGCGGCGACGCGCCGACGCGCCCTTTTTCCTGGCCTTTCCCGGCGGCCCATTTACATTGGTTCCAATCGCCGCATTCCGGCGGGCGGAGGGAACCACCATGACCATCATGTGCACCCGGTTGCCGACGGCGCGGCATGCGCTGGCCGTGGCCGGCCTGGCCACGCTGCTGCTGAGCCCGGCGGGGATGGTGCGCGCCGCCGAGCCGCCCGCCGCCGACTCCATCGCCGAGGTGCTGCGCGCGGTGGTGGGCGTGCGCGCCGAAATCCGCGCCGACGCCCGCACCGCGGGCTCCCTTGGCACCGAGCGCGAGGGCAGCGGCGTCGTCATCGGCGCCGACGGCCTGGTGCTGACCATCGGCTATCTGATTCTGGAGGCGAAGGCGGCCGAGGTCCTGACCCCGGACGGCGAGGTCGTCCCGGCGACGGTCGTCGGGTATGACCACGACACCGGCTTCGGACTGCTCCGCGCCGACAGGCCGCTCGGCATCAGACCCG
>JACZWN010000104.1 GCA_022572105.1 Pseudomonadota bacterium | reverse complement strand
GGCCAAGCTCGTCAGTGATGCGCTGCACCGGCTCGTTGGTCTCGTAGACCGCAAGGTAGGGCTCGCCAGTACCGGGCGTGGCGAGCTCGTAGCGCGTGGCGCGGTGGAATAGCCCCGTGGCGACCATGTCGCCCAGGGGCTCGTCGGACCACTCGTTGAACTCCGGCTCCTTGGCCGGGTCATCGCAGTGCGAAAGGACCAAGGAGATGCCGTTGATGCGCTCGCCGTACATATCGCCCCTTGCGGTCACTCCCCTGCCGTCTGGGGCGTGTAGCATACCCGGCTGACCCTAACACCGGCGGACACCATGACCAACCACACCGTTTACATCACCCAGAGCGGCGACAAGTTCGGTTCCTCAGTGGCGCTTGGCGGCTCGTCGGTACTGGTCGGTGCGCCTGAGAAAGAGGACGGAGCGATCAGCAACCTGGGCTCGGCGTATTTCTTCGGCATCAAGCCCGTCGACCGCAGCTTCAAGCTCTGCGGGCGGGCCTTCACGGTCCGCAACGAGCCCATGACCGCCGGGCACAAGGGCGAGAGCGTCGGCGACTACATCGACGACATCCCCGAGGGCGGCATCGTCGTCATCGACAACGGCGGGCGCATGGACGCCACGGTGTGGGGCGACATACTCACGATCATGGCCAGCCGCAACAAGCTCGGCGGCACCGTCATCAACGGCGTCTGCCGCGACTCCGACCGCTCGCTCGAGCTCGGCTACCCCATCTTCTCCCGCGGCACCTACATGCGCACCGGCAAGGACCGCGTGCGCGCCGACGAGTACAACGCCCCCGTGTCGCTGGGGGAGGTCCGCGTGCTGCCGGGCGACCTGCTCCTCGGCGACGGCGACGGCATCGTCGTCATCGCGAAGGAGCACGAAGAGGCCGTCCTCGAAGCGGCGCAGCTTCAGCCGGCCGCGCGGCACGTCATAGAAGAAATCCTGCTGGCGATCGAACAGCGGCGCCGGGGTCCGGCCGATCAGGTTCCAGCCACCGGGAGACAGGGCCGGATAGGCCGCGGTCTGGCGCTCGGCGATGCCGACGCTGCCCGATGCGCCCTGGCCCTTGCCGTCTTGGACCGTGACCGCCGCGACCGGCACCTGGAGCAAGTGCGCGCCGATCTTGGCCAGGCGCTCGGCCAGCTCCCGGCACGCGGCAACGACCGCGCCCCCGGCCATGACCATGCAGCGCGAGCCCCAGGTCCCGGTCGAATAGGGCGTGTACTCGGTGTCGCCGAGAACCAGCTTCACCTTGTCGATGTCGATGCCGAGGACCTCGTGGGCGACCTGGGCCAGCGTGGTCTCCAGCCCCTGGCCGTGGGAGTGCACGCCGACCCGGAGCTCGAGCCCGCCGTCGGGGGTGATGCGCGCGCTCGCCTGCTCGTGGCCGGGCACCATGGGGATGCCCCAGGCGGCGTAGACCGAGGTGCCGTGGGCCGCCTGCTCGCAGTAGACGGCGAAGCCGACCCCGACCAGCCGGCCGTCGGGCGCGCCACGCGCCTGGCGTTCGCGCACGGCCGCGAGGTCGATCGCGGCGACCGCGCGGCGCAGGCATTCGGGGTAATCGCCGCTGTCGAAGTGCTTGCCGGTGATGTTGTCGAAGGGCATGGCCTCGGGCGGGACCAGGTTCTTCAGGCGCACCTCGTGGGGCTCCAGGCCGGCTTCGCGCGCGACCGCGTCGAGCATCAGCTCCATGGCGAAGCAGACCCCGGTGCGCGCGACCCCGCGGTAGGGCATGATCGGCGGCTTGTTGCTGGCCACCGACCAGGTGCGGCAGCGGTAGACCGGGAAGTCGTAGGGCCCGGGCAGGATGCTGCCGATCTGGGCCGCCTCCAGGCCGGCCGTGAAGGGGTAGATGGAATAGGCGCCGGAATCGACGGTCGCCTCGGCGTCGATGGCGAGCAGCCGGCCGTCGGCCTCGGCGTAGGCGGTGATCAGGTAGTGGTGCTCGCGGCAGTTGGCCGTGGCGCTCAGGTGCTCGCGCCGGTCCTCGATCCAGCGCACCGGGTGCCCCAGGTGCATGGTCAGCCACGACAGGCAGACCTCCTCGGGCAGAAGGATCCCCTTGTAGCCGAAGCCGCCGCCGACATCGGGCGCGATCACCCGTACCTGGCCGTGGTCGAGGCCCAGGCATTCGGTCAGTCCGGTGCGGGTGACGTGCGGCATCTGCGCCGCGCTGTGGACCACGAGCTGCTCGCGCCGGCTGTCCCAGGCGGCGACCACGCCGCGGCCCTCGATCGGCATCATGCACTGGCGCGCGGTGCGGATCTCGCGGCTGACCTTGATCGCGGCGCGGTCCTTGACCGAGTCCACGTCCCCGTCCACGAGGGTCTCGAGGAAGACGTTGTCGCCCCAGTCCTCGTGCACCAGCGGCGCGCCGGGCGCGCGCGCTTCCAGCATGTCGACGACCGCGGGCAGCTCCTCGAAATCGACCTCGACCTCGGCGGCGATGTCCTCGGCCTCGGCACGGGTCCGGGCGACGCAGATGGCGACGAGCTCGCCCACGTGGCGGACCTTGCCGGTAGCCAGCGGCGGCTGCTCCGAGGGCTTGAAGCCGGGCAGCGCGGAGACCGCCCGGATCGGCCTGACGCCCGTGAGATCCTCGGCGGTGAACACCGCGCCGCGCCACTTTTCGGGGACCTGCACGGCGCGGATGCGGGCGTGGGCGAGCGGGCTGCGCAGGAACGCCACGTCCTTCATGCCCGCCAGCTTGATATCGGCGACATACTGGCCGCGGCCGCGCAGGAAGCGGTCGTCCTCCTTGCGCGGCACGCGGGCGCCGACGCCCGTCTCGCTCATTCCGGTCCCCCGCGAGAGCCCCCGCCCGGCACGGCGGCGCCTAGCCGTCGCCGTTGGTCAGGAGGTCGATGTTGAGCTTCACGCAGTCGCCGCGATAGATGATATCGCCGACGTAGATCGCCACGCCGGCCGTATCGGTGACCACACAGTGCGCCTCCGCGGTCGGCGCGTTGAGCGCCAGTTTCAGGTAGTCCGCGGTCTCCATGTCGGCGGAACCGATGACCAGGGTCTGGTGGGCGCGCGCGATCTCGACCCCGGGCAGCGTCGAGAGGACCGGCAGCGCGGCGCGGCTCCGGAACGCCTCGGGCGCCAGGTCGTAGACGGCCTTGGCCAGGTGCACGCCGACCAGCGCGTAGGGCTCGCCGTTGCGCGACTGGATACTGCGGATGTACTCGTAGGCCGCAGCCGGCGCGCCCTCGTCCGGCTCGAGGCGCGGCGGCGGCGGCGCCATCTTGACCGGCAGCAGGCGCGGCACGTTGTCCTCGATGGTCGCGATCAGCGACGACCAGGTGGTCTCCAGCTGCAACCAGCGCTTGTCCTTGACGGCGCGGGTGACGAAGGTGCCCTTGCCCTGCCGGCGCCGGACCAGGCCCTCTTGCTGCAAAAGGTCGATGGCTTGGCGCACGGTGACGCGGGCGACCTGGTACTCCGATTCCAGCTCCTCGAGCGTCGAGATCTTCTGGCCGGCCCGCCACTGTCCCTCTTCGATGCGGCGCCGGAGCGCCGAGGCGACCTGGAGATAGAGCGGAACGCGGCTGCGCTCGTAGGTGCGTGCGAGTTGACCTGTCATCTAGTGTTCCTATCGATGGTACGTTCCACAGTATAACATCGGAGTCGGGCGCTGTATTCAGTTCCGGCGGTTCCGGCCGCGGCCCATGGTTATCGTACCGGCACGGTCACGACCCGGGGACAGGGCGCGCAAGGCAATTGCCTTGGTCAGCCGGCCTATAGTATGGTCATTATAACCTTAGTACCATACGGGCCGTCAAATGCAGCCCCGAGCGCGCAGGAACAAGGCGCGCCGTCTAAACTCATGGGGAGCCCAAGGTGAACGAGACCGCTTCCGCCCACGGCCGCTGGCAGTTCTGGATCGACCGCGGCGGCACCTTTACCGACATCGTGGCGTGCAAGCCCGACGGCACGCTCGTTACCCACAAGCTTCTGTCGGAGAACCCGGAGCGCTACCAGGACGCGGCGCTCCAGGGCATCCGCGACCTGCTCGGCCTGGACGCCGAGGCGGACCTGCCGACCGAGGCCATCGACGCGGTCAAGATGGGCACCACGGTGGCCACCAACGCGCTCCTGGAGCGCAAGGGCGACCGCACCCTGCTGCTCATCACCAAGGGCTTCCGCGATGCGCTACGCATCGGCTATCAGAACCGACCGCACCTCTTCGCGCGCCGCATCGTGCTGCCCGATCTCCTCTACGAGCGGGTGGTCGAGGTCGAGGAGCGCACCTCGGCCGGGGGCGAGGTGCTGACGCCGCTCGACCTCGAGGGCGCGCGCGAGGACCTGCAAGAGGCCTACGACGACGGCATCCGCTCGGTCGCCATCGTGTTCGTCCACGGCTACCGTTATCACGACCACGAGGAGGCGGTCGCCGAGGTCGCCCGCGACATCGGCTTCACGCGGGTCTCGGTGTCGTACCAGGTGAGCCCGCTGATGAAGCTGGTCGGGCGCGGCGACACCACGGTGGTGGACGCCTACGTCTCACCGATCCTGCGCCGCTACGTCGACCGCATCACCCAGCACCTGGGCGGCGCCCGGCTCATGTTCATGCAGTCCAACGGCGGTCTCGCCGACGCCCGCTACTTCCACGGCAAGGACAGCATCCTGTCCGGTCCGGCCGGCGGCGTGGTCGGCGCCGTGCGCACCGCCGGCTTGGCCGGCTACCACCAGATCATCAGCTTCGACATGGGCGGCACCTCGACCGACGTCGCCCACTACAACGGCGAGTTCGAGCGCTCGTTCGAGACGCTCGTCGCCGGGGTACGCATGCGCGCGCCGATGATGCGCATCCACACGGTCGCCGCCGGCGGCGGCTCGATCCTGCACTTCGACGGGGCGCGCTATCGGGTCGGCCCGGAATCGGCGGGCGCCGATCCCGGCCCGGCCTGCTACCGGCGCGGCGGGCCGCTCGCGGTAACCGACGCCAACCTGATGGTCGGCAAGATCCAGGCCCGCTTTTTCCCCAAAATCTTCGGGCCGGGCGGCGACCTGCCGCTCGACGGGGACGTGGTGCGCGAGAAGTTCGCGGCCCTCGCCGCCCGAATCGAGGCCGAGACCGGCGATACGCGCACGCCCGAGCAGGTCGCCGACGGCTTCCTCAAGATCGCGGTCGACAACATGGCCAACGCGATCAAGCAGATCTCGATCCAGCGCGGCCACGACGTGACCAAATACACGCTCAACTGCTTCGGCGGCGCCGGCGGCCAGCACGCCTGTCTGGTCGCCGACGCGCTCGGCATCACGCGCGTGTTCATCCATCCCTTCGCCGGCGTGCTCTCGGCCTACGGCATGGGCCTGGCGGACCTCAGGGTCATGCGCGAGCGCGCGGTCGAGGCGATCCTGACCGACGATCTGGTCGGCGAAGTGGGCGCCATCCTGGACGAGCTCGAGGCCGACGGCCACACCGAAATCCTGCGCCAGGGCGCGGAACCAGAACGCATCCGCGTGGTGCGCCAGGCGCACATGCGCTACGAGGGCACGGATTCGCCGCTCATCGTGGACTTCGCCGAGCGCGCCGCCATGGTCGCCGCCTTCGAGGCCGTGCATCACCAGCAGTACGGCTTCATCGCGCCAGAGAAGCGCCACATCATCGAGGCGGTCATCGTCGAGGTGATCGGTGGCGCCGCCGAGGTCGTCGACCCCGAGCTCGAACTCGCGACCGCCGAGGGCGCGCCGGAAGCGCTGGCCGAGGTCGAGACCTTCATGGCCGGCGCGCCCCGGGCGACCGGGATCTACGACCGCGAGCGCCTAGGCCCCGGCAGCCGGGTCATGGGGCCGGCGGTCATCATCGAGGCCATCGCCACCACCGTGGTCGAGCCCGGCTGGGCCGCCGAGGTCACGCCGCGCAACCACCTGATCTTGACCCGCATCGAGCCGCGCCCGGGTCAGGCCGAGGTCGGCACCGAGGCCGACCCGGTCATGCTCGAGGTGTTCAACAACCTGTTCATGTCGATCGCCGAGCAGACCGGCGTGGTGCTGCAGAACACCTCCTACTCGGTCAACATCAAGGAGCGGCTCGACTTTTCCTGCGCCATCTTCAACGCCGAAGGCGACCTGGTGGCGAACGCACCACACATCCCGGTGCACCTCGGCTCCATGAGCGAGAGCGTCAAGACCGTGGCCCGGCAGCGCCAGGGCACGATCGTGCCGGGCGATGTGTTCATGCTGAACACGCCGTACAACGGCGGCACCCACCTGCCCGACGTGACCGTGATCACGCCGGTCTTCGACGCGGCCGGCGAAAGCATTCTCTTCTACGTCGCCTCGCGCGGGCACCACGCCGAAATCGGCGGCATCACGCCGGGCTCGGTGCCGCCGACCAGCAAGCACATCGACGAGGAAGGCGTGCTGATCGACGACTTCCAGCTGGTCTCCGGCGGCCGGCTCATGGAGAAGGAAATCGAGGAGCTGTTCACCACGGCGCCCTATCCGACGCGCAACTTTTACCACAACCTGGCCGACCTCAAGGCCCAGATCGCGGCCAACGAGAAGGGCGTGCAGGAGCTGCACAAGATGGTCGAGCACTTCGGCCTCGACGTGGTGCGGGCCTATATGATCCACGTGCAGAACAACGCCGAGGAGTCGGTGCGCCGGGTGCTCGGCGTGCTCAAGGACGGCCAGTTCAGCTACGAGATGGATTCGGGCGCCAAGATCTGCGTCTCCATCAAGGTCGACCGGGAGGCGCGCGAGGCGGTCATCGACTTCACCGGCACCGCGCCCCAGCAGGACAGCAACTTCAACGCGCCCTCGGCGGTCTGCATGGCCGCGGTGCTCTACGTGTTCCGGCTCATGGTCGACGACGACATCCCGTTGAACGGCGGCTGCCTCAAGCCGCTCAAGATCGTCGTCCCCGAGGACTCGATGCTGAACCCCAAGTATCCGGCCGCCGTCGTCGCCGGCAACGTCGAGACCTCCCAGGCGATCACCGACACGCTCTTGGGCGCGCTCGGCCTCATGGGCGCCTGCCAGGGCACCATGAACAACTTCACCTTCGGCAATGACGCCGGCTACCAGAACTACGAGACCATCTGCGGCGGCCACGGCGCCGGGCCCGATTACGACGGCACCGACGCGGTGCATACCCACATGACCAACACCCTGGCGACCGATCCGGAAATCCTGGAATGGCGCTTCCCGGTGGTGCTCGAATCGTTCTCGATCCGCCACGGCTCGGGCGGCGCGGGACGGCACCGCGGCGGCGACGGCATCATCCGCCGGGTGCGCTTCCGCGAGGCCATGACCGCGGCCATCGTCTCCGGCCACCGCCGGGTGCCGCCCTACGGCATGGCCGGCGGCGAGCCGGGCAAGACCGGGCGCAACTACGTCGAGCGCGCCGACGGCACCGTGGACGAACTCTCGGGCACCGACATGACCGAGATGAACCCGGGCGACGTCTTCGTGATCGAGACCCCGGGCGGCGGCGGCTACGGCGCGGTCGGCTCCGGCTGAGCGAGCCCATGGCCGATTCCCTTCCCACGCTCGCGATCGTCGGCGGCACCGGCGCGCTTGGCGGCGGCTTGGCCAGGCGCTGGGCGGCCAAGGGCTACCCGATCGTGATCGGCTCGCGCTCGGCCGAGAAGGCGGCGGCCGCGGTGCGCGCGCTCGAAGCCGAAGGCGTGGCCGGATCGCTGCGCGGCCTGGACAACGCGGCCGCGGCGGCGGCCGGCAACATCGTCGTGGTCACCGTGCCCTACGGTGCGCACCAAGCCACCCTTGCGGACATCAAGGCGTCCGTTGCCGGCAAGATCGTGGTCGATACGACGGTGCCGCTCAAGCCGCCCAAGGTCGCGCGCGCCCAGTTGCCGCCCGAAGGCTCGGCGGCCCAGGCGGCGCAGGACTTCCTGGGCGAAACGGTTCGGGTCGTTTCCGCCTTGCACAACGTGGCGGCGCACAAGCTCGCGACCGGCGCCGAGATCGATTGCGACGTGCTGGTCTGCGGGGATCAGGCGGTGACCCGCGAGATGGTCATCGTTCTCATCGAGGCGCTCGGCCTGCGCGGCCTGCACGGCGGGCCGCTGGCGAACTCGGCGGCGGCCGAGGCCCTGACCTCGGTGCTGATCGGCATCAACAAGCGCTATAAGGTGGATGGGGCGGGCATTCGGATCACCGGACTGGATTCGGATCCGCCCGTCGAAGACGACTGCCCCCGTCGAAGATGACTGAAGGAGCGGGACCCATGCCCGCGCCCGCGCTTACCCTGACCGCGATCCCCGACCTGCCCCTGGTCGAGCCGGGCGACGATCTGGCCGCGATCCTGATCGACGGGCTGGCGCGCGCCGGCATCGCGCCCGCCGCCCGCGACGTCCTGGTGGTGGCCCAGAAGGTCGTCTCCAAGGCGGAGAGCCGATACCGCGACCTGGGCGCGGTGACCCCCTCCGACCGCGCGCGCGATCTGGCCCGGGCGGTGGACAAGGACCCGCGCCTGGTCGAGGTCATCCTGTCCGAATCCGAGGCGGTGGTGGCGCACAAGCCGGGGGTTCTGGTGGTCGCGCACAGGCTCGGTTTCGTGCTGGCGAACGCCGGCATCGACCGCTCCAACGTGAGACCCGAGCCGGGCGCGGAGCGCGTTCTGTTGCTGCCCGAGAACCCGGACGCCTCGGCCGCCGCGCTCAAGGCGCGCCTCGACGCGCATTTCAAGATCGAGCTCGCGGTGATCGTGAGCGACAGCTTGGGGCGCGCCTGGCGCAACGGCGTCACCGGGATCGCATTAGGGGCGGCGGGTTTGCCCGCGCTTCGTGATATGATCGGCCGCAAGGACCTGTTCGGACGGACCCTGGACGTGACTCAGACCGGCTTCGCCGATGATATCGCCGCCGCCGCCGCGCTCGTGATGGGCCAGGCGGACGAGGGCCTGCCCGCCGTGCTGCTGCGCGGCCTGGCGTGGCACGAGCCGGCGAGCGACGCGCGCGCGCTGCTGCGCCCCAAGGACGAGGACCTGTTCCGATGAGCCCGGAAGACCGGCTGAGGGGTCCCGTGCTCGCGCTCTGCGGCGGCATCGGCGGCGCCAAGCTGGCGCTCGGCCTGTACCGGCACCTGGCGCCGGGCGCGCTCAGCGTCGCGGTCAACACCGGCGACGACTTCGAGCACCTGGGCCTGCATATCTCGCCCGACATCGACACGGTCTTGTACACGCTCTCCGGCACCGACAACCCCGACACCGGCTGGGGCCGGGCGGACGAGACCTGGACCTTCATGGCGGCGCTCGAGGCCTTGGGCGGCGAGACCTGGTTCCGATTGGGCGACGGCGACCTGGCGCTGCACGTGGAGCGCACCCGCCGCCTGGGCGCGGGCGAAAGCCTGTCGGAGGTTTGCGCGGCCTTTGCCCGGCGCTTCGGGCTGGATGCCCGCATCCTGCCCATGACCGGCGACCCGCTGCGCACCGTGGTGCACACGCCCGACGGCCCCTTGCCGTTCCAGCACTACTTCGTGCGCGAGCGTTGCGAACCGCGGGTGACCGGCGTCACCTTCGCGGGCGCCGAGGCCGCGCGGCCCAACCCGGAGATCCTGCGCGCGCTCGCCGATCCGGCGCTCGGCGCCGTGGTCATCTGCCCGTCCAACCCCTACTTGAGCATCGACCCGATCCTGGCCGTGCCGGGCATGCGCATCGCACTCGGCGCCTGTCCGGCGCCGGTGGTCGCGGTCTCGCCCTTGGTCGGCGGGCGCGCGGTCAAGGGCCCGACCGCCAAGATCATGGCCGAGCTCGGCGTGCCGGTGACCAACGCGGCGATCGCGGCGCACTACGAGGGCCTGATCGACGGCCTGGTGCTGGACCGCGCGGACCGAGCCGAGGCGGCGGAGATCGCCGTCCCGGCGCTCGTTACCGAGACGGTCATGACCAGCCTGGAGGATCGGATCGCACTCGCCGCGGCGGCGCTCGGCTTCGCCGCCGAGCTCGACGGGCGAAGGGACGCGCCGACCCGGGAGGCCGCGGGATGACCCGGACCGCAATTTCGGCCGCAACTTGGGCCGTCGTGCCGGTCAAGGACTTGGAGCGGGCCAAGCGGCGCCTGGCCGGCCCGCTCGACCCGGCGGCGCGGCGCGGCCTGTCCCTGGCCATGCTGGCCGACGTGCTCGACGCGCTCGATGCGACCGCGGGGCTCGACCGCGCCGCGGTGGTCAGCCGTGATGCGGATGTCATGGAGTTGGCCCGCAGGCGCGGCCTGCGCGTCATCCCGGAAACCGGCACCAGCCTCAACGCGGCGGTCACGCAAGCGGCGAACGTCCTTTCGGCGGAGGGCTGCGCGCGCTTGCTTGTCATGCCCGCCGACCTGCCGCTGGCGGCGCCCGAGGAGATCGCCCAAATCCTCGCCGCGCTGCCCGAGGCGCCGGGGCTCACCCTGGTTCCGGACCGGCACGGGGTCGGCACCAACGCGCTCGCCTGCGCGCCCCCGGACGCGGTCGCGCCCAGCTTCGGCGCGGGCAGCTTCGCGCGCCACCTGGCGGCGGCGCGGGACGCCGGAATTCCCGCCACGGTCCTGCGCCTGCCCGGGCTGGGCCTCGACATCGACACGCCCGAGGACCTGCGCGCGTTCATGGAAGCGCCCGGGGCCACCTGGACGCATGCCGCGCTGCGCGCGGCGCGGTCGGCCACCCCCCTCGCCGTTGGAGGCGAACGATGAGCCGTCTATCCCACGACCAAGCCCTGGCCCGCGACCAAGCCCTGGCGCTCGCCGAGCGCGGGGATCTCGAGGCGCTCATGGCGGAGGCGCGCGCGCTGCGCGACCGCGGCCACGGGCCGGTCGTCACCTATTCGCGCAAGGTGTTCATCCCGCTCACCAAGCTGTGCCGCGACGTCTGCCACTACTGCACCTTCGCCGAGGCCCCGCGGCGCGGCGCGGCGCCCTACCTGACGCTGGAGCAGGTGCTCGACATCGCCCGCGCCGGTGCGGCGGCCGGCTGCAAGGAGGCGCTGTTCACGCTCGGCGACAAGCCGGAGGCGCGCTACCGCGCCGCGCGCGAGGCGCTCGCCGCGCTCGGCCACGAGACCACGCTGTCGTACCTGGCCGAGGCCGCGCGCCTGGTGTTCGAGGAGACCGGGTTGCTGCCCCACGTCAACCCGGGGGTCATGACCGCGTCCGATATCGCCGCCTTGCGGACCGTCTCGGTCTCGCAAGGGTTGATGTTGGAGTCCGCCGCCGCGCGCCTCGGCGAGAAGGGCGGGCCGCACCACGGCTCGCCCGACAAGGACCCGGCCGTCCGCCTGGAGACCCTACGCCTGGCCGGCGAGGCGGCGGTGCCCATGACCTCGGGTATCCTGATCGGCATCGGCGAGACCCGGACCGAGCGCATCGAGGCGCTGCTGGCGCTGCGCGGCCTGCACGCGCGATACGGTCACCTGCAAGAGGTCATCATCCAGAACTTCCGCGCCAAGCCGGGCACGCGCATGGCCGCGGCGCCGGAGCCCTCGCTCGATGAG
The DNA here is from genome assembly GCA_022572105.1 of Pseudomonadota bacterium. Taxonomy (GTDB): domain Bacteria; phylum Pseudomonadota; class Alphaproteobacteria; order Kiloniellales; family J153; genus JACZWN01. The sequence goes on along the minus strand of JACZWN010000104.1, from coordinate 378 downwards.
CACCTCTGGACCATCGCGGTGGCGCGCCTCGTCCTCGGGCCGGAGATGAGCATCCAGGCGCCGCCCAACCTGAGCCCGGGCGCGCTCGCGCCGTTGATCGACGCCGGGATCAATGACTGGGGCGGGGTCTCGCCGGTAACCCCCGACCACGTCAACCCGGAGGCGCCCTGGCCGCACCTCGACGCGCTTGCCCGCGCGACCGAGGCCGCGGGCGGCGTGCTCACCGAGCGCCTGGCCGTTTACCCCGCTTACGCGCAAAGTCCGGCGCGCTGGCTCGACCGCGGATTCCACGTGGCGGTCCTGCGCGCGATCGACGCCAGCGGCCACGCGCGCGGCGAATTCTGGCGCGCCGGCGCCGCCGAGGCGCCGCCCGAGCGC
>JACZWN010000103.1 GCA_022572105.1 Pseudomonadota bacterium | reverse complement strand
GACGGCGACCCTAGATGGCGTGGACGGGGATGGCGCGGAAGGGGATGGCGCGGACAGGGATGGCGCCGACGGCGAGGCCGCGGGCCGCTGGATTCTGCCCGGGGACCTGGGTGCGGCGGCGCTGCCCACGGTGATGCGCAAGGTCGCCCGCCACGCCGTCGAGGCGACGGCGGCGTCCGACGGGTCACGGTGAAATCCCGTTAAGCAATTGTTATCTTAGGTAGAATTTCGACCTCACTCGGCGGCCGGGACCGTACCGCCGGCGTCGTTAAGACGATTTTCACCCCAATCCGAAATAGTCGCAGGCCCTGGACCATGGGGGGTCGTGGGGGACCGTGGGCGCGGCCCGGCCTGTCCCGCGCGCCGCCGGCCAGGCGAACCGAGGTGGACCCCGGTCATGACGCACGACGCAAGCCTGCTAACCCAAGCCTACGACGCCATGTCGTGCGCGGTCATGATCACCGACGCGGAGGGCACCATCGTCTCGGTCAACCGGGCCTTTTCCAGGGTCACCGGCTGGACCGCCCATGAGGTTATCGGCCAGTCGCCGCGCATGCTCGCGTCCGGGCGCCAGGACGCCGACTTCTTCGAGGCCATGTGGAACGCGCTGCTGACCCGCGGGCGCTGGCAGGGCGAGCTGTGGAACCGGCGCAAGAGCGGCGAGGTCTACCCGGAGTTCCTGAGCGTCGAGGCGCTCCGCTCGGCGGGTGGCGGGATCACGCACTTCGTCGCGGTGTTCTCGGACCTGACGGAACGCAACGAGCGCGAGCAGCGCCTCTCGTACCTGGCCTACCACGACGAGTTGACCGGGCTGGCGAACCGCACCCTGTTCCTCGACCGCCTGGAGAGCGCGCTCTCGATCACGCGCCGCAAGGGCGGGCTGGTCGCGGTCCAGGCCATCGACCTGGACGACTTCAAGGCGATCAACGAGACCTTCGGCCACGAGGCCGGCGACCTCCTGCTCAAGGCGGCGGCCAAGCGCGTCAAGGAGTGCCTGCGCGAGAGCGACACCGTGGCGCGCCTGGGCGGTGACCGCTTCGGCGTCATCCTGCCGGTGCTCGACGGCGCCAAGGGGGCGCGCGAGGCCGCGCAGCGCATCCTGGCGGCGCTGTGCCGGCCGGTGTTCCTGGCCGACGACGAAATCTCGCTCGGCGCCAGCATCGGCATCGCGCTGTTTCCCGCGGACGCCGTGAGCGCGGCCGAGCTCGCCAAGAACGCCGAGCTCACCATGGCCGAGGTCAAGAAACGCGGCAAGCGCGCCTTCGCGTTCTGCCACGACGCCGCCCCCGGCGCCGGCGAGCGCCGCCAGGCGGGCTAGCCCGGTCCCCTCAGTTCAACTCCGAACGCAGCTTCTCGCGCAGCAAGTCGATGGACACCAGCTTGCCCTCGACGTCCAGGCACCAGAACTGCCAGCCGTTGCACGCCGGCGCGCCCTGGACGTGGGCGCCGACCTGGTGGATCGAGCCCTTGAAGTCGGCGCTGATCAGCGTGCCGTCGGCGCGCACGCGCGCGCTCCAGCGCCGGTTCGGGCTATGGAGCACGGTGCCCGGCTCCAAGAGCCCGCGCTCGACCAGCCAGCCGAAGGGGATGCGCGGCTGCTCGCGCTTGGACGGCGTATCGACGAGATCCAGGTCCTCGACGGCGCGCGTGCGGGCGATGCGCCGCCGCGCCATCTCGGCATAGCGCGGCTCGCGTTCCAAGCCGATGTAGCGCCGCCCCAGGCGCTTGGCGACCGCGGCCGTGGTGCCGCTGCCCAGGAAGGGATCGAGAATCACCTGGCCGGGCTTGGTCGCGGCCAAGATGACGCGGTGCAGGAGCGCCTCGGGCTTCTGGGTCGGATGGGCCTTGCGGCCGTCGGCGTCCTTGAGGCGCTCGGCGCCGGCGCAGATCGGGATCAGCCAGTCGCTGCGCATCTGCAGGTCGTCGTTGAGCGCCTTCATGGCGGCGTAGTTGAAGGTGTAGCGCGCGTCCTTGCCGTGGGCCGCCCAGATCAGGATCTCGTGGGCGTTGGTGAAGCGCCGGCCGCGGAAGTTCGGCATCGGGTTCGACTTGCGCCAGACCACGTCGTTGAGGATCCAGTACTCCAGGTCCTGGAGGATGGTGCCGACGCGGTAGATGTTGTGGTAGGTGCCGATCACCCAGAGCGAGCCGTCCGCGCGCAGGACGCGCCGCGCCGCGCCCAGCCAGGCCCGCGTGAAGTCGTCGTAGGCGGCGAAACCGTCGAACTTGTCCCAGTCGTCGTCGACCCCTTCGACGCGGGTGTGATTGGGGCGCAGCAGCTCGTGGGCGAGCTGCAGGTTGTAGGGCGGGTCGGCGAAGATCATGTCGACGCTGCCTTCCGGCATGCGCGCCATGAGCTCGATGCAATCGCCGACCTTGACGACGTTGACTTCCACCCCGGGGCCCCCGCGACCTCGTTCGTGTGCTGCGAGTCAAAGCGGGTTCCACCTCCGTGGAACCCGCAGCGACCGGGCTATCCTGATTCACCGAGGACTCCACGTCAAGCCTGATTTATTTAAGACTCAAGGAGTTAACGAAAGCGCCTCACGGATCGAGCGAAATGAACGCCGGTGCTCGGGGGTGACGCCCAGACGCGCGCGCGCGGCGTGGTGCTCGGCGGTGCCGTAGCCCCGGTTGCACTCCCAGTCGTAGCCGAGATAGCCTTCGTTTGAGCCGCCATGTGCCGGTCACGGTCACCTTGGCCAAGACCGAGGCGGCGGCGATGGAGAGGCTGCGCCGGTCACTGCGGACCATCGCCTCGGCTGGGCCGAGCAGGCTGGGTGGCCTGTTGCCATCGACCAGCGCCTCGCATTTTCTTAACCTATTGATCTATATAAGATTCACAGAGCGCTTCTTATTCGTCGACACTCTGCTAGCTTGACGGCTGCATACGGGGTCTGACGGGGGACAACAATGGACGCGACGTACAATCTTAACGGCGGTTATAAGCCAACGACGAAGCGTTTCGCCGATCTTGGCGGTCCAGATTTCTACCCAACGCCCCGCTGGGCGACCTACGCCCTAATTGAGAACGAGCCATTTCGTGGCGACATTTGGGAATGTGCTTGTGGCGACGGCGAGATGTCAGTCGTTCTGGAAGAAACTGGAAACCGGGTCATAAACTCCGATTTATATGATCGGGGTTATGGCGAAATTGGGCATGATTTTCTGACTACCGACCGCCAGTTCCCAAACATTATTACGAACCCACCATTCCATAGCGCACAGGGCTTTGTGGCGAGCGGAATAGAAAGCGCGCAAAGCAAGTTTGCATTGTTGCTACGCCTTGCGTTCCTGGAAGGAGCTAAACGAGCCCAGACCATCTTCCACGTTCACCCCCCGAGCCGGGTCTGGGTATTTAGTGAAAGGATCACTTTCTACCCGAAGGGGGCCAAACGGGCCGGCAGCGGGACAACTGCGTACGCATGGCTTGTTTGGGACAAAAACCATATTGGCAATACCGAACTGGCATGGTTCAAGCCGGGATACAAAGCGCGTTACGCCTAGCCATGTAGCTGCTGCAGCAGGCCGCGTCCGTTATCGGTGATCGTCAGTCCCTCTCGCACATCATCATAGTCTGCATAGCCGTTAGAAATGAAACTGTTTTGGTTATTTCGATGCGAAATAAGGTTGCGGACCTTTTGCGAAAAGAATGTGTCAGAGCGACCAGGGATGATCTCCGCATCCTTACCGCTTGGCTGAAAAATATGCTCGAGTTCTGCGATCAGATCAGCGGTTGTGATGAAACCGTTGGGGCGCTCAGACATCACCCGTAAGGCTGGAACGACTAAATCGCCCTCCCGCACTCTCTCCGGCATCGCCAATACCTCCTTGTGATACAGCCATCAGTTTTGTTCAGGCTATTCTGATATCACAAAATCAACATTTCCAGTCTGAAATCGTGTTTTTCTGAAAACCGCATTCAACCACGCCTCAAGACGGAGGCAGGCATCCTAAAAGGTCACGCACGGGGCGGAACGAGCGCCGGTGCTGGGCGCTGGGGCCGAGGCGCGCGAGCGCCCTGCGGTGCTCGGCGGTGCCGTAGCCGCGGTTGCGCTCCCAGCCGTAGCCCGGATGCGCCCGCGCGAGCGCCTCCATGCGCCGGTCGCGGGTCACCTTGGCCTCAGCCTCAGCATCGCCGCGGATCACCGTCCGGGCCGGGCAGGCGAGCGCGGGCGCCTTGTTGCCGTCGACCAGCGCCGCCCCGGGCGCCCGGCCGCTGTTGCGCTCCAGATCGGCGGCGGCGCGGGCCATGGCGCGCAGGCTGGCCTCGAGGATGTTGAGCGCGTCGATCTCGGCGACCGGGGCCGAGCCGATGCCGAGCGCGGCGATGCCGCGGGCGGCGCAGTCGAGAAGGGTCTCGTGCAGCTCGGCGCGCCGGGCGGCGCTCAGGCGCTTGCTGTCGTCGAGGCGCTCGACCAGCACTTGCGGGCAGCGCCCGGGGTCGAGCCAGACCGCCGCCGCCACCACCGGCCCCGCCCAGGGGCCGCGGCCGGCCTCGTCGATGCCGATGACGATCCCCCCGCCGGCGCCGTCCGGTTCGCGCTCCAGTTCGCGCTCCAGTTCGCGCTCCAGGGCGAAGTCCGGCATCCCCGTCTCCTCGGCGCTACCGCGGCGGCCGGTTGCGGCCGCGCCGCGGCATGATGTCGCCCATCCAGCGGATCGCGGCGCGCGCCATCTCGACCATGAGGTGCTCGGCGCGCACCGTGGAGCGAGCGATGGCCACGGCCTCGCGCCCGTAGGTCGAGCGCAGGATTTCGCGCCCCGAAGTGACGCCGAGCCGCGCCATGCGGTGCAGGCGGCGCGCGGTCTCGAGCCAGAACGGGCTGATCAGCAGCGACAGCACGGTGACCGCGACGACGAGCCGGTGCCCCTGGTCCGAGATCACGCCGGCGCCCAGGCCCAGCGCCGCGAGCACGAAGGAGAACTCGCCCAACTGGGCGAGCAGCGCGCCGGACAGGAAGGCGCGCCGCCAGTCTCGGTCCAGGAGCCAGATGAAGACGATGTTGAGCGCGGTCTTGAGGACCGCGACGAAGAACACGATGAGCGCCACGGTGCCCAGGTTGGCCCAGATGTAGCTGAAGTCGAGCAAGAGCCCGATGGACAGGAAGAAGACCATCAGCAGGACCGACTGAATCGGCGCGGTATGGTGGATCATGACCCGGCGCGCGGTCGAGTTGCCGATGACCAGGCCCGCCAGGAAGGCGCCGTAGGCGGCCGACAGGCCGAGCAGGCCCGAGAGCGCGGCGGCGCCGAAGCAAAAAGCCAGGCCGGCCAGCGGGATCAGGTCCTGGTTCTTGCCGACCATCCGGGCAAACGGCAGGCGCAGGCGCTCGCGGCGCAGCAGGTAAAAGATCAGAAGCGCCAGGAAGCCGACCGAAAGCGCGACCTTGAATAGCGCCTCGAAGCCGAACCGGCCGCCGTCGCGGAACGCGCCGACGATCAGCATCATGGGCACGACGGCGAGATCCTGCGTCACCAGGATGGCCACGGTAATCTGGCCGACGCGGCTGCGCAACTCGCCGATCTCCTCGAGCATCTTGATGGCGACCGCGGTCGAGGAGAGCGCGACCACGAAGCCGAGGAGCACGGTGAGCGGCAGCGGCCAGTCGAGCAGCGCCCCCAGGCCGGCCATGGCGGCGAGCCCGACCGCGATCTGCAGCGCGGTCACCGCGAACGCCAGCTTCCAGACCTCGCGCACCGCGCGCAACGATAGCTCCATGCCGATCAGGAACAAGAGCATGAGCACGCCGAGCTCGGCCAGGAGCTGGATGAAGTCCCGGTTCTCGGCCAGGCCCAGGCCGGCCGGGCCCAGGATCGCGCCGGCCAGGATGTAGCCGATGACCGGCGGCTGGCGCAGGCGCTGCATGACCATGCCGCAGGCCAAGGCCGCCAGGGCGATGATGGCAAGACCGGTCAAGTCGCTCGCGGCTTCGTGCATGGCCCGACCCTAGCTAAAGAGGGGTAACCCAAGCCTTAGCGCGTGATGCGGATTCGCGGCAACAAGGCTTCCTGTAATTTTGCAGCCGCGCCGGCCTCTTGGGGTGGGCAAATCAATATCTCGCTTTGTGCCGTCGGCGCCTTGGCCGGCATAACGACCGGCAAGTGATTGCCGTAGAGCTATTCAGTCTCCATCAGGCTGGAAAGCCGAACCGAGTGGCCGTCAAGGCCTTCACGCAACATGATGATGTGGTCCGGTTCGGAAACAAACCACACGAAAGATTGCCACGCGAGGGAACTGACGGTTTTTTTGAAAGCGGGATGATCGCGATTGCTGTAGGCAGTCAAAAACGCGACATGGTTTGGACGGAACCCTGCATCGATGGCGATTGCCAGCAAGGCCTCTTTTCGCATCACGGTAATTGCTCCGTCGGTGGCGACCACTTCGACGAAGACGATGAGGGGCACATCGGGGCCGAGGTCAACCAGGATAAGGTCGGGAAGGTTGCGGTCGGGTTGGATCGTGAGACCAATTGCCTTGGCCAGACCATCGTCTCGGGCAACCACTTTGTTACCACTTTCGCTAAGCCAAACAACGCCGGGTCGAGTAAGAAACCGAGGCGCGAACTCCTCGATAACGGCTTTGGAAATAACTGAACTCGGGCCGGCTGCCATACGGCGTGTTTCACCACTGGGAAAGGTGACTGGTACTCCGGTTTTGGCGGCAACGGCGCCTCGTCGCTCGATCGCGATACGAGCCAGCGCACCCGCCGACAGGTTTGCTTGTCGCCATTCCTTGATAGCCGTTTCTAAGATCTGCCCTTCGAGAGCGGGGTCGAATAGGGACGAGAAGCCAGGTGTTAAAGCGTAGCGCGGCTTCGAAGAGGTCGTGGCAAGCCCCCCGCGTTCCTTGACGGCTCCTACTGGGATGAGACCATCGCGCAGGGTTTCGTCTCGGATCGGCTCACGAGTGTCTACCGCATACCATCGGCCGCGATTTTCGCCTCTATGTGGGCGCATAGAATCACGTGCCCACGAAAGCCGCGCATTTTCATCATGTTGGCTGGCCTGCGTATCGGTCATACGCGTCACTTGATTGGGTCGCATCCATACGTTGGTGCCATGGATGGCGCCGATATAGAGCATCACAAAAACGGTCTTCGCCGCGATTTCCCGAGTGCAATAATTTCTGCTGGTTGTGCCCTCGGGGAAAATCAAAAATAATCGCTCTTGGATTCGTTCAACCGAGAGGAGCGGAGGTAAGAGCATTAACGCTCTTCTCCCAGATAAAGACGTTCAATTGCGTGGTCGATCTCTGATTTCTTAGCGCTATGGGTAACCAGAGCTTGAATTTGGCGGATATCTTCTGGAGGCGGCAATGGCAAGGCTTCTAACTCGAAAGCCGAAACGGCCACGCTACCATTTATGCATCGAAAGGCTTGGTCAAGAATCTCACTGTTGAGAAGTGCCGAAACGACGCCAGCAGACACCGTGGGTGTTTCGCCGTTGCTGCGGCGTATCATATTGAGATGATTCTCGATAACGACAGCGCCGTGCTGCTTAATGAGCGAAGCTGGAAGTTCGGCAGCTATTAGGCGGCGCCGCTGTTCTTTGGCGGTGGTGCGCTGCAAGAGTACGCATGGTTCACGGGTAACGAGCCAATCATCGCCACTTCGCGTCTGGAAATAGGGTTTGTGGTTCCTTTTGCGGGCGCGAAACACGAACTCGCCAGATGGTGTAATAGCTTCTCCCCAGATGAGAGGATAGCAACCCTCCCCTGACTGGTCTCTTAATTGCTGTTTGTGGCGATTCCAAACCAGTGGCCCGGTGCTAACCGTATACCCATAGTCCCTAAGCCGGTGAGGCATTTGGCGCAAACGTTCGACGAGTGCAGCTTGTCCAGGGTGGCGGGGAAGAAGCCAAGGTCTGGTCGGGTCGTCAGGCAGATTAAAAAATCCTGTGGTGGTAATGGACACTGTGTCATTGTCCTGGGCGGAAATGAATCGAACAACTCCGGTAGTGGAGTCAACTCCTCGCCGATACGCGGCCAGTAGAGTCTCTTGAAGAACGCCCTCGAACACACCCTTGCGCTCGCTGACAAAAGCGATGCTGAGAGGCGGCGCTTCTCTGCCAAGGAGCCCTCGCAATGCTTTGAAGTATTCCCCAGCGAGAAAACTCGTCGGCGTTACGTATGCGATAACCCCGCCGGGTCGAGTGAGGCGCAGGGCGAGATCGGTAAATAGGCCATATAGGTTGGCATGGCCAAATAAACCGCGCTTATAAACCGCTCGTTGCTTCGGTGTGAGGCTGACGCGGCCATACGGCGGATTCCCAATAACAAGGTCAAAACCGTCCCGACCGGGCTGCTGTTCAAGGCTGTCGCAGACTTCGATTAGCCGTGGCAGGCGGCGGCGAGCCGCATGGCAAATATCAAGCACCGCCATTTCAAGGAAGACTTGAGACATCCAAGCCCCAAACGGGTCTTTCTCAAAACCCCATAGGCGCGAAGAGAGGATTTCAAGAACCGCAGCAGGTTCGCGATCGCCCAATTCGGACACGATGCGTTGCGCGAGGGGTGTTAGGAAAGCACCGCCGCCGCAAGCAGGGTCGAGTACGCGACAACTTTCCCAGTCGACGCCCGCTTCTGTCGCCATGATGAGCAACTGGCCTGTCAATGCCGGAGGTGTGTAATAAACTCCGTGCTTGCTGCGGAAGGCTGCGGGCAGCATGGAGGTATACGTGATGCCGACGAGGTAGCTGGCATGGTTGAGTTCAAAACTCGTTGCCGCTTCACCCATCCGCCGGGCGAAGACGCGGGCGGCATCGGATAGGTCCGCATCAGGTGCCGAATCGAAGGGTCGCGGCAATGACCAAGATTTGGAATACTTCCTTTGGAGGCAGTGCCAATAGGTTGAGAGAATCTCATAACAAAAGGTCCGAGCGAAGCGGATTCGATCCGTTTCACTAGGCAGCGTTTCGGCCAAAGCGCGCGCTATACCCTTGCCAACGTTCATAACTTCGTAGGCATTCTGCTGAGCGCTGGTACCGCCTCTCTGCACGAGGTCAGTGGCTCGTTGTTGTTGCGCTAACACTGTTGAATTCTCCCCCGTTAGGCTTTTTTGGTTTCGCCAGTGCGCCCAGCAACGTGATATCTAGTGTGAGGCAAACACAATAACACGAAGCTTGGCCTCGATTGAGCAAGAAGTGATTGCTGAGGTGGCGGTTCGTCGCCGCCTTTCGCCAACGCAGTCGCTGAAGCCCCGGCTCCTGCAAGATCCTATTGCGTCGTTCATCACATCGTAGGGCCTCCCGTAAATATCAAAACAGCGCGAACTGCTCGCCGCCGGGCGTGGGGCGGACGAACTGGGTCGTGTCCAGGTCCCAGTCGGCCCGGTTCAGTCCCAGGCGTTTGCTGGCGAGCTCGAAGCGGCGCGCCAGCAGGTCGGCGTAGACGCCCTTGCCGGTCATGCGCGTGCCCCAGGCCGGGTCGTAGAGCCTGCCGCCGCGCATCTCGCGCAACAGGCCGAGCACCCGGTTCTTGCGCTCGGGAAAGTGCGCCTCCAGCCACTCGATGAACAGCGCTTTGATCTCGAGCGGCAGGCGCAAGAGGATGTAGCCGGCGCTCCCAGCCCCGGCCGCGGCCGCCGCCTCGAGGATGGCCTCGAGCTCGTCGTCGTTGAGCGCCGGGATCATGGGCGCGGCGAGCACGGTCGTGGGCACCCCCGCATCCGCCAGGCCGCGGATGGTCTCGAGGCGCAGGTTCGGCCGCGGCGCGCGCGGCTCCAGCTTGCGCGCGAGGGTCGGTTCGAGGGTGGTGACCGAGACCGAAACCCGGGCCAGCTTGGCCGCGGCCATGGGCGCCAGGATGTCGAGGTCGCGCAGCACCAGGTTCGACTTGGTGACGATGGCGACCGGATGGCGCGCCCGCCACAGCACCTCCAGGATCGAGCGGGTGATCTCAAAGTTCCGCTCGATCGGCTGATAGGGGTCGGTGTTGGTGCCCAGCGCGATGACCTTGGGCCGGTACGACGGTTTGGCCAGCTCCGCCACGAGACGCTCGGCGGCGCGCGGCTTGGCGAACAGCCGGGTCTCGAAGTCGAGCCCGGGCGAGAGGCCGAGGTAGGCGTGGCCCGGCCGGGCGAAGCAGTAGACGCAGCCGTGCTCGCAGCCGCGGTAGGGGTTGATCGAGCGCTCGAAGGGCACATCCGGCGAGGCGTTCTTGGCGATCACCGTGCGGCTGGCGTCGACCTCGACCGTGGTCCGGAGCGGTGCCGGCTCGGCCTCGCCCCCAGGCCCGTAGTCAGGCCCGGAGTCAGCCCCGGCCCAGCCGTCGTCGACGCCGACGCGCACGTACGGCTCGTAGCGCCCGCTGGGGTTGCCGATGGCGCCGCGGCCCTTGCGCGGGCGCTCGGGGAGAACCTCGACCATGGCCTAACAATAGCAACAAATCACGAACATAACAAGAATATATAGGAAATATCCACGCAAACGACTCGGATATGCCCGGTGCGGAACGAATCGGGATCAGATCAGGTCCTGAAGCCCGGGCCGGCCGAGCCATTCGGCGCGCATGCGCCCCAACGTGGCCGCGCCGAGGTAGTCCGCGACGCGGTCCGCCACGTGGGCGATGGTGGCCGGGTCCGTGTTCTCGGCCGACCAGTCCTCGGTGCTTTGGGCCTGGTGCTTGGCGTCGAGGCGCGCCCGCCGGTGCAGGACCCGCCATTTCACGCACCAGGTAATCGCCCGCAGCATGGTGATCCGGCGCATCGGCACGAGCCAGGGCCCGAGCCGCGCCGCCAACTCGCCGCCGGCGAGCTCCAGATAATCGCGATAGAAGGCCGCCACCTCCTCGAGCCCCAGCTCGGCCCAGGTGTCCGAGTCCCAGGTCGTCGAGGAGTAGATCGTGGCGTGCGCCAGATCGGTGCCCGGCGAGCCGTAGAGCGCCTTCTCCAAATCGACGATGACCGCGCGGCCCGCGCCTTCCCCTGCCCCCGGCCCCGCTGTCTCGATCAGGAAATTGCCCGGATGGGTGTCGGTGAGCACCAGGGTGACCGGCTGCGCGCGCCCGGCACTCTCCGCGCCGAACCCGCGCGCCCAGGCGAGCTCGTCCTCGATCTCCGCGCGCGCGGCGGGCTCGAGCTCCGCCGCGTCCAGAAATTCGGCCTGGGCCTCGATCTCTCGAAGCGCGCCGGCCACCGGGTCCCGGTGGTCGGCGAGCGGCGGGCGCGAGGTCGCGGGCGGGACCGGCAGGGCGTGCACCTTGGCCATGGCCTCGGCGAGCGCCGGCAGGTCCGCGGGCAGGCGCGGCGGACGCCCTTCGATCTTGTCAACGAGCAGCGCGCCCATGGCGATGCGCGCCTGGGGCCGGATCACGCCGTGCAGGCGCGGGGCGTGGCCGGATGCGCTGACCCGGGTGAAGCAGGCCGCCTGATAGGTCAGGTTATCGGCGGCGGAGAGCGCGAACTGGCTTTGCTTGGGCACGCGCAGCAGCACGCCCCGGCCGCGCACGGATATATGGTCGTGGGCCAGGCCCTTGACGTTGAGCACGGCCAGATCCGCCGTGGTCGTGCCGGCGTAGCCGGGCAGGGCGGAGAGGGCGGCTGCGAGGGCGTCGAGGTTGGGCATGCGTGGGCCAAGCGGTAGCACGGCGCATGCCCCCGGGGAAAGCGGGAAGCCTCACCGGCCCCGGCCAGCTGTGCTATCAAGCGGGCATGACCGAGCTTGTCTTGAGCGTGATCGTCCCGGCGCTCGACGCGGCGCTGACCCGGCTCGAGGGGCGCAAGTTCATTTTCACCAACGCCACCCTACGCCACGCCGAAGGCGTGGTCGCGCGGCTCGGCGTCGGCCATCACTTCGAGCGGGTCTTCGACATCGTCGCCGCCGACTTCCTGCCCAAGCCCGATCCGGCGACCTATCGGGCGATGGTCGACACTTTCGGCGTCAATCCGGAACGCGCGGCGCTGTTCGAGGACATCGCCCGCAACCTGGAGCCGGCGGC
>JACZWN010000269.1 GCA_022572105.1 Pseudomonadota bacterium | reverse complement strand
GCGCGAAGCGGCCGCCGGCGCGCTGCCATTTGTCGAAGAACCCGGTCATGTCGGCGACGAGGTCACGGATAACCGGCAGGTTGGCGAGCGGCGCGATACGCAGCTTACCGCCCGGGGCGACCTTGGCCACGTGGCTGCGGCAGGTCCAGCGCGGCCGGCCGTTGACGGTCATGGCGCAGGAGCCGCACATGCCGACCCGGCAGGCGAAGCGGTAGGCCAGCGCGGGCTCCAGGTGGCGCTGCACCCAGGTGACCACGTCGAGCACGGTCTGATCGGCGCGCCGGGGCACCCGGTAGGTCTCGAAACCACCCTGGTCGCCGCCGCGCCAGATCGTCACCTCGAGCTCGGTTTCCGATATCGGTTGCATGCGCGGGGATCTCGAATGACTGGCGCGGAGGCGTTCACGCTAGCACCGGCGCCGGGCGTTAACAATCCGGCTCGCGCCACGCGCTCCTCAGGCCCGCGCCGCCTTAGGTGCGCACGGGGCCGGGCCGGGTGCTCGCCAGCACCAGCCCGGCGGCTATGAGCGCGATGCCGCCCAGGTGGTAGAGGCGCGGCGTCTCGCCCAGGAAGACGACCGCCATGGCCGCGGCGAAGACCGGGACCAGGTGCATGAAGGGCCCGGCGCGGCTCGCGCCTACCTGGCCGACGCCGCGGTTCCAGAACACGTAGGCGACGACCGAGGCGAAGACGCCGAGATAGGCGATCGCCATCAGGTTATCCGCCGAGAGCGCGATCCCGCCGCGGGCCGAGAGTTCCCAGAGATAGGCGGGCAGGAGCAGGGCCACGCCGAGGCCGATGATGCAGGTCAGGAAGACCGTGTCGGGCAGGGCCATGGGCCGGCGCTTCAGGAGCACCGAATAGAGCGCCCACAAGGGCACCGCGGCGAGCATCCAGAGATCGCCCGGGTTGAACGCCAAGGCGGCGAGCGCGCCCGGGTCGCCGCGCCCGATGATGACCACCACGCCCGCGAGCGAGGCCGCGATGCCGAGGCCCTGGCGCCGGCTCAGCACCTCGCCGTCGAGGATCAGGGAAAACACCGGGATGATGACCGGAATGGCCGCTATGAACAGCGAGGCGTTGATCGCGGTGGTCGAGGCGAGCGCCAGGTAGATGAAGCTGTGGAAGGCGCCGACGCCGGTAACCGCGAGCAGCAGCAGAACGCGCCAGTGGGCCGCCACGACCGCCCGGTGGCGCCACAGGCCCGCCAGCGTGAACGGCAGCAGGACGACGAGCGCGCTGGTCCAGCGCCAGAAATTCAAGGAAAGCGGCGGGATCTCGCCCGCCACCGCCCGGCCGAGAACGAAGTTGCCGCCCCAGAACAGCGCCGAGGCGGCGAGCAGCAGATAGGGCGAGGGTTGCAGGCGCATGAGGACCGGCTGGGTAACACCTTGGGCTAACGCGCGGACAAGCTATAGCCGCCGCGACCCGACGCCCGCAAGCGGGCCAGGGGCGAACGGGCCGGGCGAACGGGCTGGGCGAACGGGCCGGGCGGGCAAGCCGCACCTCGAATCCGGATTACCAGCGCGCCGCGTAAGGCGGAATACCAAAGGTCGTGAATGCGCGCCATCGGGTCGTGTCCCCCGAGTCGGCTACCAACGCCCCTCAGGCTGCCAACGCCGGTCAGGCGCCGTCCATCAGCCGGCGCTGGGCTTCGCGGTATTTCTCGGCCGTCTTGGCGACGATGTCGGCCGGCAACTCGGGCGCCGGGGGTTTCTTGTCCCAGCCGATGCGCTCCAGGTAGTCGCGCACGAACTGCTTGTCGAAGCTCGGCGGGCTCGAGCCGGGGGCATAGGAATCCATCGGCCAGAAGCGCGACGAATCGGGCGTCACCACCTCGTCGATCAGCACCAGCGCGCCGTTCTCGTCGAGCCCGAACTCGAACTTGGTATCGGCGACGATGATGCCCCGGGTCTCGGCGTGGTCGCGCGCCAGCGCATAGATGGCGAGGCTCGCATCGCGCACCTTCTCGGCGGTCTCGCGGCCGACCAGATCGGCCATCCGGGCGAAGCTGATGTTCTCGTCGTGGGCGCCGACCTCGGCTTTGGTCGAGGGCGTGAACAAGGGCTCGGCCAGCTTGTCGGCCTCGCGCAGGCCTTCGGGCAGGGGAATGCCGCAGAGGGCGCCCGCGCGCTTGTAGTCCTTCCAGCCCGATCCGGCGAGATAGCCGCGCACGATGGCCTCGGCCGGCAACGGCTGGAGCTTGCGCACGACGATCGCGCGCCCCGCCGCCTGCCGGCGCTCCCCGGCGTCGGACAACACCTCATCGAGGGTGAGGTCGGCAAGGTGGTTGGCGATGATGGCGCGGGTCCGCTCGAACCAGAAATTGGAGACCGCCGTCAGCACCGCGCCCTTGCCCGGTATGGGCGTCGGCAGCACGACGTCGAAGGCCGACAGGCGGTCGCTGGTGAGGATCAGCAGGTGATCGTCGCCGACGGCGTAGATGTCGCGCACCTTGCCGCGATTGACCAGGGTCAGGCTCTCGAGGTCGGAGTTGAAAAGCGTATCCGGCATGGTGGGGCCCCCAAGGTATCGCCAGGTATCGCAGGTAATCGCCCGGGCGCGCCGGGCCGGTCGAGGCGCGGAGCATGTCGCCTTGCGCGCCGCTTGTCACTCCCGTTGGCAAAACCGTGGCTCGGCGGCGAAAAATTTCCGTCCAAAGACGTTGTGGCGGGCCGGTGGGCCTTGACGTCCGCACCATAACGCCGACCTCCGCGGCCGAGCGCGGTGATCGCGCCAATTCCAGCGCGGCGGCCCCGCCGAAGCGGTAGCCCATGACCACGGCGCCGCCACCCACAATGACGCCGCACTTCGGCGAGTCCACCAAGCAGCAGGGAACGCATCTTTGCGCGGCTCTCTTCGCGGCGGTTGCATCCGCTTATCCCCGGAGGGCGTCGGAAAGCCTCGACGATGCCCCGCATCGCCCGCGGCTTCCCTCCTACCCGGGGATAAGCGGACACGATCTCCATGGGTCTTTATCACTGAACCTCGGTTTGAGCGGAAAGCGCT
>JACZWN010000268.1 GCA_022572105.1 Pseudomonadota bacterium | reverse complement strand
CCCGGTTGCCGACGGCGCGGCATGCGCTGGCCGCGGCCGGCCTGGCCGCCGGCGCTCTGTTGCTGCTTGCGCGCACGCGCATCGGCGGCTACACCGGCGACGTGCTCGGCGCCATCGAACAAGTCGGGGAGGTCGCGGTTCTACTCGCCGCGGCGGCAGCCCCATGAGCCCGAACCCCATGAACCTGACCCCATGAACGAGACGACGCGCTGGTGGTGGGTGCGCCACGCCCCGGTGATCAATCACGGCGGCCGGATCTACGGCCAGGACGATCCAGACTGCGATTGCTCGGACCTGGAGACCTTCCGGCGCCTCGCGCGCATGCTGCCGGCCGATGCCCTTTGGGTGACCAGCCACCTGCGGCGCACGCACAAGACGGCTCGATCCATCATCGCGCATTTGCCCGACGGCGCGGCGCCGGTGCCGCTCGTCGAGCCGGACCTCGCCGAGCAGAATTTCGGCGACTGGCAGGGGCTGACCCACGACGAGCTGGCCGCGCGCCGGGACGGCGCCTGGCACCGTTTCTGGCTCACTCCGGCCGCCGAGGCGCCGCCGGGCGGCGAGAGCTTCGTGCAGGTGATCGAGCGGGTCTCGGCCGTGATTGCGCGCCTGTCCCGGGACCACGCCGGGCGCGACATCGTCGCGGTCAGCCACGGCGGCCCGATCCGCGCGGCGCTCGCGATCGCGCTCGATCTGGACCCGGAGCGGGCGCTCGCGATCGCGACCGAGAACTGCGCCCTCACCCGCCTCGACCACATCGCCGGCGCGCCCGGCAGCCACGCCCCCGGCACCGAGGGGGTTTGGCGGGTCGCGCTGGTCAATCATATCGTGGCGTAATACCAAAGGTCGGCGTAGGGCCCGTGCGGCGCGCTTGCGCCGGTCACGGGCGCCCATGGTAGATTCTGTGCGTCGGGGCGATTCGTTATAGGTCAGCGGGGGTCTCGGTTAACTTCGCGCGGGACTTGAAGTACGGAGAAACTCTCATGAAAGCTGTTGTGTCACGATTTGGCGCCGGGCGCGGCGTCGCCCTTGCGGCCATCTTGGCGGCGGCCCTGCTGGTCCCGGCGCTCGCCCGAACGGCGGTCGCCGCGAGCCCGGCCGAGGAGCTGGTCGCGGAAGCGCGATTCTCCATCGAGCGCCTGCTGGGCGACCCCAACCTGCCGGACCTCGAGACTTATGTGAAAAACGCGCGCGGCGTGCTCATCATCCCCGAGCTCGTCAAGGGCAGTTTCTTCGTCGGTGCCGAGGGCGGCTCCGGCGTCCTGATGGTGCGCGGCGGCGACGGCACCTGGAGCTCGCCGGCCTTCTATACCCTGGCCGCCGGCAGCTTCGGCCTGCAGTTCGGCGGGCAGGTCTCCGAGGTGGTCTTCACGCTCATGACCGAGGGCGCGGTGCAGGCCCTGCTTGCCAACGAGGTCAAGCTGGGCGTCGATGCCAGCATCGCGATCGGGCCCTTCGGCCTCGGCGTCGAGGTCTCGACCACGACCAACCTGGACGCGGACATCTACGCCTTCGCCAAGACGGTCGGCCTGTTCGGCGGCGGCTCGCTCGAGGGCGCCAAGCTGTTCAGCCGGAACAGCTGGAACGACGCGTATTACGGCGCTTCGGCCTCGCCGCGCGCGGTGGTCATCGAACGCATCTTCTTCAACCCGCAGGCCGAGCCGTTGCGTAGCGCCCTGCCGTAACGCGCCCCCGCCCCGCCCTTGTGGCCAGGCGCGGGCGGCGCGTATAAAAAGACGCGTATAATAAGACTGGGTCACCAGGGAGACAAAAGCCATGACGGCAGCGCAGGAACAACGGCCGCGGGGCGTCTTCGCCGCCGCGCTCACCCCGCTCGACGACGGGCTTGCGCCCGATACCGAAGCGGTCATCGGCCATTACCGCTGGCTTCTCGCCGAGGGCTGCGACGGCATCGTGTGCCTCGGCACCACGGGCGAGGCCAACGCCTTCTCCCTCGACGAGCGCCTCGGGCTGCTCGATGCACTCGGCGAGACCGACCTGCCGGGCAAGCTGATCGTCGGCACCGGCTGCTGCGCGATCCCCGATACCGTGCGCCTGTCCAAGAAGGCGCTGGAGATCGGCGCCGCCGGCGTGCTGGTGCTGCCGCCGTTCTACTACAAGGGGGTGAGCGACGACGGCCTCTACGCCGCCTACGCCCGGACCATCGAGCGCGTGGGCGACCCGGCGCTCAAGCTCTACATCTACCACTTCCCCAAGATGACCGCGCTCGACATGGGCCTGGATCTCATCGGGCGCCTGATCGAGGCCTATCCCGGCACCGTCGTGGGCCTCAAGAACAGCTCCGGCGACTGGGGCAACATCTCGGCCATGATCGAGGCCTTTCCCGGCTTCGACGTCTTCGCCGGCTCGGAGGAGTTCCTGCTCCCGACCCTGCGATCGGGCGGCCCGGGCTGCATGTCGGCGACCGTCAACCTGCTGGCTCCGCAGTCGGCGGAGGTCTACGCCAAGTGGCGCGACGAGGGCGCCGACGCCCTGCAGGCGCATCTGAGCGCGCTGCGCCAGACGCTCAGCCGGTTGCCGCCGATCCCGGCGATGAAGGCGCTCTTGGCCCGGCAGAGCGGCCAGGCGGCCTGGCGCCACGTGCGCCCGCCGCTGGTCGCGCTCGACGCGGCCCAGGCCGAGCGCCTCGCCGCCGAGCTTGCGGCCCAGGGCCTCGATCTGCCTGCGGCGGCCTGATACCAAATCTCGTTGTTATTGACCCATTTCACCGCGGTGGACTTTGCGGCGATTTTCGCCGCCAGCCGCTGCCCTTCGGTGCGCCGCGGCGGGCTCCTTATACCAAATCTCGTTGATACGGACCCATTTCATGGCGGCGGATTGGCCCTCCCGGTTAGGCGCGCGGCGCGGCGCGATGCGGGGTCCCCCGACACCGAGATGGCGGGCAAGCCGCGCAACGCGGCCCCCCCCGAATCCCAGATGAGGGCCAAGCCGCCCCACCGAAGGCCGCCATCCTTTGGCCGCTCCGCGTCGTTGCGGGCCGCTCGGGGTGCCCGC
>JACZWN010000102.1 GCA_022572105.1 Pseudomonadota bacterium | reverse complement strand
TCGGACAGGCCCAGGTTGTGCTCGGCCGAAAGCGGCACCGGTTCGCCCAGGCCGAGCGCGAAGGCCTCCAGCCGGCCGGCTTCCCCGGCCCGGCTCTCACACTTGTTGGCGACCAGGACCACCGGCGTCGGCCCGCGCCGCAGCCAGTCGGCGAAGTGCCGGTCGAGCGGCGTGATCCCGGCGCGCGCGTCGATCAGCAACAGGGCGAGATCGGCGGTCGCGACCGCGCGATCGGTCTGGGCGCGCATGCGCGCCTCGAGGCTGTCCGCCTCGGCCTCCTCCAGGCCGGCGGTATCGACCGCCGTGAACTCGAGATCGAAAAGCCGCGCCGCGCCCTCGCGCCGGTCGCGGGTCAGCCCCGGCTCCGCGGCGACCAGCGCCAAGCGTTTGCCGACCAAGCGGTTGAACAGGGTCGACTTGCCGACGTTGGGCCGGCCGATGATGGCGACGGTGACGTTCATGGCTGCCCCTCGGGCGAGACTTGGGATAACAGGAGCGACAGCGGCCGCGCTCAGCGCATGGCCACCAGGCTCCCGCCCTCGGTCAGAAAATACAGGCTGTTGTCGGCCACGACCGGGGCCAGAAAGACGCTGTCCGGCAGATCGATCACGCCCAGGACCTCGCCCGTGTAGGGTGAGATCGACAGCGCCTGCCCGTTGGTGCCGGCGACGATCAGCCGGTCGCCGGCCAGCACCGGGCCGGCCCAGTGGATCGGGCCCTCCTGGTCCTCCGGATCCTCGAAGCGCTCCAATGGCCGCACCCAGCGGATGCGCCCGTCGCGCCGGGTCAGGCACACGAGCTGGGCGTCGTTGGTCAGGACGAAGATGAAGTCGCCGCCGACCCAGGGCATCTCGACGCCGCCGAGATCCGCCTCCCAGGCGCGCACGCCCCGGCGCAGGTCGACCGCCACCATGCGCCCCGAATGACTGATGGCGAAGACCATGCCACGGTCGATGACCGGCGTGCCCCGGATGTGGGCGATATCGCCGAGCGGATCGACCCGGGTGATCGAGGACAGGCTGTCGCTCCACAGCACCCGGCCGTTCTCCGCCAGGAGACCGACGATCTCGCCCGAGGAGTAGGGCACGATCACGGTCGAGCCCTCGACCGCCGGGCTGGCACCGCCGACCAGGCTGGTGGTCTCCTGGATGCCGCTGTGGCTCCACAGGCGGCGCCCGTCCTCGGCGGCGAGCGCGATCATCTGATTGTCGAGGGTGACCGCGAACACCCGGCCGCCGGACGCCACGGGCGCGGCGCGCACCGGCGCCGGCACAGCCTGCTCCCAAACGACGGCGCCGGTTTCGGCGTCGAGCGAGAACACCCGCGCAAACCCGGTGGTCACGTAAATGCGCCCGGCGTCATAAGCGATGCCGCCGCCGAAGTAGCCGTCGTCTTCGTCCTCGGGCTCCAGATCGGCGCGCCAGATCACGCGCCCGCGCTCGGCGTCGTAAGCGGTGACCGTATCGACCGCGTCCATGGTGTAGACCACGCCGTCGACCACCAACGGCTGGGCGAGCAGCCGCCGGTCGCTGCCCGAGCCCTCGCCGACGTCGGCGCTCCAGACCCGGCGCGGCGAATCGCCCAGCGAGAGGTGGTACATGGCATGCGGCGCATTACCGCCGGTATGGGTCCAGGTCTTATTCACGTAGGGCTCCGACAGGCGCACCCGCACGTCGGCCACGCTCGGGTCCGGCCTGAGGCCCCGGTCGAGGGCGAGGATGGCGATGCGCTGGCCGGGCAGGATCTCCTCGTACGGCTTGCCGAAAAGGTCGTCGTAGGTTTCGCAGGCGCCGAGCGCGAGCGCCAACCCGATCAGCGCGGCATACCTGGCGACGGCGAAACGCATGACGGCCGATTATTCCCTGAGCGCCGCAAGCATCTGGGTTGCGCGCTGGCGCAGGCCGGAAGGCGCCTCGCGGTCATCCGCGATCTTGGTATAGAGCTCGCGCGCGCCGGCGCGGTCGCCCTCGCGCAGCGCGAGGAGCGCCAACAGCTCGCGGGCCGTGGCGCGGAACGGCTCGCCTGCCGCCGCGAGCGGCTCCAGGCGCCCACGCAAGACCCCCGGGTCGCCCGCGTCAATCTGGGCCAGCACGGAGAGCAGCGTCGCCGCGCTCCGGAACCCCTCGCCCAAGCCGGATTCGGCGGCGATCCGGTCCCAAACGGCGATCGCGCCGCCGATATCGCCGCTCGCGACGCGCAGCCGGGCCTCCTCGAAAGCCGCCAGCCCGGCGTAACCGCCGCCATCGGCCTCGCTCAGATCGATGAGCGCGTTCAGGCCGGCCGATGTGTCGCCGTCCGCGGCCAGATCGAGCGCCGCCGCGTAGCGGTCGGAGAGTGTGCTGCGCCGGTCCAGGTCGTAGGCCCGCCAGCCTTGCACGCCGGCCACGGCGAGCACGATCACGACCGCCAGCCCGATCACCTCGCGGCCGTGCTTCTTCCAAAGCTTGGTGAGGTTATCGCGTCGGAGATCCTCGTCGACTTCCTTGAATACGTCCGCCACGAGCCTTGTCCTTGGCACCTATCGAAGGGGCGCTAACATAGCCCGGCTATGCCCCGATGATAAAGGGTTTCGCCGCGCGGCCCGCCAGCCGTCCCCCGCCAGCCATCCCCGGGACCGCTCAGGCCGCCAGCCACTTGATGGAGCAACCCATCGAGGCGATCTGGGCGGCCGGGCCCCGGCCGGTCTCGGCGATTTGGACCATGGCCTCGTAGAGCTCGCGCCGCGCGCCCTCGACCAGGGTCGTCTTCGATTCGTCGAGCCGGCCCCGGTACTGCAACTCCAAATCCTTGTCGAAGCCGAAGAAATCCGGCGTGCAGACCGCGGCGTAGGCACGCGCCACCTGCTGGCTGCGGTCGACCACGTAGGGGAAGTTGAAGCCGTGAAGCCGGGCGAAGGCCTTCATGTTGTCGAAGGAATCCTCGGGGTAGGCCGCCGGATCGTTGGCGTTGATGCCGATGACGCCGACGCCCGCCGGCGTCAGGTCCGCCACGTCGCGCACGATGCGCCCGATCACCGACTTCACGTAGGGGCAGTGGTTGCAGATGAACATGACCAGGGTGCCGTTCGGGCCCCGCACCCGGTCCAGGGTATAGACTTCGCCATCGATCCCCTCGAGCTCGAAATCGACCGCTTTCCAGCCGAAATCGCATACCGGTGGTGCCGCCGCCATGGCCCATCCTCCCTTATGTTTCCCTCGGGACATTCCGCCCGCAGCCGCCTGGCTCATCCCTTAACTGCAATCAAACACACGAAAGATCAAGAGCTTACAATAGCGGCCCCGCGGCCTTCGCCGATCCGAGGGTTGTCGGCCCATGGCCGGTCGCAAAGGCATAGGCCGAACATACGAAGAACATCACGACGCCGGCGCTTGCCCGGCAACGGGCCGGGGCTCGACGAAATGCATACAATTGAATCAATGGGTTATAAGCTCTTGAGATTAAACCCTTTGTTTACCCGCAAGGCGGACACTTCGAGTCGGCGCCAGCTCGGCCAGGATGGCCCGCGTCGCAACGGCCCGAGGAATCGAGCGTTACTCCAAGCGGCGCTTTCGGCATCGGGCACAAAGGAGTCAAGGTATGACCCGCATTTTCATCATCTGCGCCGGCCTTCTGGGATTGAGCGCTTGCGGCGGCGACGTCGGCCTGGCGATGCTCGCCGCCAGCACGGCCAGCTTCATCCACACCGACAAGACCGTGGTCGACCTCGCGGTCAGCTATTCGACCGACCGGGACTGCTCGATCCTTTACGTGGCCAACGACCAGAGCTACTGCAAGCCGGCCGTGCCCATCGAGCCGGGCCAGGTCGCCTACATGTCCCAGGCGCTTTACTGCTATCGCACCCTGGGCGGGGTGAGCTGCTACGACCGGCCCGACTACACGGCGAGCAGCCAGACGCGGATCGTTTTCGGCGATACCCTGATCGCGCCGCTGGCGTCCGCGCCCATGGCCGCCCTATACGAGCCGGCGCTCAAATAATACCAAGGCGCTCAAGGGCCTATATGGCCGCTGGACGGTGCGGTGGAATTCGGGGAAACTAGGCCCACGCCCACCGCCCACCACGCCGAATTAGCCGGTCCCATGGCCAAGCTCTATCGTCTTGACGAGATCCACCCCAAGAACAGAGCAACCTTTTTCGACCGCAACGAACTGAACCAGTTGCTGTCGCTTTACAGTCGCCGGGTGGCGAGCGGTGAATGGCGCGATTACGCCATAGATCAGCGCGGCGGCAGCGCGGTTTTCTCGGTTTTCCGGCACAGCCACGACGCCCCGGCGTTCCGCATCGCCAAGCGGGCCAAGGGGGCCGGGCCGGGCGGCGAGTACGTGGTCTCGAGCGGCGCCGAGACCCTGAAGCAGGCCAAGACCATGACCGAGGCGCTGAAGGTCTTCGGTCACAGCCTGCGGGTGGTTTCCTAAGCAGAGTGATCCTGATCCGGCCACAGATGGCCGGGCCTAGATCACTCTGCCTCGAGCCGCGGTTCAGGCGGCCTTGTCGACGGCGACCTTCTCCACCGCGACGCGCGCGCCCTCCTTGGCCATGGTCCGGTCGAGCAGCTTGACGCAGGCGTAGACCGCGTCGATGTGCGGGCAGGGCGTATCGGTCAAGCGGCCCATCTCGATCACCGAGCCGATCAGGGCCTCGACCTCGAGCGAGCGGCCCGCCTCGACGTCCTGCAGCATCGATGTCTTGTGGGCGCCGACGCCCCGGGCCCCTTCGATCCGCCGCTCGATGGTGTGGCGGAACTCGATCCCCAGCTTGCCGGCGATCTCGGCCGCCTCGCGCATCATGTACTCGGCCAGCTTGCGGGTCTCGGGGAATTCGCACATGTCGACGAGGGTCGCGTGGCTGAGCGCGCTGATCGGGTTGAACGACAGGTTGCCCCAGGCCTTGAGCCAGATTTCGGAGCGGATCGAGGTCAACACGCGCGAACGGAAGCCGGCCTCGACGATGGTGTCGTGGACCCGTTGCAGGCGCTCGGTCTCGGAGTTGTCCAGCTCGCCGACCGGAAAGCGGTCGCCCTCGACGTGATGGATCACGCCGGGCGCGGTGACGGCCGCGGCCGGATAGACCACGCAGCCGATGATGCGCTCGGCCCCGATCGCGGCTTCGATCGCGCCGTTGGGGTCCAGGGTCTCGAGCCGGCGCCCGTCGAACTCCCCGCCGTGCCTCTGGAAGTACCACCACGGCAGGCCGTTCTGGACCGTCATGACCATGGTCTCCGGCCCGAGCAAGGCGGGCACCTTGGCGGCCAGGGATTCGATGTAATGGGCCTTGACCGCCAGGATCACCAGGTCCTGAGGTCCCACCTCCTCGAAGCTGTCCGTGGCCTTGACGTCCTTGGCCAGGTATTCCGTGCCGTCGGCCCAGACCAGCTTGAGGCCGTTGTTCCTGATCGCCTCGAGGTGGGCGCCCTGGTCGATCAGCGTGACCTCGTTGCCCGAGAGCGCGAGCCTCGCCCCCATAAGACCGCCGATGGCACCGGCGCCGATGACGCAAATTCGCATGCTCTCCTCCCTACTCCCTGCGTAACTCCCTGCGTAAGACCCGAATGGCGGCCGGGCGCTCAATTCCTACTGTTCGAACACGTTGCTCAAGGCCCCGATGCCCTCGATCGATACCTCGATCGTGTTGCTCGGCTCCTTCATCGATCCGACCCCGACCGAGGTCCCGCAGGCGATCACGTCGCCGGGGTAGAGCGTCATATCGTGCGAGATCAGGCTGGTCAGGCGTAGCGGCGGGAAAATCATGTCGCTGACCGGATAATTCTGACGTTCCTGTCCGTTCAGCACGGTACGCACCCAAAGCCCCATGGGGTCGAGACCGGTCGCGATGACCGGGCCGAACACGCCGAAGGTGTCGAAGCTCTTGGACCGCACCCATTGGGCGAAGGTCGAGTCCTTGTTGATGAGCTCCGCCGCGGTCACGTCGTTTATGCAGGTATAGCCGAAGATATAAGGCTCGATATCGGCTTCGGCCACCTCCTTGCATTCCTTGCCGATGACGATGCCCAGCTCGCCCTCGTAGACCACCTTGCCGGCATAGGAGCGCGGCCGGCGGATGGTCTCGCCGCTGGCCAGGAAGGAGTTGCCGGCCTTGAGAAAGTAGAGCGGCTCCGCCGGCGTCGGCATGCCCAGCTTCTCGGCCAGGGCATGGAAGTTGTTCCACAGCGCGATCATCTTGCTCGGCGCGCTCGGTGGCAGCACCCGCACCTCGGACAGCGCCAAGCTCCGCGAGGTCGCCCGCGCGGCCGCGAACATGGCGCCCTCGTAGGCGGTGATCGCGTCCCCCTCCAAGACCCCGAACCCCGCTTGCCCCTCGTGTTCGAAGCGAATCCAGTGCGTCACAGCCCCCCTCCTTTGTGTTCGCTTCCGGCCGCGCTCGCCCCTCATGAGCGCTATCGGGGAGCGCCATCGGGTGGCGTCCCGGGTCGCCGGCCTCTCTCTCCGCCTCGTTCTCCTTGGCCAAATGGTAATGCCAGATGGTAATGCCAGATGGGCCCAACGCGCCATCAAATCGCCGTGACAAATTGGTCTGCTCGGTAGTCCGCCCGCCGCCCCACCACGGCCCGGCGCGCTCTTGACCGGCCGCAATGTTCTGTTTATGTTCTAACTAGGACTATTCACCCACCCCGAGAGGCCGCGATGGCGGGCGTGAAACGCAGGGACTTGGCCGAGCGCGACCGCCGCCTGGGTGCCGCTACCCTGGGTGACCTCGAAATCCAAGGCGTCGACGTCTTCTGCTGGTGCAACCGCTGCGGCCACAATTCCACGCTCGCCACCGGGCGCCTGGTCGCGGAGCTCGGGCGCGGCCATCCGGTGCCCGAGGTCGGGGCCCGGCTGCGCTGCTCGCGCTGCGCCGGCAAGGACGTGGCGACCCGCCCGGCCTGGCCGAGCCTAGGTCAGGTGGCGCGCCACGGCTAGTATAAATTCCACGATCGTGGAATCGCTCCAGGCCGGAGCGAGCTAAACCAAAAAATCTCTAGGCCGGCCCCATGCTCATCGACCCGGGTTGGGGCGGGCGGAGGATTCCGGCGCTCGTCCGGCTATCCGGCGAGCGCGGAGCATGTGGACGGGCCGACCACGCGCTCGGCGGGAAAGCGGACGGTCACGGTGGTTCCGACCCCGACCTCGCTCTCCAGGTCGAGTGAGCCGCCGTGCAACTCGGTCAAGGATTTGGTCAGCGGCAGGCCCAGCCCGGTGCCCTCGTGGGCACGCTGCAGGCCGCTGTCGACCTGGCCGAAGCGGGCGAGCGCCTTGGGGAGGTCCTCGAGCGCGATGCCGATACCGTTATCGACGACCTGAAAGACATAGCCGCCGTGCGGGCCGTGCCACGCCTTGACCGCGACCCGGCCGCCGGACGGCGTGAACTTGACCGCGTTGGACAGCAGATTGGCCAGGATCTGCATGACCATCCTCCGGTCGGCGCGCAACCGGGGCAAGGGATCCGACCCGAGCTCGGCGGCCAGCGTCACGCCGCCCTCGCGCGCCCGTTCGGTCATGAAACCCATGGCCGAGCGGATGACCTCCGGCACGTCGATGGTTTGTTCGTGAAGCTGCATCTGGCCGGCCTCGATCTTGGACAGGTCGAGCACGTCGTTGATAAGCGCCAGCAGGTGCTTTCCGGATTCGTGAATGTCGGTCACGTAATCGCGGTATTTGGGGCTGCCGACCGGGCCGAAGGTCTCGCTCTGGATGATCTCCGAGAAGCCGATGATGGCGTTCAATGGCGTGCGCAGTTCGTGGCTCATGTTGGCCAGGAACTCGGATTTCGCCCGGTTGGCGAGTTCGGCCTCTTGCATGGCCACTTCCATGGCCTCTTCGGCGACCTTCCGGTCGGAGATGTCGGCCACGATGGCGACGAAGACGGGCGGCGTTTCGGAGCGCGAGAGCTGCAGGCGCACCTCGACCGGATAGAGCGTACCGTTCTTTCGCGCGTGCCGGGTTTCGAAGACGAGCATGTCCTCGTCGCCGCGGCGCAAGGGCTCGACCATGGCGGCGAAGCTCTCGGCGTCGAACCCCGGTTCGAGGTCCCAGGGCGTCAGGGCGCAAATCTCCTCTTCCGTGTAGCCCAGATTGTGCAACGCGCCCTGGCTGACGCGGATGAAGCGATAGCTCTGTCCGTCGAAGATGTAGATCTCGTCGAACGAGTTGTCGACGATGCGTCCGAAGCGCCGGTTCAACTCTTCGGCCCGCTTTCTTTCCCGGCTCCGGCTGGAGAGATTCCACAGATAGGCCATGAGAATCGCCGTGATCGCCAAACCGGCCACCAGGACCGGCCATTCCTTCAAACGCGCGGCGTGGATGCTATGGCCGGCCGCGGGCCGGAACAGGACCGTCCACTGGCGGCCCGCCACGTCGAAGCTCCGCGTCAAATGGAGTCCGGAGCGCGCGTCCGGTTCGAGGAGCGGCCGCACGCCGTCGGGGCCGTGGTCGTGCGTCTGGTGAAGCCGGGAGGGATGAAAATACATCAGTCGCGGGCCGGTCTCTGGAGCAGATCGGGGTTGATTGGAATCGCCGTCGGCGATCCCATCAACCGCGTGACTCTGCTCTACTTTATTGCTGGCGACCGGATTCACAGGATCGATCGAACCCACGATTTGGGTTCGATCGATCCTGATCCGGTCTAGAGCTTCGTCGTAGACGTAGATGTCGAGGCCCTTGGGCACGGTCCGGGTTTGCAGGGCACCCTCGATCACGTCGTCCGTTCCAAGCACGGCGACGACGACGCCCATCAGGGACCGGTCCCGCCCGGCCGCACCGCGCGGCATCGCGCCGGGCCGGTAGACCGGGTGGAAAATCGTGAGATCGGATCGCTTGGCGGCGCCGACGAGCGTCGTTCCCGGCTCGGCTGCGGTCGCCTTGCCGGTCTCGCTCATGCGCGCCAGCGCCGCCCGGCTGGCCGGATCCGAGGCGAGGTCGAGGCCGAGCCAAGCTTCGCCGTGCGCGCGCGCAACGATATGACGAATCGGGAAGGACGCGTCGGCCGCGCGCCCCGCGTCTCCGGCTGCCCGCCCCTCCGCCCCGGTTACGCGCGGCGCCCAGGCGATCGTTACGATGGCGGGATGGCCGGCCCGGACGGAGTCGACGAAAACGCTAAATCCCGCACCCGTGACCGTCTCCGAGGCGGCGACAAAGGCGCCCACCGTGGCCAAGGTTTCCAAGTCCTGCGCGAGCCCGTCGTCCAGGGCCCGCGCGTACTCGCGCGCGTCGCGCCGGAATTCCTCGCCCATCCGGACAAGCTCCCAGTCGCG
This sequence comes from Pseudomonadota bacterium, assembly GCA_022572105.1. Taxonomy (GTDB): domain Bacteria; phylum Pseudomonadota; class Alphaproteobacteria; order Kiloniellales; family J153; genus JACZWN01. The sequence continues at coordinate 2,724 of JACZWN010000102.1, read as the reverse complement.
CACGACGATGAACGCCGTCAGCGAGAGACTGAGGCCGAGCAGCGCGGTCAGGACCAGGCGAAGCGGCCTCGACCCACGCTCTCTGCGCAACTTTTGACGACCCGTCACGGCCGATAACATGAGCCCATCACCCGCAGATCATCGACGGATGGCCGTCCAAGCGACGACGGCCGACGAGCCCTCTCTTCCACTCGGCCGCTAAGGGTTCAGGATCGCGATCGGGCGCCGCCGATCCGGCATGGAACCGCTCACCGCGACTGCGCTGAACCCCGCATTACGAAACCTATGGGGCTTTCGTTAACAATGAGTTTCCAGGGAGCGGCCGGGGGGGGCCGGAATTCCTAGCCGTGCTTCGAGCGCCCTACTCCCACTCGCCCTACTCCCACTCGATGGTGCCGGGGGGCTTGGAGGTCACGTCGTAGACCACGCGGTTGATGCCGCGCACCTGGTTGACGATGCGGGTCGCGACCCGGGCCAGGAAGGCGTGGTCGAAGGCATAGCTATCGGCGGTCATGCCGTCGGTCGAGGTCACCGCCCGGAGCGCGCAGACGTACTCGTAGGAGCGCGCGTCGCCCATGACGCCCACGCTCTTGACCGGCAGCAGCACCGCGAAGGCCTGCCAGATGGCGTCGTAGAGCCCGGCCGCGCGGATCTCCTCCAGGTAGATGGCGTCGGCCTTGCGCAGGATCTCACAGGCCTCGGCCGTGACCTCGCCGGGGATGCGGATGGCCAGGCCCGGCCCCGGGAAGGGATGGCGGCCGATCAGGCTCTCGGGCAGGCCGAGCTCGCGGCCGAGCGCGCGGACCTCGTCCTTGAACAGCTCGCGCAGGGGCTCGACCAGCGCCATCTTCATGCCCGCCGGCAGACCGCCCACGTTGTGGTGCGACTTGATGGTGACCGAGGGACCGCCGGTGAAGGAGACCGATTCGATCACGTCCGGGTAGAGCGTGCCCTGGGCCAGGAACTCGGCCCCGCCGGCCTTTTGGGCCTCCTCGTCGAAGACCTCGATGAAGGTCGCGCCGATGATCTTGCGCTTCCGCTCCGGGTCGCTCACGCCCTCGAGCTTGCCGAGGAACAGCGCGCGCGCGTCCCGGTGCACGAGCGCGATGTTGTAGTGGTCGCGGAACAGCCCGACCACCTGCTCGGCCTCGCCCGCGCGCAGCAGACCGTGGTCGACGAAGATGCAGGTCAGCCGCTCCCCGACCGCCTCGTGGACGAGCACCGCGGTGACCGAGGAGTCGACCCCGCCCGACAGTCCGCAGACGACGCGGCCCGCGCCCACCTGGGCACGGATCCTGTCGACCGCCTGGCTCCGGAAGGCGGCCATGGTCCAGTCTCCGGCGCAACCGGCCACCCGGTGAACGAAGTTGGCGAGCAGCCGGGCACCGTCCGGCGTATGCACCACCTCCGGGTGGAACATCACGCCGTAGAAGCGCCGCGCGTCGTCGGCGAACATGGCGTAGGGCGCCCCCGCCGAGGTGCCGACCGCGCGGAAACCCTCGGGCAGGCGGATCACCCGGTCGCCGTGGCTCATCCAGACCTGGTGCCGCTCGCCCTTGCGCCAGACACCCTGGGTCAGGGCGCAGTCGTCGGTCACCTCGAGGGTGGCGCGGCCGAACTCGTGGTGCTCGGAGGTCGCCACCGCGCCGCCGAGCTGGGCGCAGAGCGTCTGCTGCCCGTAGCAGATGCCGAGCACCGGCACGCCGAGCTCGAACACGGTCTCGGGCGCGCGCGGGGTCTCCTCGGCGGTCACCGAGGCCGGCCCGCCGGACAGGATGATCGCCTTGGCGCCGAACGCCCCGATGCGCTCGGGCGCCACGTTGAAGGGCAGAATCTCGCAATAGACCCCGCTCTCGCGCACGCGCCGGGCGATCAGCTGGGTTACCTGGGAGCCGAAATCGAGGATCAGCACGCGGTCGGTCATGGCCGGTTTCTATCGCCCCCGGCCGTACCGAGTCCAGCGCCGAGCCGATTTCCGGACCGCTGCCCGACGAATTTCAATCGTCTTGGCGCGGCCGCGGCCGCTGGTTCGGACCCGCCCAAGCCGCCGGCTGAACGTTCATCGTCGAAGCGCGGCGCCAAGGCGCCTACGCGGGCCCCTCCCCCGCCCTCTCCGCCAACCAGGCGGCGAGGTCGCCCCAGGCGTAGGCGGCCTCATCGAGGTGCACCCCGGCGAAGCGCTCCCGCCGCTCCGCCGCGCGCCGCGCGCCCATGGCCTCGTAGAAGAAGCGCGCCGGGTTGTCGCTCAGCACCCAGACCTGCGCCTCGTTCAAGCCGCCCGCCTTCAGCTTGGCCAACAGCCCGTGCAGGAGCCGGCGGCCGATGCCCCGTCCCTGCCAGTCGGGCGCGACGTAGAGGGTGAAGACCTCGCCCGTGCCGCGCCGCTTGCGCGCCCGTCCGCAGCTGCCGAAGCCGACGACCCGCCCGCCCGGCAGGTCGGACGACTCGGCGACCAACACCACCTCCGGGGCCACGGCGCTCCGGATCGTGTTGTTCCACTGCAGCGTCTGCTTGGACTCGGTCATGGCGACCAGGTAGGCGTCGGGCACGATGCCGGCGTAGGCCGCGCGCCAGGTCTCGACGTGGATCCCGGCGATCGCCGGAGCGTCCGCCGGGCGCGCCGGGCGCAAGCCGACCTCCCCGCTCATGGCCTTTTGCGCCGCTCGAGGATAGCGGCGAAGAAGCCGTCGGTGCCGTGGCGCGCTGGCGTCAGCAGGAGATAGG
>JACZWN010000267.1 GCA_022572105.1 Pseudomonadota bacterium | reverse complement strand
GCGCCGGCTCCGGGGGCGGGCTGGGCGCCGCCGCGGGGATCTGGGGCGCTTCGGCCTCCGAGCGTTCCGGGACCGGCGCTGGAGGTGGCGGCACGGCGCTCCGGATCGGCTCATCGAGCGTTCCGGTCGCGATCTCCACCTCGGCCGCGCTCGGCGCTTTCGGTGGCCTCGGCGTTTCCAGAGGCGGCAGCAGGCGCTCGACCTGGGGCTTTTCCGGGTCGGGCACCACCTCGTTCAGGACCAGCTTGTCCTGATGCGGCACCTCGAGCCCGCCCGGGCTCTCCGGCCGCGACTTGATCGGTTCCGGCTCGGCCAGGATCAGCGGTAGGCGCGCGGTATCGACCTGGCCCAGGCCCCAGTTGTAGGCGTACCAGACGATGCCGGCGAAGCCCGCCAGGGTGATCAGCGCCACGACCATCGGCAAGACCCGGCGCCGCGGCGGCCCCCCTCCGTCGCCGCGGAGGTCCATTTCGGGTCCCGCGCCGTCGGAACGCCGTTCCGCACCGATGCCGGGCCTGGATGCGGTCTCGCGCACGCCGAAGATGCCCCGCTCTTTGGGATCGACGAGCAGCTCGGGCCTCTCCGGGCGCTGCTTGGACCGCATCACCGCATCTCCTCGACCGGCTCGACGCCGAACACCTCGAGCCCGGAGGCAATGACCAGCGCGACGGCCCGAACCAGCGCCAGGCGCGCCGCCGTCAAGTCCGGGTCGTCCTCGCGCAGGAAACGCAACTGGGTCTCGTCCTTGCCCTTCGTCCACAGGCTGTGAAAGGCGGCCGCCAGGTCATAGAGATAGAACGCCACCCGGTGCGGCTCGTACGCCTCGGCGGCCCCCTCCAGCAAGCGCGGCCATAGCGCCAAACGCCTCATCAGACCAAGCTCTTCGGAGTCGGTCAAGCGGGCCAGCGGCGCCCGCGCCAGCGCCCCGGGGTCCTGGTCGATGCCCGGAAACCCCTCGGCGGCGTGGCGCAGCACCGAGCGGCAGCGGGCGTGCGCATACTGGACGTAGAAGACCGGGTTGTCACGGCTCTGTTCCACTACCTTGGTCAGATCGAACTCCAGCGGCGCGTCGTTTTTTCGGGTCAGCATGATGAAGCGTACGACATCCTTGCCGACCTCGTCGATGACCTCGCGCAGGGTGACGAAGGTGCCGGCGCGCTTGGACATCTTGACCGGCTCGCCGGCGCGCAGCAGCTTGACCAACTGGCAGATGCGCACCTCCAGGTGCCCCCGCCCCTCGGTCAGCGCCTCGACCGCCGCCTGCATGCGCTTGACGTAGCCGCCGTGGTCGGCGCCCCAGACGTCGATCATGAGATTCGCGCCGCGCCGGAACTTGTCCAGGTGGTAGGCCATGTCGGGGGCGAAATAGGTCCAGGAGCCGTCCGACTTGCGCAATGGCCGGTCGACGTCGTCGCCGAACTCGGTGGCGCGGAACAGGGTCTGGGGCCGCGGCTCCCAGTCCTCCGGCGTCTTGCCCTTGGGCGGATCGAGCGTGCCGGTGTAGATCAGCCCGCGCGCCTCCAGGCTGTCCAGGGCGTCCTCGATCACGCCCGCCTCGATAATGGCGCGCTCCGAGGTGAAGACCTCCTGGTGAACGCCGAGCGCCGCCAGGTCGTCCTTGATCATTTTCATCATGGCCTCGCGGCCAAAATTCGTGCACGCCTCCCGCCAGCCGCTTTTTGGGTCTTCTTCCGGCGCCTCTTCCACGCCCAACCACTTGGCGCCGTCTGTTTTTTTGAGATCCTCGCCGACGGCAATCAGGTATTCGCCCGGATAAAAACCCTCTGGAATTGGGTTGGGCTCTGCCTTCAAGGCCTCGCGATAGCGGTAGTAGACGGACCGGGCCAGGGCCTCGAGCTGGGCGCCGGCATCGTTGATGTAGAATTCGCGGACCACGTCGTAACCGACTTTCTCGAACAACGCGGCGAGCACGTCGCCGACCACCGCGCCGCGCGCGTGACCTACATGCAGTGGCCCGGTCGGGTTGGTCGAGACATATTCCACGTTGACCTTGCGCCCGGCGCCCAGGTCGGAGCGGCCATAATCCGCGCCGGCGCGCAGCATCCCGGCCAGGCAGCCGTGCCAGAACCCCGGCTCGAGGCGCAGGTTGATGAACCCGGGACCGGCGACCGCCGCCTCGCTCACGCGGTCGATCGCGCCCAGACGCCCGGCCAGGGCCTCGGCCAGGTCGCGCGGCTTCATGCCCGCCGGCTTGGCCAGCACCATCGCCGCGTTGGTCGCGACGTCGCCGTGCGCCGGATCGCGCGGCGGCTCCACGGCAACGCGCGCGGTATCGAGGCCCGCCGGCAACACGCCGTCGCGCGCCAGCGCCTCGAGCTCGGCGACGACCATGTCCTTCAGGTCCTTGAACGGGTTCATCAGGTCAACTGGCTCGGCCGTTCCCGCGGTCCGGGGCTCGCTGCGCACTTAGATATCCAGTCAATAAAGCTTCGGTTAAAGCTTCGTCTCGCTTCCGAACAGCTTGCGGTGCTCCGCCAAGGCGAAGCGGTCGGTCATGCCCGCGATGTAGTCGGCGACGAGCCGCGCCGTGCCCGCCTCCTCCGCGCCTTGGGCCCCGGCGCGCCACTCCGCGGGCAGGTGCCGCGGCGCCTCCATGTAGAGCGCGAAGAGGTCGCGCACAACCTCCCGCGCCTTGGCGGTCATGCGGTTGACCCTTTCGTGGCGGTACATGTGCCGGAACAGGAAGTCCTTCAGCGCGCGGTCGTTCTGGCGCATCGGCTCGGAAAAGGCAACCACCGGGGCGCCGAGCGCGCGCAAGTCGGCGGCGCTCGTCGGCGCGGCCTCGGCGATCCGGCGCCTGGTTTCCGCGAGCAGGTCGTTGACCATGCGGTCGATCAGGCGGCGCACCGCCTCGTGGATCAGCCGCTGCTCCTCGAGCCCCGGATAGCGCTCGGCGACCTCGCGGAACACCGGCCCCACGAGCGGCAGCGGCTCGAGGTCGGCGACCGTGAACAGCCCCGCGCGCAGGCCGTCGTCGATGTCGTGGTTGTTGTAGGC
>JACZWN010000101.1 GCA_022572105.1 Pseudomonadota bacterium | reverse complement strand
CCGATGCCCGGGTCGCCGGCGACGAGCACCGTCGAGCCGGGCACCAGGCCGCCGCCGCAGACCCGGTCGAACTCGGCGATGCCGCTCGCGCGCCGGGGCGCGTCGCCGGTCCGACCCTCGAGGCCGACGAACTCAATCGCCGCGCCCGCGCCGGTCCCGCCGCGTCCCAATCCGCCGGGCGGGGCCTGGCGCGGGGCCTCCTCGACGATGGCGTTCCACGCCCCGCAGGCGTCGCAACGCCCGGCCCAGCGGGCCGCCGAGGCGCCGCAGGTCTGGCAGACATAGCGTGGTTGCGACTTGGCCAAAGCTGCGCCCCGGCTCCTTATCTAATGACCTCTGGTCCGATTACCTCTGGTCCGATCTGGCCGGCCGCGTGCCACCCGGGCCTCGGGCGGCTAGATGGCGCGCACCTGCATCTCGATCGGCCCCTCGGCGCGGCCGTGGATGAACTGCTCCACGTAGGCGTTACCCGAGGAGTCGATCTCGGCGACCGGTCCGGCCCAGATGATCTTGCCGTCGTAGAGCATGGCGATTCGGTCGGCGATCTTGCGGGCGCTGGTCATGTCGTGGGTGATCGACAGCGCGGTCGCCCCCAGCTCGCGCACGCACTTGATGATCAGGTCGTTGATCACGTCGCCCATGATCGGGTCGAGTCCCGTGGTCGGTTCGTCGAAGAAGATGATCTCGGGCGCGGTGGCGATGGCGCGCGCCAGTCCCACGCGCTTGCGCATGCCCCCCGAAAGCTCGGCCGGCGACAGCTCGCCGACCTCGGGGCCGAGGCCCACGGCCGCCATCTTGTCGAGCGCGATCTCCTTGGCCTGGTCGCGGTCCTTGCGCGCGCCCTGGATCAGGCCGAAGGCGACGTTCTCCCAGACCGGCAGCGAATCGAACAGCGCCGCGCTCTGGAACAGCATGCCGAACTTGCGCAAGACCCGGTCGCGCTCCCGGCCGGCGAGGCCGACCACCTCCTGGCCGTCGACCTCGATGCTGCCGGATTCGGGTCTCAGCAGCCCCAGGATGCACTTCAGCAACACCGACTTGCCGCTGCCCGAGCCGCCGATCACGACCACCGATTCGCCCACGCCGACGTCGAGGTCGAGGCCGTCGAGCACGACGTTTTTTTTGAAGCTCTTGTGCAGACCGCGGATGCGGATCTTGGGGGCTGGCGCGCTCATCGGGCGAAGAACATCTCCGTGATGAAGTAGTTGAAGCAGAGGATCAGGATCGAGGCCGAGACCACCGCATTGGTCGTGGCCGCGCCCACGCCCTCGGCGCCGCCCTTGGAGTTGTAGCCGTGGTAGCAGCCCATCAGGGTCACCAGGAAGCCGAAGACGCCGGCCTTGACCAAGCCGGAGACCACGTCCTGAACCTCCACGAAGTCGATGGTGTGCTTCAAGTAGACGTACGGATTGAAGCCCAGCTTGTAGATCGAGACCACGTAGCCGCCGAACACGCCGATGATGTCGGCGATCAGCACCAGGATCGGCATCATGGTGAGCCCGGCGATGAGGCGCGGCGCGATCAGGTACTTGAACGGGTTGGTGGCCAGGGTATCGAGGGCGTCGATCTGCTCGGTGACGCGCATGGTGCCGATCTCGGCGGCTATGGCGGCGCCGACGCGCCCCGCGACCATCAACCCGGCGAGCACGGGCCCGAGCTCGCGGGTAATCGAGATGACGACCACGTTGGGGATCGCGCTCTCGGCGGAGAAGCGGGCGAAGCCGGTGTAGCTCTGCAGCGCCAGCACCATGCCGGTGAAGATCGCGGTCAGCCCGACGACCGGCAGCGAGTAATAGCCGATCGCGATCATCTGGCGGCCGATCAGGCGCGGATAGATCGGCGGCCGGACGCAGTGGCCGACCGCGGTCGCCGCGAACAGCGACAGGTGGCCGGTGGCCTCCAGAAAGCGCAGGAAGGTTCGTCCGATGGGCTGGAGAATGGGCATGCGCGGGAGCCCTAGCGGCCGCCCCGGTAGACCCGGTGGTAGCGCCGGCCCAGCGAGGTCAAAATCTCATAGCCGATGGTGCCCGCGGCCTCCGCGACCTCGTCGGTGGAAAGGTCGGCCCCGATGAGGTCGACGAAGGCACCCGGCCTGGCTGCCTCGGCCGAGGCGCCGGTGACGTCGAGGGTGATCAGATCCATGGACACACGACCCACCACAGGGACCCGCCGATCGCCGAGCCACGCGCTGCCCCGGTTCGAAAGTGATCTCAGGTAGCCGTCGGCGTATCCGACCGCGACGGTCGCGATTCGGGTCGGTCCGGCGGCGCGATGGGTCGCACCATAGCCAACGGTCCGGGAAGCGTCAATCTCGCGCACTTGTAGGATTTTACCTTGCAAGCGAACCACTTGGCGCATGGGATTGGGCTGCCCAGGCGTCGGGTTGACGCCGTAGAGGGCGACCCCCGGGCGGGCCAGGTCGAGGTGGTAGTCGGCACCTAAAAAGATGCCGGAGGAGTTGGCGAGGCTGGCCGGCGCGTCCGGCAGGCGCGCGCGCGCGGCGCGGAACCGGCGCAGCTGCTCGGCGTTGAGCGGATGCTCGGGCCGGTCCGCGCAGGCCAGGTGGCTCAGCAGGTAGCGCAGGTCGATCCCGGCGAGCCGGCCGCGATCGGCGGCGAGCGCCTCCAACTCGTCGTCCGGCAGGCCCAGGCGGCTGATGCCGGTATCGATATGGACGGCGGCCGGCAGCGCCCGGCCGGCGGCACGCGCGGCCGCGGCCCAGGCGTCGATCTCGCCCAGGCTGTTGAGCACCGGATGCACGCGCCCGGCCTGGAACTCCGCGACCGGGCCGGCGCCCAGGCCATTCAGGACGTAGATCTCGACCTCGACCGGGAACATGGCGCGCAACGCGATTGCTTCCTCGAGCTGGGCGACGAAGAAAGTCCGCGCCCCGGCACGGGCGAGCGCCGGGGCGACGCGCGCCATGCCCAGGCCGTAGGCGTCGGCCTTGACCACGGCGGCGCAGGCGACGGCGCCGAGCTCCGCGCACAGGCGCCGGTAGTTGTCGGCCACGGCGTCCAGGTCGATGGTCAGGATGGCGCCGGCCCGCGCCGCCGCCGGGTCATCCAAATCGACCGCCTCAGAAGGGCACATCGTCGGGCAGGTGGTCGTCGGAGATCAGGTCGCTGAAGCGGGTGAACTCGCCGCGGAACTGCAGATCGACGGTCCCGGTCGGCCCGTGGCGCTGCTTGGCGATGATGACCTCGGCCTTGTTGCGGGCCTCGTCCATCCGCAAATCGTAATCGGCTTGGCGCTCGTTGAATTTCTCTTTGGGTTCGTTGGCCTTCTGGGTTGGGCGTTCACGTGCCAGGTAATATTCCTCGCGGTACAGGAACATGACCACGTCGGCATCCTGCTCGATCGAGCCGGATTCACGCAGGTCGGCGAGCTGCGGGCGCTTGTCGTCGCGCTGCTCGGGCTGGCGCGATAGCTGCGAGAGCGCGAGCACCGGCACGTTCAGCTCCTTGGCGACGGCCTTGAGGCCGCGGGTGATCTCGGAGACCTCCTGCACCCGGTTCTCGCTGCGCCGGCCGGCCGGGCCCTGCATCAGTTGCAGGTAGTCGACGACGATCAGGCTCAGACCCTGTTGGCGCTTGAGGCGGCGCGCCCGGGTGCGCAGCGCCCCGATGGTCAGCGCCGGGGTGTCGTCGATGAACAGCGGCAGGGTATAGAGGGCACGGCTGGTCTCGAAGATCTTGTCGAACTGGTCGTTCCGGATCTCGCCGCGGCGCATGGCGTCCGAGCGGACCTCGGCTGCCTCGGCGATGATCCGGGTGGCCAGCTGCTCGGCCGACATCTCGAGCGAGAAGAACGCGACCACTTCCGGGGTCTCGACCTCGGTGCCGTCCGGGCCGGTCACCTTGCGGCGCGCCATGGCTGCTGAAACGGCGATGTTGGTGGCCAGCGCGGTCTTGCCCATCGACGGGCGACCGGCCAGGATGACCAGGTCCGAGTAGTGCAGGCCGCCGAGCAATCTGTCGAGATCCTTGAAGCCGGTCGCCACCCCGGCCACGTGGCTGTCGCGCTTGAGCGCGGCCTCGGCCATGTCGACCGCTTCGATGACGGCGGACTTGAAGGTCGTCAGCCCGCGCTCGGGCTGGCCGGCCTCGGCCAGGCCGTAGAGTTTCTGCTCGGCGGTTTCGATCTGGTCGGTGGCGGTGACCTCGAGGTCTTGGGCGAAGGCGTCGTTGACCACGTCCTCGCCGAGCGCGATCAGCTCGCGCCTGAGGTAGAGGTCGTAGATGGTGCGGCCGTAGTCGCCCGCGTTCACGATGGTGATGGTGCTGCTCTGCAGCTTGGCGAGGTAGTCCGCGCCGCCGGCCTCGGCGAGCGCCTCGTCCTGGTCGAACAGGGATTTCAGCGTGATCGCGTTGGCCTGCTGGCCGCGCTCGATCAGCTTGCCGATGGCCTCGAAGATGCGTCCGTGGGCGGCGTCGGCGAAGTGCTCGGGGCGCAGGAAATCGGCGACCCGCTCGAAGGCGTGGTTGTTCTCGAGGATCGCGCCGAGCAACGCCTGCTCGGCCTCGTAGTTGACCGGCGGCGGGCGGTAGGTTGAGTCCTCGCCGCCCGGGCGCGGCAGTTCGGCGATATTGTTTTGCTGAGTCGACTCCATCGCGGCCTACGTTAACAGACGGGCCGCGGAGCGCATCCCCTGCAAAGAATGAATGACGGGGATAACCCGGGTCGTCGTGCGATTAATTAGTTCCGGCCGGTCGCCCGTGAAAGCAAAGGGCGGCGGCCCGTCGATCAGGCCGCCGCCCCCGATGATGTCGCGAAGACCCCGAAACGGGGCGATCAGCCGTGCGCGGATTTTTCCGGGTCCGAGTCGTCCCCGGCCTTGGCCGCGTCGGCGTCGCCGTCGGCCTCGCCTTCGTCCGCCTCTTCGGCGGACGGTTCGGCCTCGGCGTCCTTGCCCGCTTGCTCGGCTTCCTCGCCCTCGATGCGGGCCACCACCGCCTCGGTCTCGGCGTCCGCGGCCTCCTCGGCGGCGTGCTGCTCCTGGGCGCTCAACAAGTGGCCGGACCGGGCCTGCGCCTCGGCCTCGGTGTCCGAGCGGGCGACGTTGGCGGTGATCGTGACGCTCACCTCCGGATGCAAGCGGACCTTGACCTGGTGCAGGCCGGTCGCCTTGATCACGCCGTCCAGGCTTATCTGATTGCGCGCGACCGTATAGCCGGCCTCGGTGATCTCCGCGGCCAGGTCGTGGGTGTTGACGGAACCGTATAGCTGGCCCGATTCGCCGGCCTGGCGGATGAGCGTCACCACGAGGCCCTTCAGCTTGGCGCCGATCTTCTCGGCCTCGCCGCGGTGCTCGAGGTTCTCGGCCTCGAGCTGGGTGCGTTGCTGCTCGAAACGGTCCAGGTTCTCCTTGGTGGCGCGCCGGGCCTTGCCTTGGGGCAGGAGAAAGTTGCGGGCGTAGCCGGGTTTCACGGTCACCACGTCGCCCATCTGACCGAGCTTCTCGATCCGCTCCAAGAGGATGACCTGCATCCTGGCGTCCTCCTTACCGTTAGCGGACGATGTAGGGCAGGAGCGCCAGAAAGCGCGCCCGCTTGATCGCCCGCGCGAGCTCGCGCTGCTTCTTGGTCGATACCGCGGTGATGCGGCTCGGCACCATCTTGCCGCGCTCGGAGATGAAGCGTTGCAGGGTGCGCACGTCCTTGTAGTCGATCTTTTGCCCGTTCGGTCCGGAAAACGGGCAGGTCTTGCGGCGCCGGAAGAACGGACGGCGCGTGCCCACACCCTTGCTGACGATCCTGATAGTCATTCGCCCGACTCCTTTTCGTCCGACTTCGCCTTCGTCTTCTCCTCCGGCGCCGCCTCGGCCTTGGCCTCGGTCGCTTCCTCCGGCTTCGCCTTCGTCTTTTCGTCCGACTTCGCCTTGGCCTTTTCCTCGGGAGCCGCCTCGGCCTTGGCCTTGATCTCTTCCTCCGGCTTCGCGCCAGCCTCGGCCTTCGGCGTCTCGTCTTTCCCTACGTCTCTCTTATCCTTTTTCTCGCCGTCACCTCTCGGCTCCCCGGACGCTCTCGGGCCGTCGCCATGCCTGCCGTGCCCATCGCCCCGGCCGCCGCCCCGGTCGCCGCCCCGGTCGCCGCCCCGGTCGCCACGGAATCCACCGCGCCCGCCGCGCCCGCCGCGATCGTCGCGGCTGTGCTTGGACTGTAAGACGATCGACGGGCCCTCCTCGAGCTCGTCCACCCGGATCGTCAGGTAGCGGATCACGTCCTCGTTGATCCGCATGTTCCGCTCCATCTCGTGGATGGCCACCGCCGGCGCGTCGAGGTTGAGCAGGGCGTAGTGTCCCTTGCGGTTCTTGTTGATCCGGTAGGCCAGGTTCCTCAGGCCCCACATCTCGGTCTTGGCGACCCGGCCGCCGTTTTCCTCGATGATGCCGGTGAACTGGCCGACCAGTCCTTCGACCTGGTTGGACGAGATGTCTTGGCGTGCGATGAAGACGCACTCGTAGAGAGGCATGGGTTGCGTACTCCCTCTGGCTGTTCCGGGGCCGGAGCTGACGTATCCCACGTCGAGCCGATCCGGCCCTAGCCGGCGTTATTCCGTTATAGGCGGGACGCCGGCAAGGAGCTATGTCAACGGCGCGCTGGCCGTAAGGCGCGGGACTATACACCAAACCCCGGCCGGCGCAAGACGGCCGAGCCGGGCGCTTGACAGGACGCCCTCACGCGGGTTCTCTGGGCCGCCTTTGATGGACGTTGGGGGCACCCAGCAAAGCGGAGAGCGGAAATGAGCCGGGCTTTCGTGTTTCCCGGACAGGCCTCGCAGGCGGTCGGCATGGGCGCCGATCTCGCTGCGGCCTTCCCGACCGCCCGGGAGGTCTTCGAGGAGGTCGACGACGCGCTCTCGCAGCGCCTTTCGAGGCTCATGTTCGAGGGGCCGGGGGAGGAGCTGACCCTGACCGAGAACGCCCAGCCGGCGATCGTGGCGGTCAGCTTGGCCGTGGTGCGGGTGCTCGAGCGGGACGGTGGGTTCCGCCTGGCCGACAAGGCCCACTTCGTGGCCGGCCACTCGATGGGCGAGTACTCGGCCTTGGGCGCCACCGGCGCGCTCTCGGTCGCCGACGCCGTGCGCCTGGTCAAGCGCCGCGGCCGGGCCATGCAGGAGGCGGTGCCCGTGGGCGAGGGCGCCATGGCGGCGCTCATCGGCCTTGATCTGGAGGCCGCAAGCCGAGTCGCGGAAGCGGCGGCCCAGGGCGAGGTCTGCGTCCCGGCCAACGACAACGCGCCGGGCCAGGTCGTGCTCAGCGGGCACCGGAGCGCGGTCGAGCGCGCGGTCGAGATCGCGGCCGACAAGGGCGCCAGGCGCGCCGTGATGCTTCCCGTGAGCGCCCCCTTCCACTGCCCGCTCATGGCGCCGGCCGCCGACGTCATGGCCGAGGCGCTGGCCGAGGTGACCATGCCGCCGCCCAGCCTGGCGCTGGTCGCCAACGTGACCGCCGCCCCGGTCGCGGACCCCGAAACCATCCGCAGCCTCCTGGTGCAGCAGGTCACGGCCATGGTGCGCTGGCGCGAGTCGGTGCTGCGCATGAAGGAGGAGGGCGTCGAGACCCTGATCGAGCTGGGCGCCGGCAAGGTGCTCGGCGGCCTGATCCGGCGCATCGACCGGGAGCTGAAGGCCGTGGCCGCCGGCACGCCGGACGAGATCGAGGAACTGGTCAAGGTGCTTTAATCGGCGCGCGGCGCCATCGGTCTACCATCCGTCTAGCGGAGGGACCAAGATGTTCGACCTTTCCGGAAAATGCGCGCTCGTGACCGGCGCCTCGGGCGGCATCGGCGGCGCGATCGCGCGCGCCCTGCACGCCCAAGGGGCGACGCTGGGCTTGAGCGGCACGCGGGTCGAGGCGCTCGAAAGCCTTGCCGCCGGGCTCGGCGAGCGGAGCCATGTCCTGCCGTGCAATCTGTCCGACCCGGAGGCCTGTGCCGCCCTGCCGGGCCAGGCCGAGGCGGCGCTCGGCGGCCTGGACATCCTGGTCAACAACGCCGGGCTGACTCGCGACAACCTGGCCATGCGCATGAAGGACGCGCAATGGAGCGAGGTCCTGGAGGTCAACTTGACGGCCGGCTTTCGCCTGGTCCGGGCGTGTCTGCGCGGCATGATGAAGCGGCGCTGGGGCCGGATCGTCGGCATCACCTCGATCGTCGCGGTGACCGGCAATCCCGGCCAAGCGAACTACGCCGCGTCCAAGGCCGGCATGATCGGCATGTCCAAGGCGCTCGCCCAGGAGGTCGCCTCGCGCGGCATCACGGTCAACTGCGTGGCGCCCGGCCTCATCGAAACCGCCATGACCGACGCGCTCAGCGAGCAGCAACACGAGAAGCTTCTGGGCGCGGTTCCGGTGGGGCGTTTGGGTTCGCCCGAGGATGTGGCGGCCTGCGTCGTCTTTCTGGCCAGCGAGGAGGCGTGCTACGTGACCGGCCAGACCTTGCATGTGAACGGGGGAATGGCCATGATATAGCGCCTGTCGGCGCGCCTTTCGAGAGGTGACGGCGGGCGTTGGCAATTACGGATGGACATGATATGAGGCGGCGCCCCGCGCGGGCAGGGGGCGAGGGGGGATCCGGTAACGTCCTGAACTCCCAGGTTAAGAAGGGCCAGCTACTTTTGAGGTTTGGGCAATGAGCAACGACATCGCGGATCGCGTCAAAAAGATAGTCGTCGAGCATTTGGGGGTCGACGAGGCCAAGGTTACGGAGGGGGCGAGCTTCATCGACGACCTGGGCGCCGATAGTCTCGACACCGTCGAACTGGTCATGGCCTTCGAGGAGGAGTTCGGCTGCGAAATCCCCGACGACGCCGCCGAGAAGATCGTGACCGTCAAGGACGCGGTCGATTTCATCCAACAGAACGCCTGATCATCGATTCCGACGGACGTCCTTGGACGCCGCGGCAATCGTTCAGATGTCATGAGACGGGTCGTCGTCACCGGCCTCGGATTGGTCACTCCCTTGGGTAGCGGGGTCGAGCCGGTGTGGCGGCGTCTGATCGACGGCCGCTCGGGTCTGCGCGCGATCCAAGGCTTCGACACCACCGACCTGCCCTCGAAGATCGCCGGGCAGGTGCCGCACGGCAAGACCGCCGAAGGCTACTTCGATCTCGACGACCACGTCACGCCGCAGGAACGGCGCCGGACGGATCCGTTCATCGTTTTTGGGCTGGCCGCCGCCGATCAGGCGGTTGCGGACGCCGAATGGCGGCCCGATGACGAGGAGAGCCTCGAGCGCACCGGCGTCATGATCGGCTCGGGCATCGGCGGGCTGCAGACCATCGCCGACGCCGCCCTAACGGTGCACGAGCGTGGACCCCGGCGCCTGTCGCCGTTCTTCATCCCGGCCGCGATCATCAACCTGATTTCCGGGCACGTCGCGATCCGCTACGGCTTCCAGGGGCCGAACCACTCCGTGGTGACGGCTTGCTCGACGGGCACGCACGCCATCGGTGACGCGACCCGGCTGATCGCGCTCGACGACGCCGACGTCATGATCGCCGGCGGCGCCGAGGCCGCGGTGTGCCGGCTCGGCATGGCCGGGTTCGCCGCCTCGCGCGCGCTTTCCGTCCACTTCAACGATACCCCGGAGAAGGCCTCGCGGCCCTGGGACGAGGACCGCGACGGCTTCGTCATGGGCGAGGGCGCGGGCGTCGTCGTGCTCGAGGAGCTGGAGCACGCCAAGAAGCGCGGCGCCAGGATCTACGCCGAGGTCATCGGCTACGGCATGTCGGGGGACGCCCATCACATAACCGCACCGGCCAAGGACGGTAGGGGGGCCATCCGCGCCATGTCCGCGGCGCTCAAGCGGGCCAAGCTGGACCCCTCCAAGATCGATTACATCAACGCGCACGGCACCTCGACGCCGCTCGGCGACATGATCGAGTTGCGCGCGGTCGTGAAGCTGTTCGGTGCGCACGCCGGCAAGCTCAGCATGTCCTCGACCAAATCGGCGATCGGTCATCTCCTGGGCGCGGCGGGGGCGGTCGAGGCGATCTTCTCGATCCGTGCCATCAACGACAATGTGGTGCCGCCCACGCTCAACCTGGACAATCCCTCTCCCGGCAGCGACGCCGTCGATCTGGTTCCGCACCGGGCCAAGGAACGGCGGGTCGACGTGGCGCTTTGCAACTCCTTCGGTTTCGGCGGCACGAACGCGAGTTTGGTGCTCGCCCGCTACGGTTAGGCGGAACGGGCCGTGCGGCGGCTCGCCGGCCTGGTTGCGATCGCCGCTTCGGCGTTGCTGGTCGTGGCCGGGCTGTTGGCGTTCTACGGCCTCGATCGCCTGGAGCGGGCCGGACCGCTCACCGCCGATACCGTGGTCTACATTCCGCAAGGCTCGGGGCTGGACGCCATCGCCGGGCGCCTCGAACGGGCCGGGGTGATCGACGATGCTCTCGTCTTTCGCCTGGGCGTGCACGCGTTCGGCGCGGCCCGCGACCTGCGGGCCGGCGAGTACCTGTTTCCCGCGGCGCTTTCCATGCAGGGCGCCGTCGAGTTGTTGACCAGCGGGCGCACCGTGGTCCGGCGCCTGACGCTCGCCGAAGGCCTGACCAGTTTCGAGATCGTCGCGCTGATCGCAAAGGCCGAGGCGCTGGAGGGCGCGGTCGGGGCGGAGCCCGCGGAAGGCTCGCTGCTGCCCGAAACCTATCACTACGCCCGCGGCGACACGCGCGCCGATCTGGTCAAGCGCATGGGCCGCGCCCTCGACGAGACCCTGACCGAGCTCTGGCCCGGACGCGCGCCGGGCCTGCCCATCGCGACCCCGGAGGAGGCCGTGGTCCTCGCCTCCATCGTCGAGAAGGAGACCGGCGTCGTCGGCGAGCGCCCACTGGTCGCCTCGGTATTCGTCAACCGGCTCAAGAAAGGCATGCGCCTGCAGTCCGATCCCACCGTCGTCTACGGCCTGACCGGCGGCAAGGGGCCGCTCGGCCGGGCGCTGATCCGCAAGGACCTACAGACGCCGAGCCCCTACAACACCTACCTCATCGACGGCCTGCCGTCCGGTCCGATCGCCAACCCGGGGCGCGCCGCGCTCGAGGCCGTGCTCAACCCGGCCAACACCGCCTACCTCTATTTTGTCGCCGACGGCAGCGGCGGGCACGCCTTCGCCAAGACCCTGGCCGAGCACAACCGCAACGTCGCCAAGTGGCGCAAGATCAAGAAGCAGAACAACTAAAGAACCCGCACATCACGTTTTCTTCGGCAGGCGCCGGAGCAGGGGGTCGGTGAGGCTCGGCGGGAGCGCCGAGATCAGCCAGACCGCGGCATAGAGGCGCCACGGGAAGGCGATGCGCGGCCGGTTCCGGGCCAGGCCGCGGCGGATGATCCGGGCCGCCCGATCGGCCTCCATCAGGAGCGGCATGGGGAATTCGTTGGCCGCGGTCATGCGGCTTTTCACGTAGCCGGGACAGATCACGCTGACGCCGATGCCGGCCTCGTGCAGTTCGCCGCGCAACGCCTCGCCCCAGACCCGCACCGCCGCCTTGCCGGCGCAATAGGCGGGCGCGCCGGGAAAGCCCCGGAAGGCGGCGAGCGAGGCCATGATCGCGATCTGGCCATGGCCGCGCGGGCGCATGAGCTCGACCGCGGGCAGGACCGTGTCGATCACGCCGCCGAGGTTGGTGTCGAGGATGCGCCGCGCCTGCTCCGCGGTCTCCGCGCCGCCGCCGGTACCGGCCGAGACGCCGGCGTTGGCGATCGCCAGGTCGAGCGGCGCCGCGCCGTCGGCCTCGGTGATCCAGGCGGCCAGGCGTTCGCGCGCGCGGACGTCGAGAGCCTCGGCGCGTACCACCGCACCCATCGCCCGGCAGGACTCGGCCACGGCCGCCAGCCGGGCCCGGTCGCGGCCGGTCAGCGCCAGGGCGACGCCGGGCGCGGCGTAGGCCCGGGCCAGGGCCTCGCCGATACCGCTGGAGGCGCCGGTGATCAGGATCGAGCGGGGGGACTCGAAGTGTCTTGCCATGCTCTGCCACCCATGCTCCCCGACGACGACTCGGTTCGGCGCCAAGTCTATCGTCTCGCGCCGGTTCGGTC
>JACZWN010000100.1 GCA_022572105.1 Pseudomonadota bacterium | reverse complement strand
CCTGCCAGGGCTGTAACCTGAGGAAGGGCAGCCGGACGGCCGAGGAGTGCCATATGCACGCCCTGCGCCCGGTGGTTCAGCCGACCACCCATCAACTGCAGCAGAACGGCCGCTCGTTCCCGCCGAACTTCCTGCACGAAAGCTGGCGCGACTTTCTCTATTGGGACTCCGAGCTGGAATCCTGAGCCCTTCCCGGTGCCGGCTAGCGGCTCGTTGGCTCGGACGGGATCTCGCCGGCGTTCTGCGCCGCTTGGGCGTCCTCGACCGGTGGCTCGTCTTCGCCGCCGCCGCACAGGGCCTGGATGATCGATCCCAGAAGCGGCAACCACTCGGTGATGTCCGACGAGGCGTTCGAGAAGGGTCCGGGAGCGCCCATGAACGCGTCCTCCAGGGTCTCGTTGCGGGGATGGGCGGACGCTAGCCGGTTAAGGTTAACGACCCGTCAACCCCGCGGCGGCGCGTGTCTCGGGTGGCAAGCCGCGGCAGTATTCCTTTCCACCGGCGAGTTGCTCTAGACTGTGGGCGGCTTTCGGCCGGCGGGACGCGCTTTGAGGGAGGAGCCCGGGCCATGACCGACATCGACGTCCGAACCTCGCGCCGGACCGTGCTCCACGATTGGCACGCGGCCCACGGCGCCAAGCTGGTCGACTTCGCCGGCTGGGACATGCCGGTGCAGTACAAGACCGGCACGATCCAGGAGCATCTGGCGACCCGGCGCCACGCCGGCCTGTTCGACGTCTCCCATATGGGCCGCTTCGAGATCACCGGCGCGGGCGCCGAGGGCTTCCTGCTCGGCACGCTCACCAACGACGCGCGCGCGCTGGCGCCCGGCCAGGCCCAGTATAGCTTTATCGCCAACGAATCCGGCGGGGCGGTCGACGACGCCTATCTCTACAAGCTGGCCGAGGCGCGCTTCCTCCTGGTCGTCAACGCCGGCAACCGCGAGACCGACTGGCGCTGGCTCAACGGGCACAAGAATACGGCCGACGTGGCGCTGGCCGACGTCAGCGAGGACCTTGGCATGATCGCGCTGCAGGGCCCCCATTCGACGGCCATCCTGGAGCGGGTCGTGGCCAAGGGCGAGCTGCCCGAGAACAAGCGCAACCGGCTGAGCCTGACGCGCTTCGACGGCACCGACCTGATCGTCGCGCGCACCGGCTATACCGGCGAGTCGGTCTGTTTCGAGCTGTTCGTCGAGACCGGCAAGACGGTCGCGCTGTGGCAGCGCCTGGTCGATCTCGGCGCCGTGCCGGTCGGCCTCGGCGCCCGCGATTCGCTGCGCCTGGAGGCGGGGCTGCCGTTGTACGGCCACGAGCTGGGCCCCGACCCCGAGAGCCGTGACATCCCGATCTTCGCCAACGCGCTGGCGCTGTTCGCGGTCCGCCACACCGATACCCACGACTACGTGGGCCGCGCGGCGCTCGAGGCCCAGCGGGACGAGTTCATCCACATCCGCCGCGGCGAGCTGGATACGCCGCCGGCGGCGCGCCTGCTCCAGCGCCTGGTGCAGCCGATCGCGGTCTTTGCCGGGCGCAAGCCCTTGCGCGCCGGGTTCGAGGTTTTCCACGACGACGCCCGGGTCGGCTACGTGACCTCGGGCACGACCGTGCCCTATGCCCGCTTCTACGGCGAGGGGCACGCCGCCACGCCGTCCGACCAGCACGACCTGCGCCCGATCGGGCTGGCGCTCATCGACTCCGACCTGCGCTACCGGACCGACCGGCCGGTGGTGCTGCGGATCGTCGACGACAAGGGCCGGTCGGCGGCGGCCGAATTGGTCGAGAGGAACCTTTGGCCCTCGGCACCCTACACCCGGCCCTATACCGGCTTCGCCGGCCCGCGCCAAGTCGACCGGGCGGACGCCGCCCACGCCGCCGATCTGGCCGCGCGCCTGGCCGAGGAGGCCGCGGCCAACACCCGCTGGCGAAGGCACGAGTGCATCAACCTGATCCCTTCGGAGCAGCCCAACTCCGCCTACGTCGACCGGCTGTGCGCGGCCGACCCGGCCGGGCGCTACAACGAGCACAGCCGTCTCAAGGCGCTCGGGCCCGAGGCACCGGAGGTGCGCTACTACAAGGGCACGCGCTTCATCATGGACCAGGAGGAGGAGCTCAAGGCGGCGCTCAGGGCCTTCTTCGGCTGCGCCCGCGCCGAGGTGCGGGTGATCTCCGGCCAGATGGCCAATGACACGGTCTACGACGGCCTCAAGCAGTTCAAGAACCGCGGCCGGCGCGGCCGGGTGCCTCAGTTGCTGCGCCGCGTGCTGGTCCACGACCTCAACAAGGGCGGGCACCTGAGCGCCCAGCCCACCGGCGCGCTCAGAAACTACGTCGCCGTCGATCCGGTGACCGCGCGCCCGGCGGTCGAGCACTTCCCGATCCGGAAGGACAACCCGCACCGCGTCGACGTCGAGGCGGCCAAGGAGCTGATCGCACGGACCCGGCCCGAGCTCATCGTCTTCGGGCGCAGCGTCATCATCCACAAGGAGCCGGTGGCCGAGATCGCCGGCTTCGTCCACGCCGAGTTCGGCGCCGACAACCCCAAGCGTCCCTTCATCATGTACGATGGCGCCCACGTGCTCGGCCTGCTGGGCGAGCATTACCAGGACCCGCTCGCCGAGGGCGCCGACATCGTCACCGGCTCGACCCACAAGACCTTCTTCGGGCCCCAGCGCGGCGTCATCCTGGCCAACATCGAGCCCGGCTCGATCTTCGAGGAGCTGTGGCGCTTCATCGAGACACGCGCCTTCCCGGGCCACGTCAGCAACCATCACCTGGGCACCATGCTGGGCCTGCTGGGCGCGACCTACGAGATGCTGCGCTTCAAGGACGACTACCCCGAGCGGGTGATCGAGAACGCCAAGACCTTCGCCCGCGCGCTCCACGACCGGGGCCTGGAGATCGAGGGCGACCCGGCCTGCGATTTCACCGAAACCCACCAGGTGCTCCTGCGCACGGCGCGCTCCAGGGGCGAGTACGCCGCCGACCTCCTGGAGGCCAACAACATCATCACCAACCCCCAGGCCTACCACGACGATCCCAGCTTCGCCGCCGCCAGCGGGGTCCGGATGGGCGTCCAGGAGATGACCCGCTACGGCATGGCCGAGGCGGATTTCCAGCACCTGGCCCATCTGATCGCCGAGATCCTGCGCGACGGCGCCGATAAACCGCGCGGCCATTGGCGCGAAGCGGTCGAGGCGCTGCGCGGCGGCTTCACCGAGATGCGCTACTGCTTCGAGTAGAGCGGGCGCTGAAGTCCGATAGCCCGCCCCGGGGTGATTGAAGATGCCGCCCAGGCCCGACGAACAGGCAGTGAGAGAGCGATTCGGCGATCTGTATCAGCTCGTCCAAGCGCCGATAAAGCGGGAGATCGAGCGCGCCGTGTGCGGTTGCGATTACGGCGGCACGAGCTGGACCACGCGCCGCGAAGCCGAGCACGTGGGCGCGTTGTTGGCCCTGGCTCCGGGACGGCGTCTCCTGGAGGTCGGCGCCGGTTCCGGGTGGCCCGGGCTTTATCTGGCGCGCACGACCGGCTGCGACGTGACCTTGGCGGACCTACCCCTGGCGGGGCTGCGTATCGCCGCCGAGCGGGCCGTCGCCGACCGGCTCCCCGGGGCGTGCTGGATCGTGCTGGCCGACGGTGCCGCCTTGCCGTTCGGCAGCGGCGCGTTCGATGCGGTCAGCCACTCGGATGTCTTGTGTTGCCTGGACGCGAAGCTCCCGGTCTTGCGCGCCTGCCGGGGCGTGATCCGGAGCGGTGGACGCATGGTCTTCACCGTCATATTTCCCAAGCCGGGGCTGTCGTCCGCCGACCACGATCGCGCCGTGGAATCCGGACCCCCCTTCGTGGAGACGGCGCTCGCCTATCCGGCGATGCTGCGCCAGGCCGGATGGGTCATCACGGATCATGCCGATCTGACGGCCGAGTACGCGCAGACGGTCCGGCGACTGCTGCGCGAGGAGGAGGCGCACGCGGACGAGCTGCGCGGACTCTATGGAGAGGCCGAATTTTCCGAAAAGCTGGCCGGGCGGCGCAGGAAAATTCGCGTGTTGGAAGAGGGACTGCTTCGGCGCGAGCTGTTCGCCTCGACGACGGCCGATGCGCCGGGAGGGCGGTGACATGCAAAAGCCGATCGTCGTGGGGTGCGGCGCCGGGTTTTCCGCCGACCGCCTCGACCCGGCCTGCGCGCTGGCCGAGAGCGGACGCATCGCCTGTCTGGTGCTGGAGTGCCTCGGCGAAAGGACGCTCGCCCACGGCCCGGGAGCTGGGCATGACGGGGCTCAGGATCGCGTATCTCGAGGGCGATGACGTGACCGCCATGCTGTCGAAGGACACGGTCTTGCCCGAGCTCGGCCGGACGCTCGGCGAGGTCGCGCTTAGCGTCGTCGGGGCCAACGCCTATCTCGGCGTCGAGCACATGCTTGCCGCCCTGGCCACGGATGCGGAGCTGATCATCACTGGGCGCGTCGCCGACCCCTCGCTGTTCATGGCGCCCGTCGTCCACGGCTTCGGATGGGAACTGGACGACTGGGACCGCCTGGCACGGGGCACCGTGGCGGGCCATTTCCTGGAATGCGGCATGCAGGTCACCGGCGGCTATTTCGCGGACCCGCCGTTCAAGCCGGTGCCCGACCTGGCCTATTGCGGCTACCCCATGGCCGAGATCGGGGAGGGTGGCGAAGTCGTGGTGACCAAGCTGCCCGAGGCCGGCGGCTGCGTGAACGCGCGCACGGTCAAGGAGCAGCTGCTCTACGAGGTGCACGATCCCACGAGCTACCTGACCCCCGACGTCACCGCCGACTTCTCCGGCGCGCGGATCGAGGAAGTCGGGCCCGACCGGGTCCGGGTCACCGGCATCCGGGGGCGCGCGCGCCCCGAATCGCTCAAGGTCACGGTCGGCTTCGACGGCGGGTTCCAGGGCGAGGCCGGGATCGGCTACGCGGGCCCGGGCGCCCAGGGGCGGGCCGAGCTGGCGCGCGACGTGCTGAAGGAGCGGATCACGAACCTGCATAAGTGCCAGGGCCGCCTGCGTATCGATCTCATCGGCATGAACTCGCTGCATGCGACCGCGATCGAACGCGCCACGGACACCCAGGACGTGCGCGTCCACGTCGCCTTCGCCGCGCTCGATCGCGCCGAGGTGGAGACCGTGATGTGGGAAGTGGAATCCCTGCTGTGCTGCGGGCCGGCCGGCGGCGGCGGGTTCCGCGGCCAGATCGTCCCCAAGGTGGTGACCCACTCGGCGTTCCTGCCGCGCCACCTGATCGAGGCGCGCACCGAGGTCCTCGAGACATGACCCGGCGGGTCCAGCTCAGGGAGGTCGCCCACGCCCGCGCCGGCGACAAGGGCAACCGGTCGAACGTGTCGGTCTGGGTGTTCGATCCCCGGCACTACCCCGCGGTCAAGGCGCAACTGACGGCGGAGCGGGTCAAGCAAGCCTATCCGCGGCTGATCGAGGGGCGCGTGGTGCGCTACGAGCTGGACCGCCTGCACGGCCTCAATTTCGTCATGGAGGACGCCCTCGAAGGCGGCGTGAACGGCTCCTTGAACCTGGATTCCCACGGCAAGTCGTGGAGCTACCTGCTGCTCGCCCTCGAAGTCGAGGTCGAGTGATACCAAGTCTCGTTGATACGGACCCCTTTCATGGCCGTGTCCCCGGCTCCACGTCTCCAGTACGGTCGGTTCGGTGAACCGTATGCCCTTGGATCAGCCCTCGACCGTGACGTCCTCGTAGAAGCTCAGGTAATCCTTGATCGCGGCCAATTCGGCGAGCGGCTCCGGGTAGGCCCAGGCGGCGTTCTCCAGGGTCTTGCCGCCGACGGTGAGCGTCCAATAGGCCGCGTCGCCCTTCCACGGGCAGTGGGACTTGTGGTTGGTGCGCTCCAGGAACTCGCGGCGCAGGTCTTGCGGCGGGAAGTAGATGCGCGGCGGACAGCCGGTCTCCTCGAGCACCAGCGCCGCCTCGCTCTCGGCGACGGTCGCGCCGTTGAAGACCGCGCTGAGGCGCTTGCCGGCGGGTGTGATGGTCATGCGCCCGAGGATCAGGTCCGCTTGCGGGCCGGGCGCGGTCCCGGGGCTGGCTGTGTCGGTCATGAGGCATCCTCTCGTTGCTGTCCCGAGCGCGGGGCCGGGATCGTTACACCCCCAATTATCACCCCCGGGATTGTTACACATTAAACCTGAATCGGAGAAGGTCGCCGTCGCGGACCACGTAGTCGCGGCCTTCGGAGCGCATCTTGCCGGCGTCCTTGGCGCCCGCCTCGCCGCCGCAGGCGACGAAGTCGTCCCAGGCGTAGGTCTCGGCGCGGATGAAGCCGCGCTCGAAGTCGCTGTGGACGAGGCCGGCCGCGCGCGCCGCCGGGGTGCCGCGTTTGATGGTCCAGGCGCGCGCCTCCTTCGGCCCCGAGGTGAAGAAGGTGATGAGATCGAGGAGTGCGTAGCCGGCGCGGATCACCCGGTCGAGCCCGGTCTCCTCGAGGCCCAGGCTCGCCAGGAACTCGCGGCGCTCGGCGGGGTCGGAAAGCGCGGCCACCTCGGCCTCGATGGCGGCCGAGACCATGACGAAACCTTCGCCCTCGGCGCGCGCGCGCCGGGCGACCCGCTCGGAATACGCGTTGCCGCCGGCGGCGAGCGAGTCCTCGTCCACGTTGGCGACGTCGAGCACCGGCTTGACGGTCAAGAGGTGGAGCCGGGCGAAGATCGGCTCGAGCTCCTTGGCGACCCGCACCTCGCGCGCCGGGCGACCCTCACGCAGTAGGGCCGCGACCGGCTCGAGCACGGCCAGGCGCGCCTTGGCCTCCTCCTCGCCGCCGCGCGCGCGCTTGACCGCGGCCTCCAGTTGGCGCTCCACGCTGTCCAGGTCGGCGAGCATGAGCTCGGTCTCCACGGTCTCGGCGTCGCGCAGGGGATCGACCGAGCCCTCGACGTGGGTGACCTCGCCGTCGAAACAGCGCAGCACGTGGACGATGGCGTCGACCTCGCGGATCTGGGCCAGGAACTGGTTGCCCAGGCCCTCGCCCCTGGAGGCGCCGCGCACCAGGCCCGCGATGTCGGTGAACTCCAAATAGGTCGGCACGATCTTGTCCGACTTGGCGACCCGGCCGAGCTGGTCCAGGCGCGGGTCGGGCACCGGCACCCGGCCGACGTTGGGCTCGATGGTGGTGAAGGGATAGTTGGCCGCCTCGGCCGCGGCGGTCTCGGTGAGCGCGTTGAACAGCGTCGACTTGCCCACATTGGGCAGGCCGACGATGCCGCAGTTAAAGCCCATCGGGCTCGTCCGCCGGGGCCGGGCCGCCGCTTCCCTCGGCCTCCTGGCTGTCGGGTGGCGCCCGGGGTTCCGGGCCAGGCTCGACCAGTTTGGGCGGCTCGGCCGGCTTGGGCGGCTTGGGCCTGGGCGGGTTCATGACGTGGGCGACGCGCGACATGAAGCCGGCGTCGTCGCCTTCGACCAGACGCGGCAGCTCGGCCGCGACCGCATCCAGCAGCTTGTCGCGCCAGGCCGCGTCGGCCTTGGGGAAGTCCCGCAGCACGTAGCCGTGCACCAGATCCTTGTCGCCGGGATGGCCGATGCCGAGGCGCACGCGCCGGTAGTCGCGGCCGATGTGCCGGTCGATGCTCCGGATGCCGTTGTGGCCGCCGGCGCCGCCGCCCAGCTTGACCTTGACCTTGCCCGGCTTGAGGTCGATCTCGTCGTAGATCACGATGACCTGGGTCGCGGGGTCGAGCTTGTAGAAGCGCACCGCCTCGCCGACCGCGCGCCCGGATTCGTTCATGTAGGTATCGGGCTCGAGCGCGAACAGCTTCTCGGCCCCGATCCGCCCCTCGGCCAGGCGCCCCTGGAAGCGCACGCGCCACGGGCCGAAGCCGTGGCGGCGGACGATCTCGTCCACCGCCATGAAGCCGATGTTGTGCCGGTTGTTCGCGTGACGCGGGCCCGGATTGCCCAGGCCGACGAGCAGCAGCATGACGATACGGTCGGCGCGGCGGCCGTGGGACTACCCCTGGCGCTCCTCGCCGTCCTTCTTCTCCTCGGCCTCGCCCTCGGCGCCCTCGGGGACCTCGCCCTCGACCTCTGCCAGCTCCACGCCCTCGAGGCCTTCCTCTTCCTCGCCCTCGGCGGCCGCCTCTTCCTGGACCACGGTGGGCGCTGCGATGGTGGCGACGGTGAAGTCGCGGTCGGTGATGCTCGGAGCGACCCCGTCGGGCAGCGCGATCATGCTGATGTGTATGCTGTCGCCGATCTCCAGGCCGGTCAGGTCGACCTCGACGCCGGGCGGGATGGCGTCGGCCCGGCAGATCATCTCGATCTCGTGGCGCACCACGTTGAGCAGGCCGCCGCGCTTCAGGCCCGGCGAGTGCTCCTCGTTGAGGAAGTTGACCGGAACCTGCACGGTCACGGTGGAGGCCGCGGAGACGCGCAGGAAGTCGACGTGGAGAACCCGGTCGGTGACCGGGTCGAACTGGACGTCGCGCGGCAGCACCCGTTCCTTGTCGGCGCCCGTTTGCACGTCGTAGACCGTGGCCAGGAAGGCGCCGGTCCTGAGTTCCCGGTCCAACTCGCGCGGGTCGAGGGTGACCAGAGAGGGGTCCTTCTTGTTGCCGTAGATGACCCCGGGCACGCGCCCGGCGCGGCGGGCGGCGCGGGCCGGCCCCTTCCCGGCGCGCTCCCGCCGCTCGGCGGCGATGATCGTATACTCAGCCATAAACGTCGCTCCTTCAAAAGCACGGCCGGCGAAAGCACGGCCGGCAAAGGCACCATCGGCCGGGGCCCGCGCCCGGCGCTTCCACGTCCGGCCCGACTTCCAGGGGTGTCGAGACCGGCCAGGGGCGTCAAGGCCGGCAGGCTCACCCCTCACCCGGGCGGCAGATCGAACAGGCTCGAAACCGAGCGCTCGTTGCTGATCCGGCGCATCGCCTCGCCCAGGAGCGGCGCGATCGGGATCTGCCGGATGTTCTGGGCCACGCGCACCGCCTCGGTCGCCTGAATGCTGTCGGTCATCACCAACTCATCGAGCGGCGAGGCCGAAACCCGCGCCACCGCGCCGCCGGAGAGCACGCCGTGGGTCACGTAGGCGGCGACCGATTTGGCGCCGGCGTCCATCAAGGCGGTCGCCGCGTTGCACAGGGTCCCGGCCGAATCGATGATGTCGTCGACCAGGATGCAGCGGCGGCCGGCGACGTCGCCGATGATGTGCATGACCTCGGAGACGCCGGCCCGTTCGCGGCGCTTATCGATGATCGCGAGGTCCGCGTCAAGGCGCTTGGCGATGGCCCGCGCCCGCAGCACCCCGCCCACGTCCGGCGAGACGATGGTCAGATCCGTGCCGTCGAAGCGCTCCATGATGTCCTTGGTGAAAACCGGTGCGGCGAAGAGATTGTCGGTCGGGATGTCGAAGAAGCCCTGGATCTGGGCGGCGTGCAGGTCGAGGGTCAGGACCCGGTCGGCGCCGGCCACGGTGATGAGGTTGGCCACCAGCTTGGCCGAGATCGGCGTGCGCGGCCCCGATTTGCGGTCCTGGCGGGCATAGCCGTAGTAGGGGATGACCGCCGTGATGCGCCGGGCCGATCCGCGCTTCAGCGCGTCCATGGCGATCAGCAGCTCCATCAAATTGTCGTTCGCGGGATAGGAGGTCGACTGGAACATGAACACGTCCTCGCCGCGCACGTTCTCGTCGATCTCGACGAAGATCTCCATATCGGAAAAGCGCCGGACGCTGGCCTTGGTGAGCGGCAGGTTGAGGAACGCGGAAATGGCCTCGGCCAAGGGCCGGTTGCTGTTGCCGGTCAGGATTTTCATGCCGAGTTCTCTAGGCCTGCGCCGTCGCGATCGCGGGTCCGTCGGGCCACCCGATCCGTCCCCCCCGGGGGCGCGCGGAACTTATCAACGCTCCGGCCCGCTGTAAACGCCCTTCACCGTTTCCTGTGAAGTTATAGCAGGGCGCAGCTGACCGCGAGGCCGAGCAGGCAGAACAGTACGAAAACGATCAGGTGCGGCATAGCGCGCTCACACCACGATCGGATCGAGCGTGGCCGCCGACAGGGGCTCGGCGCCGGCCTCGGCGATCAGGCTGGTCCGGCCCAGCGTCATGGCCAGGCCGCGCTCGCTGTCGAAGATGATGATGTGCACGAAAAACACCATGCCCGCCGCCGCCTCGACCGGGTTGCCGTGGTACAGCATGGGCCAGTCCATCCAGCTGGGCGCGAAGGTCGCCCCCAGTGCGTAGCCGCAGGCGTTGAGCCGATGCGCCTGGTAGCCGGCGGCGTCGAGCGTGTGGGCGTGGGCGTCGAAGGCCTCGCCGAGCGGCCGTCCGGGCCGGAGCGCGTCCTCCACGGCGAGCAGCGCGTCGCGGGCGACCGCGTGCATCTCGATCTGGCGCGGCGGCGGCCTGCCGATGCGGATGGTGCGCATCATGCAGGCGTGGTAGTGGCGGTCGACGCCGGCCCATTCCAAGGTCAGCTGATCGTCCGGGTCCAGGTGCCGGCGTCCGCTGTAGTAGCGGCACAAGAGCGC
Source organism: Pseudomonadota bacterium (assembly GCA_022572105.1). Taxonomy (GTDB): domain Bacteria; phylum Pseudomonadota; class Alphaproteobacteria; order Kiloniellales; family J153; genus JACZWN01. Next base: position 1,611 of record JACZWN010000100.1, on the reverse strand, counting down.
GCCCGGCCCGGAGCCGATGATGAACGCGTTGCCGGGATAGTCGCCCCCGCCCTTGAGCACCGCGCCCTGCATGGCGGCCAGGATGTCGCCCTCGAAGGCGCCCGGCTTGGCCAGGCGCCGGGCCTCGTCGAGCGCCTCGTCCGCGAGCGCCGCGGCGCAGCGCGCGTAGACGATCTCCGCCTCGCTTTTCACGAGCCGCAGGCGGCTGACCAGCTCGGAGGCGTCGGCGAGCGTGCAGAAGCCCTCGAGCGCCGCCTCCAGGCGCTTGCCGTTGCGCGCGGTCAGGCCGTAGGCCTCGTACTCCACGCCCAGGCGCTTGCCTTGGCAGCCGTGCTCCGCGAGGAGGACGCGCAACTCCTGCGCCGGGCTGGCCTCCGGCCCGTCGACCCAGATCCGGACGTCCTCGATCACCGAGGTCGCCTGGGCCTGGCGCAGGTCGGGGGCGCGGGTCAGCAGCGTCATGCGCCCGTCGGCGCCCAGATAGAGGCACTGGAAAAAGACGTATCCGAAGCTGTCGTAGCCGGTCAGGTAGTACATGCTCTCCTGGCGGAACAGGAGCAGCCCGTCGAGGCCTTGGCGCGCCATCTCGTCGCAGGTCCGGGCGCGGCGGCCGGCCAGCTCCTCGGGGCTGAAATGCAGGGCCATGGGGCGAAACCTCGCGCTCAGTGGTGCAGACAGATGACCGAGAGGCCCCGGCCGTAATCTTTCTCGCGCCGCAGGCAGGCGCGCCGATAGCTGAAGAAGCGGTTCTCCTCGGCGCAGGTGTCGCAGGGCAGGATCTGGATCCGCTTGACCTTGGCGCGGTCCAGGCGGCGGGCGATATAGCCCTTGAGGTCGAACATGAAATGACCCTCGCGACGCCCGAGATAGAAGAAATCGCCGTCGGCTTCCGCCTGTTCGAGGAAGGGCGCCGGAAACTCCGGACCGACCTCGTAGGAGCGCTGGGCGATCATGGGGCCGACCCCCACGACGATGGTGTTGGGCCGGGCGCCCAGTTCGACCATGGCCTCGATCACGGCCTCCAGGATGCCGTTCAGCGCGCCGCGCCAGCCGGCGTGCGCGGCGCCGATGACGCGCGCCTTGGCGTCGGCCATGAGCACCGGGGCGCAATCGGCGGTCAGGATGCCCAGTGCGAGCCGTGGCTGTGTGGTCACCAGGCCGTCGACGCGCGGCGCGTCCTCGCGGTTCCAGGGCTCCTCGACCACGGCGACCTCGGTGGAATGCGTCTGATAGGCGGTGACCAGCCGGCTCCCGTCCAGGTCCAATCGCGTCATCGCGCGCGCCCGGTTCTCGGCCACCTTGGCCGGGTCGTCGCCCGAGCCGTAGCCGCAGTTGAGCGAGGCGAACGGCCCGTCGCTGACCCCGCCGTCGCGGCTGAAGAAACCGTGGCGGATGCGCGCGATCCCGTTGAGCGGACCGATGGTCAGCATGTGCGGTTTAATTTCCTCGAATTCGATTCGAGCATAACTTATACCAAGTCTCGTTGATAATGACCCATAGAGACGGTTTCCCAAGGTTTTCGGCCAGGAGCGCGTGGCGCGGCGATGCAAGGCATCGCAAGCCATGGGCGACGCCGTCCGAAAGCCTTGGGAAACCGCCGTTCCGGTCGGG
>JACZWN010000099.1 GCA_022572105.1 Pseudomonadota bacterium | reverse complement strand
GGGACAGGCCGAGCGCCCGCGCAGGCTCGAGCGCCCCGCCGGCAGGCGCGCCGTCACGACGCCCAGGAAGCTGCCGACGCAGGGCGCGGCGAGCAGCAGGAATAGCCAGTGAAAGCGCAGGATCTCGGTCATGAGGTAATGGAACCACAGAGACACAGAGGCATGAGAGGAAGAAAAGCTATTTCACCACAAAGACACAAAGGCCACGAAGAAGGTTTCATCGCGCGTAGCGCGCAACCAAAAAATTCTTCGTGCCTTTGTGTCTTCGTGGTGAACCTTCTGTTGGTTCTCTGTGCCTCTGTGTCTCTGTGGTTCAAATAATCCGCGGTTTCGGCGTCGCCGCCCCTCTGGGCCGCCCGCGCTCAGAACCCGACCGCGTCGCCGCCCTTGAGAGCGAGCATGTCGCGCGCGTCGGCCGGGCTCGCGACTTCGAGCGACATGCCTTCCAGGACCTGGCGGATCAGGCGCACCTGCTCGGCGTTCGACTTGGCGAGCGTGCCCGGACCCGCCCAGAGCGAGTCCTCGAGCCCGACGCGCACGTTGGCGCCCATGGCCGCGCCGATGGTGGCGAGCGGGATCTGGTTGCGGCCCGCGCCCAGGATCGACCACTGGTAGGCGTCGCCGAACAGGCGGTCGGCGGTGCGCCGCATGTGCATGAGGTCCTCCGGGTGCGGCCCGATGCCGCCCAGGATGCCGAACACCGACTGCACGAAGAGCGGCGGCTCGACCACGCCGCGGTCGAGGAAGTGGGCCAGGTTGTAGAGGTGGCCGATGTCGTAGCACTCGAACTCGAAGCGGGTGCCGTTGCCGCGGCACGAGGTCAGAATATACTCGATGTCCTTGTAGGTGTTCTTGAACACGAAATCGCGGCTGTTCTCCAGGTGCGCGCGCTCCCAGTCGTGCTTGAACTCCTTGAAGCGGCCGAGCATGGGGAACAGGCCGAAGTTCATCGAACCCATGTTGAGCGAGGCGACCTCGGGCTTGAGCTCGAAGGCCGGGCGCAGGCGCTCCTCCACGGTCATGCCCAGGCCGCCGCCGGTGGTGATGTTGATGACCGCCTCGCACGCCTGCTTGATGCGCGGCAGGAACTGCTGGAACAGCGCCGGGTCCTGGCTCGGCCGGCCGTCCTCGGGATCGCGCGCGTGCAGGTGCAGGATCGTGGCCCCGGCCTCGGCCGCGGCGAGCGCCGCCTCGGCGATCTCGTCCGGCGTCACCGGCAGATAGGGCGACATCGACGGCGTGTGGATCGAGCCGGTGATGGCGCAGGTGATGATGACTTTGCGGGCCTTGGCCATGGTTCTGCTCCCCCTGTTTCTTTTGCCCTGTCTCCGGCCGCGCGCGGGGCGGCGCCTAATTCCTTATGATGTTGTGTTCGGGGCCGTAGGGAAAGCCCGTGATGTTGCGGTTGCCGTCCTCGGTGATCACCAGGATGTCGTGCTCGCGGTAGCCGCCGGCGCCGGGTTGGCCCTCGGGCAGCACGATCATGGGCTCCATGGACACCACCATGCCCGGCTCGAGCACGGTCTCCACGTCCTCGCGCAGCTCCAGGCCGGCCTCGCGGCCGTAATAGTGGCACAGCACGCCGAAGGAGTGGCCGTAGCCGAAGGTCCGGTACCCGAGCAGATCGTGCTCGGCATAGATCCGGTTGAGCGCGCGCGCCACGTCGCAGCAGCGGGCGCCGGGCACGAGGAGTTCCTTGCCCGCGTCGTGGACCCGGCAGTTGATCTCCCAGAGGCGAAAGTGCGCGTCGGAGGCCTGCCCGCAAAACAGCGTGCGCTCGAGCGCCACGTAATAGCCCGCGACCATGGGGAAGCAGTTGAGGCTCAGGATATCGCCGCGCGCGATCTTGCGGCTGGTCACCGGGTTGTGGGCGCCGTCGGTGTTGAGGCCCGACTGGAACCAGGTCCAGGTGTCCATGAGCTCGGCGTGGGGCCAGGTCCGGGCGATCTCGCGCACCATGGCCCGGGTCGCGTGCAGCGCCACCTCGTGCTCGCCGACGCCGGGCGCGATCGCCTCGACGCAGGCCGCCCCGCCGATGTCGGCGATGCGCGCCATCTCGGTGATGTGGGCGATCTCCTCGGCCGACTTGACCAGGCGCAGGCGCATGGCGCCCGCGCCGATGTCGACGAAGGTGCAGCCGGGCAGCGCCGCCTCGAGCCGGTCCAGGGTCTCCAGGGTCAGGTGGTCGCGCTCGATGCCGACGGTGGCGCCGTCCTCGATCAATTGCTGGAGCGCGGCGAAGTAGTTGCCGCGCTGCCAGTCGGTATAGACCAGGTTGCGGCCGCCGAAGCTGCGCCGCCAGGGCTGGCCGCCGTCGATGTTGGCGGACACCGAGGTGATCCTGTCCCGGTCCACCACCAGCGCATAGTCGCGCCCGAATTTGCAATACAGGAAGGCGCCGTAGTAGCAGATGTTGTGATACGAGGTGAACAGCGCGACGGCGACGCCGGTGTCCGCCATCAGCGCCCGCAGCTGGCCGAGCCGGGCGTTCATCTCGGTCTCCGAGAAGCTGCCCGGCACGCGCGCGCCGTTGGCGATCTCGATCACGCGCGGCATGTCCATGGCGGGTCCCCCCCTCGTTCGTCTCCCTGCATCAACCTGTATCGCATTCGAAAGGCACGGGCGGCAATCCATATCGATCGCGCCGCCGCGCCCGATACCCACTGGCGCAAATCCGGGCGCCCCGATAGAGTAACCGCATCGGCCGCGGGCGCCGCGCGGGAGCGCCGCGCGCCGATCCACGAGCCACGAGCCACGAGACCGAATCACAAGGGGAGGTAATCAACCATGCATGCAATCTTGCGCAGAGGGCTCCGCGCCCTTGCCCTCATCGCCGCCGCCTCGGCCCTGAGCTTGGGCGGGGCCCAGGCCGGATCGGACAAGCTCAAGGTCGCCGCCGTCTTCGAGACGCCGATCGAGGAGCCTTGGGTCAACCAGATCCACGTCGCCCTGCTCCAGGCCAAGAAGGAACTGGGTATCGAGTACGCCTGGTCCGAGAGCGTCACCGCCGCCGACTTCGCCCGCGTCCTGCGCGGCTACGCCGAGGACGGCTACGATCTGATCATCGGCGACTCCTTCGGCACCGAGCGCATCACCCGACGGGTCGCGAAGGACTACCCGAAGGTCGCCTTCACCTTCGGCTCGGGCATCGGCCCGGCCGAGCCCAATTTCGCGGTCTTCGACAACTGGATTCACGAGCCGGCCTATCTGGCCGGCATGATCGCGGGCAAGCTGACCAAGTCGAACACCGTGGGCACGGTCGCGGCCATGACGATCCCCGAGGTCAACCGCCTGTCCAACGCCTTCTGCGCCGGGGCCAAGGAAGTCAACAAGGCGGTGAAGTGCAAGTTCTCCTTCATCGGCTCGTTCTTCGATCCGCCCAAGGCCAAGGAGGCCGCGATCGCCCAGATCGAAGCCGGCGTCGACGTCATCTACGCCGAGCGCTTCGGCGTCGTCGAGGCGGCCAAGGAGCGCGGCATCGCCGCCATCGGCAACATGTCGGACCAGACCGGCCTGGGGCCCGATACCGTGGTCACCAGCGTGGTCTGGGATATGTGGCCGACGGTCAAGCAGGTGATCAGCCTGGTCAAGGCCGGGGTGTTCTCGGCCCAGGACTTCGGCCAGTTCTCGTACATGGGCAAGGGCGGCTCGTTCCTGGCGCCGTACCACGGCTGGGACAAGAAGCTGTCGGACGACATCAAGAAGATGGTCGCCGAGCGCAGGCAGGAGATCCTCGACGGCACCTTCCGGGTCGACATCGACGAAAGCGCGCCCAAGTCCGAATAGGGCCGCGTACCGCCACCGACGCGCCCGGGGCGGCGGCAACGCCCCGGGCGCGCGCGTAATCCCAAGGTTCCGAGGCGCCCATGGCCGAGACCGCCCCGCTGCTCGAGCTCAGCGGGATCGACAAGTCGTTCGGCGCGGTCCACGCGAACAAAAGCGTGGACCTGACCCTCCGTCACAAGGAAATCCTCGGCCTGCTCGGCGAGAACGGCGCCGGCAAGACGACGCTGATGAACGTCCTGTTCGGGATCTACAGCGCCGATGCCGGGGTCATCCGCATCGACGGCCGGCCGGCCGCGATCCACGGGCCCGCCGACGCGCTGGCCGCGGGCATCGGCATGGTGCACCAGCACTTCCACCTGGTGCCGCGCCACAGCGTGCTCGAGAATCTCATGGTCGGCCGAAGCGCGCCCTGGGGCCTGTGCGACCGCGCCGGCGCCCGCGCGCGGCTCGAGGAGATCGGCCGCGACTACGGCCTCGGGCTCGATCCGGACGCCCGCGTCGGCAGCCTGACCGTGGGCGAGCAGCAGCGCCTGGAGATCGTCAAGGCGCTGTTCCGCGGTGCGCGCATCCTGATCCTGGACGAGCCGACCTCGGTGCTGACGCCGCGCGAGAGCGAAGGCCTGTTCGCCGCCCTCCGCGCCATGGCCGAGGACGGCGTCGGCGTTATCTTCATCAGTCACAAGTTGCGCGAGGTGCGCGCCATCGCACGCCGCCTGGTGGTCATGCGCCAGGGCGCGGTCACCGCCAACATCGAGGATATCGCCTCGGTCACCGACCACGAACTGGCCCAGCTCATGTGCGGCCACGACCTGGTGCCGCCGGTCAAGGAGGCGACCGAGCGCGGCCGGGCGTTGCTGGCGCTCGAAGGTGTGCGCACCGCCGCGGCGCCGGGCCATCCGGTCGCGCTCGCGGACCTCTCGCTGGTCGTGCACGGCGGCGAAATCCTGGGCATCGCCGGGGTCTCGGGCAACGGCCAGCGCGAGTTCGCCGAGGTCACTGCCGGCATGCTCGCGCCGATCGCGGGGCGCATCGAGGTCGACGGCAAAGTCGTCAGGCGCCCGAGCCCGCGCGCCATGCGGCGCCTCGGCGTGGCCCAGATCCCCGAAGACCGCATCGGCGTCGGCCTGCTCACCACCCTGCCGCTCAGCGACTCCATGGTCTTGCCGCGCGTCGGCGAACGGCGGTTCAGCCGCTTCGGCATCCTGAACCGCGCGGCGATCAAAGCCTTCGTCGCGGAGCAGATCGAGAACTTCGACATCAAGGCGGCCGGCCCGGACGTGCGCACCGGCACGCTCTCGGGCGGCAACCTGCAAAAGGCCCTGCTCGCGCGCGAGCTCGCCTTCGATCCCTTGGTCCTGGTCGCCGCGCAGCCGACCCGCGGTCTCGACGTGGCGGCCAAGGAGTTCGTGCACCGGAAGTTCCTGGATTTGCGCGCGCGCGGGCGCGGCGTGATCGTGATCAGCGAGGACCTGGAGGAGCTGTTCGAGATCGCCGACCGGATCGCGGTCATGTACGAGGGTCGCATCCTCGACGTGGTGCCGGCGGCCGAGGCCAGCGTCGCGCGCGTCGGCCTGCTCATGGCCGGGGCGGCGCCATGATCCAGGTCCGGTTGGAGCAGCGCGCCAAAACGCCCGCCTGGTTCAACCTGGCGCTGCCGCTCGCCGCCGTGCTGGCGACGCTGGTGCTGTGCGGCGGCCTGGTGATGCTGGCCGGCGCCAACGTCTTCGAGGCCTACGGCGCGCTGTTCAAGGGCGCACTCGGCAGCCGCTTCAACGTGATCGAGACCATCGTCAAGGCGGCGCCGCTGGTGTTCACCGGCCTCGCGGTCGCGGTCGCGTTCCGCGCCAAGTTCTGGAACATCGGCGCCGAGGGGCAGTTGTTGGCCGGCGCCATGGCCGCCGCCTTCATCGGCGCACGCGAGTTCTTGCCGGCTTGGTCGCTCATTCCCGCGATGATCCTGGGCGGCGCCTTGGCCGGCGGCGTCGCGGCAAGCATCCCGGCGCTGCTCAAGGTGCGCTACCGGGTCGACGACGTGGTCGCGACGCTGATGCTCAACTTCGTCATCTTCTACGCCATGATGGCGCTGCTCGACGGGCCCTGGAAGGACCCGCTGAGCGGTTATCCGGACTCGCCCGACATCCGCGTGGACGCGGAATTCCCCATGCTGCTGCAGGCGACCCGCATGCACCTGGGGGTGCTGCTGGCCGCGGTCGGGGCGGTCCTGACCTGGCTGCTCATGACCCGCACCACGCTCGGCTTCGCGATCCGCGCGGTCGGCGAGAACCCGCGCGCGGCCGCCCACGGCGGCATCGCCATCGGCCGGGTGGTGCTGCTGACGGCCTGCGTCTCCGGCGGCCTAGCGGGCTTGGCCGGGGTCGGCGAGGTCGCCGGCCTGCACTTCCAGGTCATGGCCGGCCTGTCGCCGGGCTACGGCTACACCGGCATCGTGATCGCCATGCTGGCGCGGCTCAACCCGCTCGGCGTGGTCCCGGCGGCGCTCTTCTTCGCCGCCGTCGCGACCGGCGCCGAGACCATGTCGCGCACCACCGGCGTGCCGACGTTCCTGGCCGACGTGATCCAGGGCACCTCGCTCATCTGCATGTTGACGGCGCTCTTGTTCACGACCTACCGCCTGCGCGTCCGGCGCCACGCGCCGAGCTAACGGGAGGATTTTTGAGATCGGCGAGATACTGGACCAGGTCCTGCAAGTCGGCTTCTTGGCCGCGCTGATACGGGTCGGTGCGCCGCTCCTCATCGCGACCATGGGCGAGATGTTTGCCGAGCGCGCCGGGGTGCTCAACCTGGGCATCGAGGGGATCATGCTGATCGGCGCCATGACCGGCTTCTCGGCGGCTTATTTCTCGGGCGAATTGTGGCTCGGCATCCTGGCCGCGGCGGTCGCGGGCATGGTCTTCGGCGCGCTCATGGGCCTGCTGACGGTGAGCCTGGGCCTGAGCCAGCACGTCTCGGGCCTGGGCGTGACGCTGTTGTGCACCGGGCTCGCCTTCTTCTCCTACCGCCTGGTGTTCGGCCAGCCGTCCCAGCCGCCCAGCGTCGAAGCCTTCAAGACCGTGCCGGTGCCGCTGTTGTCGGATATACCCTTCCTGGGCCCCGCGGTCTTCGACCAGTTCGCGCTGGTCTATTTCGGCTTCCTGCTGGTGCCGCTCTCGGCCTTCGTGCTGTACCGCACGTCCTGGGGGCTCAACTTGCGCACCGTCGGCGAGAACCCGCACGCGGCGGTCGCCGCCGGCGTCGGCGTGAGCGCGGCGCGCTACCAGGCGCTGATCATCTCCGGCATGCTCATGGGGGTGGCCGGGGCCTATCTGGCGCTGGCCCAGTTCAACGCCTTCACCTTCGGGGTCATCTCCGGGCGCGGCTGGGTGTGCATCGCGCTGGTCGTGCTCGGCCAGTGGGACCCCTGGCGCTGCGCGGCGGCGGCGCTGCTCTTCGGCGCGGTCGACGCGCTGCAATTGCGCCTGCAGTCGAGTGGCGCCATCGACCTGCCCTACCAGTTCTTCCTGATGCTGCCCTTCGTGGTCACCATCGTCGCCATGGCGGCCTTCTCGCGCAGCGCCCGCGCCCCGGCCGCCCTGCTCGTTCCCTTCAGGCGCGAGGAGCGCTAGCGGCACCAAAGTGCTGCGTCGACGCACTTTCGGTGCTAGGCTGGGCGCCCAGCCGCAGCACCGCCAAGCAATGGAGGCCGCCATGTTGATCCGGGGCATCAACCATCTCGCGTTCATCACCGACGACATGCCAAAGACGATCCGCTTCTACCGGGACCTCCTGGGCCTGGAGCTGGTCGCCGGCATCGGCCACGACGGCTACCGGCATTATTTCTTCCAGATGGGCAACGGCCAGATCGCGTTCTTCGAGTACGACATCGCGCGGCCCATGAAGCGCGGCAAGTTCCACGGCACGCCGACCGCCGAGCCGGTCGGCTTCGATCACGTCGCCTTCACCGTCGAGAACAAGGAAGATCTTTTCGCGCTCAAGGACAAGCTGGAGGCCGCAGGCGTGGCAGTCGACGGCGCCGTCGATCACGGCACCCTCTGGTCGATCTATTTCTTCGACCCCAACAACATCCCGCTCGAGGCCTCGTGGGACTGCGTGGAACTCCTCTCGACGCCGGCGATCGAGGACGACGATCCGCTCGCCATCGCCGCCGAGGGCGCCGGCCCGCAACCCGGCCACTGGCCCGAGGTGAGCGCGCCGACACCGCCGGAGGCGATGGTCGCGCGGCCCGGCAACGGCTTCGCCATGCGCGCGAGCTTCGTGGAGCGCGGCCTGGCCCGCGCGAAGCCCGGCCTGCCGGCGGAGGCCAGGCCCGAGGACCAAAGCGCGGCGGAATAGGCGGCCGGGCCTTGCGCCGGAGGGACCGCCAAGACGTCATGCGCCAAGGCGTTCCGTGTTACGCTACCGGCGATACGTTCGCGGGGAGCGGTGCTCACGTTCGGGGCGGGCGAGGTCACCATGAAATCGACGACAGGCTCCCTGCATGGCGCGCGGCGCGACCGAGCGAGGGCGTGGCGCGCGGCATTCGGGGCGGGCCGGTTCCGTCTCATCGTCGTGCTCGGCGCGCTGGCGATGGCGGTCCCGGAGGCCGCCGCGGCCGGCGACGTGGCGCTTGCGGTCTATCTCCTCGAGCAGGGGGCGGAAGTCGACGTGCGCTCGGCCATCGACGCCTCGACGCCGCTCCACGTCGCGGCGCACGCGGGCCGTATCGAAGTCGTCCGGCTGCTGATTGCCAAGGGCGCCGATATCGGCGCCCGCGCCCAAGGCGGTGTCACGCCGATGCATATGGCGGCGCTTGGCGGTCATGCCGAGATCGTGGAGTTGCTGTTATCCCATGGCGCCAACGTCGACACGATCTCGAACTCAGACTCCACGCCTTTGCACATGGCGGCGCGCGAAGGTCATGCGAAATTGGTCGAGCTCCTGCTGCGGCGCGGTGCGGAGATCGATTTTCGCCGCTACTACGGTCCCACGCCTCTTATGGAGGGCGCGCAGACCGGTCGCATCGAGGTGGTTGCCGTGCTGTTGCGCAACGGCGCCGATCTAAAGCCGCGTAACGCATCGAGCAACACGGCGCTGGGCCTGGCGCGGGCGGCCGGGCATGGCGCGGTCGCCGATCTCCTGCAAAGGCATGGGGCCAGCGACTAGCGGGCGGCGCACCCGCGCCGCTCAGCCGAGCAGGGGCGCGTAGTCGTCGAGCAGGCCGAGCACCGTGTCGCGGTCGGCCGGCGGCAGCATCAGCAGGGCCCGCGTCACCCCGGCTTCGGCGTAGGCTTCGAGGGTGGCCGCCTCCGGCGGCGCCCGGAACACGGTCATCGAGAGCGTGGCCATGTCGCGCCCGGCCGCCTCCGCCGCCCGGCGCAGCCGCCCCATGCCCTCGACCGGATCGAAGGCGTCGCTGGCGCGCGGCAGCCAGCCGTCGCAGAACTCGATCACGCGGGCCAGGGTGTAGTCGGTCTCGCCGCCCAGGATGACCGGCGGGTGCGGTTTCTGGACCGGTTTCGGGTAGGACCACAGGGGGTCGAAATCGACCATGTCGCCGTGGAAGGCGGCCTCGTCCTCGGTCCAGATCGCCTTCATGGCCAGCACCCGCTCGCGCAGCAGCTTGAAGCGCGTCTCGTAGCGGGCGCCGTGGTTCTCCATCTCCTCGACGTTCCAGCCGCCGCCCATGCCGAAGATGAAGCGCCCGCCCGACAGCATGTCGAGGCTGGCCACGGACTTCGCCGTGACGATGGGATCGCGCTGGGGCACCAGGCAGATGCCGGTGCCGAGCTTGAGCTTGCTCGTGGCCGCGGCCGCGAAGGAGAGCGCGACGAAGGGGTCGTGGGTGTGCCAGTACTCCTTGGGCAGCTCGCCGCCGCCCGGGCGCGGCGTGCGCCGGCTGGCCGGGATGTGCGTGTGCTCGGGCAGGAACAGCGCATCGAAGCCGCGCTCCTCCAGCGCCCGGGCCAGCTCGTCCATGCGGATGCAGTAATCGGTTGCGAAGATCAAGACGCCGATTTCCATGGCCGCTCCTCCAGCGAATAAGGGGGTTGCCTGCGCGCCCGGAGCGCCAACCCCCGAGCGAGACCATTAAATCGATCTCCGGGGCCGCTGTCCACGGACAGATCGGGCCGGCGCAAGCACCGGTGCGGCCTCCCCGGGTTAAGGGCTTGTTAACCGAAAAATCCGTATTGAACTCATAGCCGGAGCGCCGGTCCTCGCGCCGCGGATTCCGGCCTCGAGCTCGGTCCCCATTCCGACTGAGTTTGGAACCCGGCTGACCTTGGAACCCGAATGACCCTGGAGATCCAACGGTGAGGATCGTTTGCATCGGCGGCGGGCCGGCCGGGCTGTACTTCGCGATCTCCATGAAGCTGCGCGACGCCACCCACGAGGTCACGGTCGTGGAGCGCAACCGGCCCGACGACACCTTCGGCTGGGGCGTCGTGTTCTCCGACCAGACCATGGACAACCTGCGCTCGAACGACCCGGTCAGCGCGGCCGAGATTCTCGACAACTTCGCCCATTGGGACGACATCGACGTGCACATCAGGGGCCGGGTGGTGACCTCGGGCGGCCACGGCTTCTGCGGCATCGCGCGCCGCCGCCTGCTCGCGCTCCTGCAAGGCCGGGCGCGGGCGCTCGGCGTCGAGCTCCGTTTCGAGACCGAGGTCGACGACCTGGAGGCCTACGACGACGCCGATCTGATCGTCGCCGCCGACGGCATCAACAGCAAGATCCGGGACCGTTACGCCGAGGCCTTCGAGCCCGAGATCGACCTGCGCAAAAACAAGTTCGTCTGGCTCGGCACCCGGCGGACCTTCGATGCCTTCACCTTCATCTTCGAAGAGACCGAGCACGGCTGGATCTGGGCCCACGCCTACCGCTTCGACGCGGACACCTCGACCTTCATCGTCGAATGCGCGGAGGAGACCTGGCGCGGCCTCGGACTGGATACGCCGGACCGGAACGCAAGCATCGCCATCTGCGAGGACCTGTTCGCCGACTACCTGGGCGGCGAGGCGCTGTTGAGCAACGCCGCGCACCTGCGCGGCTCGGCTTGGCTTAACTTCCCGCGCATCAAGTGCGAGACCTGGCACCACGGCAAGATCGTGCTCCTGGGCGATGCCGCGCACACGGCGCATTACTCGATCGGCTCGGGCACCAAGCTCGCCTTCGAGGACGCCATCGACCTGGCCGACGTCCTGCACCGCCACCGGGACAGGACCGCGGCGCTCGAGGCCTATCAGGAGGCGCGCCAGCTCGAGGTCCTGAAGCTGCAAAGCGCCGCGCGCAACTCGACCGAGTGGTTCGAGAGCGTGCCGCGCTACGTCAATTTCGAGCCCCTGCAGTTCGCCTACTCCCTGCTCACCCGCAGCCAACGGGTCAGCCACGAGAACCTGCGCCTGCGCGACCGGGACTGGGTCGAGGGCGTCGAGCGCTGGATCGCGGCGCGCGCCAACGGCGGCGCCAACCACGCGCCGCTGCGGCCCATGTTCACGCCGTTCCGCCTGCGCGACATGGTGCTCGTGAACCGGGTCGTGGTCTCGCCCATGTCCATGTACAGCTGCGATGACGGCACGCCCAACGACTTCCACCTGGTGCACTACGGCGCCCGGGCCCAGGGCGGACCGGGCCTGCTCTATACCGAGATGACCGACGTCATGGCCGACGGCCGCATCACGCCGGGCTGCGCCGGCCTGTACAAGGACGAGCACGTCGGCGCCTGGAAGCGCATCGTCGACTTCGTGCACGGCCACAGCCAAGCCAAGATCGCCGCGCAACTGGGCCACGCCGGGCCGAAGGGCTCCACCAAGCGCGGCTGGGAGGGCATGGACGAGCCGCTGGACGATGGCAACTGGGACCTCATCGCTCCCTCGCCGCTGCCCTGGTCACCCGATAATCAGACGCCGCGCGCCATGGACCGGGCGGACATGGACCGGGTCAAGGCGGCCTTCGTCCGGGCGACCGAGAGGGCGGCGGCGGCCGGCTTCGACATGGTCGAGCTGCACGCCGCCCACGGCTATTTGCTGTCCGCCTTCATCACGCCGCTCAGCAACCGGCGCGGCGACGACTACGGCGGCGCCCTGGCCAACCGGCTGCGCTATCCGCTCGAGGTGTTCGCGGCCATGCGCGCGGTCTGGCCCGAGCACAAGCCCATGTCCGTGCGCATCTCGGCGACCGACTGGGTGACCAACGGCACGAGAGACTGTGTCACGCCGGAAGACTCCGTCGCCATCGCCAAGGCCTTCAAGGCGGCCGGCGCCGACATCATCGACGTCTCCGCCGGCCAGACCAGCCCGGACGCGAAGCCGGTCTACGGCCGCATGTTCCAGACGCCGTTCTCCGACCGCATCCGCAACGAGGCCGGGATCGCGACCATGGCGGTCGGCAACATCTACGAGGTCGACCACGTCAACGGCATCATCGCGGCCGGCCGCGCCGATCTCTGCTGCCTGGGCCGGCCGCACCTCTGGGATCCTTACTGGACCCTGCGCGCCGCGGCCCAGCAGGGCCACGACATGCCCTGGCCCAAGCAGTACCTGACCGGCAAGGACCAGCTCAGCCGCAACCTGCAGCGCGCGGCGGAGATGGC
>JACZWN010000098.1 GCA_022572105.1 Pseudomonadota bacterium | reverse complement strand
TTGGGAAGCCGCCGTTCCGGTCGCGCGGGCGAACCGCCGGCGGGCGTCGGAAAGCCTTGACGATGCCCCGCATCGCCCGCGGCTTCCCTCCTGCCCGACGGATCGCCCGCGCGATCTCTATGGGTCATTATCAACGAGACTTGGTATTAAGCCGCAGCGCGGGAGCCGCCCGGTGACCGGGCTGTTCGAGGCCCAGGCGCCGCGTCCGCTCGCCGACCGCCTGCGCCCGGCCGTGCTCGGCGAGGTCCTGGGCCAGGACCACCTGATCGGTCCCGACGGCCCGATCGGGCGCATGCTCGCGGCCCGTCGCCTCGCGTCCATGATCCTCTGGGGTCCGCCGGGCAGCGGCAAGACCACGATCGCGCGCCTCTTGGCCGAGGTCACGGATCTCGCGTTCGAGCAGATGTCGGCGGTTTTCTCCGGGGTTGCCGACTTGCGCAAGGTCTTCGCGCGCGGCAAGGAGCGGCGGCTGGCCGGGCGCGGCACGCTGCTCTTTATCGACGAGGTCCACCGCTTCAACCGGGTCCAGCAGGACGGCTTCCTGCCCTACGTCGAGGACGGCACGGTGATCCTGGTCGGCGCCACGACCGAGAACCCTTCCTTCGAGCTCAACGCCGCGCTCTTGTCGCGCTGCCAGGTCTTCGTCCTCAAGCGACTTGACGAGGTGGCCATGGCCGAGCTCCTGCGCCGCGCCGAGGCCGACGCGGGCCGGCCCCTGCCGCTCGACGCCGAGGCGCGCACCGCGCTCGTCGCCATGGCCGACGGTGACGGGCGTTACGTGCTCAACCTGGCCGAGGAGCTGTTCGCCCAGCCGGTGGGCGAACCGCTCGACACCCAGGCCCTGGTCGCGGTGGTGCAGAAGCGCGCGCCGCTCTACGACAAGGCGCAGGAGGGCCACTACAACCTGATCTCCGCGCTGCACAAGTCCCTGCGCGGCTCCGACACCGACGCCGCGCTGTATTGGCTGGCGCGCATGCTGGCCGGCGGCGAGGACCCGCGCTACATCGCCCGCCGGCTGGTCCGCTTCGCCTCGGAGGACGTGGGCCTCGCCGACCCCCAGGCGCTGATCCAGACGCTTGCCGCCTGGGAGGCCTACGAGCGCCTCGGCTCGCCCGAGGGCGAATTGGCGCTGGCCCAGGCGGCGATCTACCTGGGCAGTGCGCCGAAATCCAACGCCGCCTACAAGGCGTTCAGCGAATCGTCGCGCGCGGCGCGCGAGGCCGGCTCGCTCATGCCGCCCAAGCACATTCTCAACGCGCCGACCCGGCTGATGCAGGACCTCGGTTACGGCGAGGGCTATGAATACGACCACGACGCCCCCGACGCCTTTTCCGGACAGGACTACTTCCCCGAGGGCATGGCGCGGCAAAGGTTCTACCGTCCGGCCCCGCGCGGGTTCGAGCGGGAGATCGCCAAGCGCTTGGAATATTGGGAGAAATTACGGTCGAAACGAGGCCAGGAGCGAGGCGGGGAAGGGGACTGACGGAGCCCTGCAATCCCTGCGAATCTGCCATGCCGGGCCGTCGGTTGTATCCGGCGCAACGGCGTATGACTTGTTGGGTGATGGTTGACGAGGGTGGGGCCCGAGCCGGACGATTGTCCGGGAGGCCCCGAAAACAGGGGGAGGTAAAGACGGACATGGGCAATTACTGCGTTCCACAGAAGGGCACGGCGGCCCTTCTCACCCTTTCGGCCCAGCAGGATTTCGTGCGCCCCGATTCGCCTTACCGGGCCTCGGGCGTTCTGCGGGTCAGGCCGGCCTTGGGGCGTCTGGCCGAGGGCTTCCGGGCCCACGGCGCGCCGCTGTTTCATGCGGTGCGGCTGTACCGCCCGGACGGCTCCAACGTGGACGCCTGCCGGCGCCAGGCGGTCGAGGAGGGCCTGCGCGTGTTCATGCCGGGCACCTTGGGCGCGGAGCTGCTCGACGAGGTCAAGCCCGTGGCCACGGCCCGGCTCGACCCGAGTCTTCTTCTGGACGGCGGGTTCCAGGAACTCGGTCCGGCCGAGTGGGCCTTCTACCGGCCGCGTTGGGGTGCCTTCCACGGCACCGCGCTGGAGGCGCGTCTCGAGCGGCTCGGCGTGACCACCCTGGTGATCTGCGGGTTCAATTTTTCGACCGCCATGCGCGCGACGATCTACGAGGCGAGCGCGCGCGATTTCCGCATCGTGCTCGTCACCGACGCCGTGGGCAACGCGAGCGAGGAGGGCATCCGCGAGCTCGGCCGCATGGGGATCTATCTCATGCCCAGCCAGAGCTGCCTGGACTGGCTGGTCGGCGCCGCCGCGGCGGCCGCCTGAACCACGGGCGGCCCGGCCGGCGGGTATACCCGGGAGCAAATCCGCGTTATTAAGGCGCCGCGCCACCGGTGGTTCGATTATAGGGACACCATACTTAATTCGGGAGTCCGCGGTCGGCGGCGGCGAATTAAGTATGGTGAATTAAGTATGGTGTCCCCGATATAGAGGGCAGACGAATCAACCCGATTTGGCACACCCCGGTTTGGCACACGAGGGCGTGCGGCGGATGAGGATCCCCTTGGCGGTGGCCGCGGGCGGCGCGATCGGGGCATCGGCCCGCTACCTGCTCGTCGACGGGCTCGACCTCTGGTTCGGCGCCGGCTTTCCCGTGGGCACGCTGGCGGTCAACGCCGTCGGCTCGTTCATGATGGGGGTCCTGATCGAGGTGACCGCGCTGGTCTGGTCGCCCTCGCCCGAGTTGCGCGCGCTCTTGGCGGTCGGCGTGCTCGGCTCCTTCACCACCGTCTCCGCCTTCTCGCTCGACGTTCTGGTTCTCTTCGAGCGCGGCGTATCGGGCCTCGCGGGGCTCTACCTGGCCGCCTCGGTCACCCTGTCGCTGGCCGGCATCTACGCCGGGATGCGCCTGTTGCGCTTGGCGCTGTCGTGAACCGGGTGCGCCGCGTCACCGTCGCCCCCGACGAGACCGAGATTCGTCTCGACCGCTGGTTCCGGCGTCACTTTCCGGGCCTCGGCCACGGCCGCCTGGAAAAGCTGCTGCGCACCGGCCAGGTCCGGGTCGACGGCAAGCGGGCGAAGTCGGGCACCCGCCTGGCGGGCGGGCAGGTGGTCCGGGTACCGCCCTTGCCCGCGGAGAACCCAGAGCACGCGGCCCCGCGGTCCCAGCCCCGGCCCCAGCCCCAGCCCCAGCCCACCGCGCGCGACGTGGCGGCGTTGCGCGACTCGGTCCTGTTCATGGACGATTCGGTCATCGCCATCGACAAGCCGTCCGGTTTGGCGGTTCAGGGCGGCAGCGGCCAGCGCCGCCATCTCGACGCCATGCTCGACGCCCTCAGGTTCGACCGGAGCGAACGCCCGCGCCTGGTCCACCGCCTGGACAAGGACACCAGCGGCGTCCTGCTGCTCGCCCGCAGCGCGGCGGCGGCCAGGAAGCTCACCGCGGCCTTCAGGGGCAAGGCCGTGCAAAAGGTCTACTGGGCGCTGGTCGTCGGCGCGCCCGACGCGGACCGCGGGCATATCGAGCTGGCGCTCGCCAAGCGCACCGGCCGGGGCGGCGGCGAGAAGGTCGGCGCGGAGGCTCAAGGCAAGTCGGCGCTGACCCTCTACCAGGTGGTGCAAACCCGGAAAGCGGCCGGTCCACCGATCTCCTGGCTCGCGCTCATGCCGCTGACCGGGCGTACCCACCAACTGCGCGCCCACTGCGCGGCGCTCGGCGCGCCCATACTCTGCGACGGCAAATACGGCGGCCGGACGGCCTTCCCCGAGGCGGTGTCTTTCGAAAGCGCGGGCGCGGGCAAAGGCGCAATCCCGAAGCGGCTCATGCTGCTCGCGCGTGAGATCGCTTTGCCGCACCCCGAGGGCGAAACCACGCTCAGGGTCTCGGCGCCCTTGCCGGCGCACATGGAGGCGGCCTGGTCGGCGCTCGGTTTCCACGCCTCCAAGGGTGAACGCGCGGCCGACGACCTGCTAAGCTATGCCGAGGGCCTGGCGCATTCGCCGCCCGGCACGCGCCCCGGCCCCCGCTCCGGCCCGGGGCGCGCACGCCACTCACCAGGAAGACGATAACACGCCATGAAGCTCTCGGACCTCGACACCCCCGCCTTGATCCTCGACCGCCGGCGCCTGGAGGCGAATCTTGCGCGCATGAGCGAACGGGCGCGGGCGCTCGGGGTCGATCTGCGCCCGCACATGAAGACCGCCAAATCGGCCGAGGTCGGGCGCCTGGCGACCGCGGGCCATTCCGGCGGCATCACGGTCTCGACCCTCAAGGAGGCCGAGTATTTCGCCGAGCACGGCTTCACCGACGTGGTCTACGCGGTCGGCGTTTCGCTGGACAAGCTGGCGCGGGTCGCGCGCCTGCAGGCCCAGGGCACCCGCGTGACCCTGCTCACCGACAACCTGGAAGTGGCCCGCGGCATCGGCGCGCGCGCGGCGGAGTTGGGCGCGCGCTTCGAGGTCCTGATCGAGATCGACACCGGCGACGGCCGCGCCGGGGTCGCGCCCGACTCGGAGGCGCTGGTCGAGATCGGCCGGGCCCTCCACGGTGCCCAAGACGTCGACCTGCGCGGCGTGCTCACTCATGCCGGGCAGTCCTACGCCTGCCGCATGGTCGCCGAGGTCCAAGAGGTGGCCGAGGCCGAGCGCGCCGGGGCGGTCCGGGGCGCCGAACGGCTGCGCGCGGCCGGACTGCCGTCGCCGGTGGTCAGCGTCGGCTCGACGCCAACCGCGGTGCACGCCCGCGGCCTCGACGGCGTGACCGAGATGCGCCCCGGCGTCTACGTGTTCAACGACGTGTTCCAGGCCCAGATCGAATCCTGCGCCATGTCGGACATCGCGGTCACGGTGCTGGCCACGGTGACCGGCCACCAGCGCGCGCGCGGCGAGGTCGTGATCGACGCCGGCGGCTTGGCGCTGTCCAAGGACCGCAGCACGGCCGCGGTGCCGCACGACGTGGGCTACGGCCTGGTGGTCGATCTCGCCTGCGGCGACAGCCTGCCCGAGCTGCAGGTGGCCCGGGTCTCGCAGGAGCACGGCGTGGTCGCGTCTCCCGGCGGCGATCTGCCCTTCGACGCGCTGCCGCCGGGCGCGCGGGTGCGCGTGCTGCCCAACCATGCCTGTTTCACGGCCGCCGCCTACGAGTTCTATTACGTCGTCGATGGCGGCCCAGGGGCGGGCGACGAGGTCGTCGCCGAGTGGCCGCGCGTCAACCGCTGGTAGGACATGTCCCACCCGTTCCGCCTGATCATGTTCGACTTCGACGGCACCCTGGTCGACAGCCAGCGGAGCATCGCGCAGTCGATGGCGCGGGCCTTCGAGGCCGAGGGCCTCGCCGCGCCCGCGCCGGAGGCGGTGCGCCGGGTGGTCGGGTTGCGGCTCGAGATGGCGGCGGCCCAATTGTTGCCGGACCCGGACGATACGGTTACCGCCGAGCGCGTCGCCGACTCCTACCGGAACGCCTTCCAGGAGTTGCGCGCGCGCGGCGAGGTTCACGAGCCGCTGTTTCCCGGCGCCCGCGCGACGCTTGAGCGGCTCGACCAGCCCCACGTCTGCCTCGGCATCGCGACCGGCAAGGGCCGGCGCGGCCTGCTGAGCAGCCTGGAGCGCCATGGCTTGAGCGAGTTCTTCGTCACCCTGCAGACCGCCGACGACGGGCCCGGCAAGCCGCACCCGGAAATCCTGCACCGCGCCATGGCCGAGGTCGGCGCCGGGCGCGCGGAAACCGTGCTGATCGGCGATACCACCTACGATATGGAAATGGCGGCGAATGCGGGGGTGCGTGCCGTCGGCGTGGGTTGGGGCTATCATGGGTCCGAGGAATTGACCGCCAGCGGCGCGGCCCGGGTGATCGAGTCGTTCGACGACTTGCCGCCCTGTCTGGCGAATCTGACGAGGCAATGGACATGAAGATCAAGTGGATCGTGACCGGGCTCGTCGCCCTGGTGGTCGCGGTGGTGGTCGCCGGCGTCGCGATCCTGTCGACCATGGATTTCGAGGAACTGCGCGGCATCATCGAGGCCGAGGCCAAGGAAGCGACCGGCCGCGAGCTCAAGATCGCCGGACCCATCGACCTCAAGATCTCCCTGACCCCGGCGATCGCTGTCGAGGACGTGCGCTTCGCCAACGCCGCCTGGGGCAGCCGTGCCGATATGATCTCGATCCGCCGCTTCGAGCTGGAGGTGGCGCTGTTGCCGCTGCTTTCGGGCGACATCCAGGTCAAGCGCTTGGTCCTGATCGGGCCGGACATCCTGCTCGAGACCGACCAGGAGGGCCGCGGCAATTGGGAGATGACGGGCGCGGCCGAGACCGGCGAGAAGGACGGCGAGGCGGAGGGCGAAGATGCGCCCCTGCCGTCGTTCGACCAGGTCGTCATCCGCGACGCCACCCTGACCTACAAGAACGGCAAGACCGGCGAGGAGATACGCCTTCGTCTGGCGCGCCTGGAGGGCCGCGCCGCGAGCGCTTCGTCGCCCCTGGAAGTGGCGCTCGAGGGCGCCTACAACGACGCGCCGTTCAAGGTCGAGGGCACACTCGGCTCGTTCGAGCAACTGTTCGGCGAAGGCCCCTTCCCGGTCAAATTGAGCGTCGAGGCCGGCGGCGCCACGGTCACCGTCGATGGCCGGATCGCCGAGCCCATGACCGGCCGGGGCCTCGATCTGAAGATCCAGGTGCGTGGGCAAAGCCTGGCCGACCTGGGTGCGCTGGGCGGCGTGGAGCTACCGCCGCTCGGGCCCTACGACCTGAGCGTCCAGGTCGAGCAAGAGGGGACGACCTACAAGCTGACCGGGCTGACCGCCAAGGTCGGTTCGAGTGACATCGCCGGCAACGCGACGGTCGCCTTTGGCGGCGCGCGGCCGGCGGTGAACGGCGCCTTCACCGCCGGGACCCTGAACATCCAGGACTTCGCGCCGCCGGACCAGGCGGCGGCGCCGGCCCGGGACGGCGGGCGGCGCTTCGTCTTTACCGAGGACCCGCTGCCGCTCGAGGCGCTCGAGGCGGTCGACGCCAAGATCAAGCTGCGCGTGAAGCGGCTCGTCGTGGAAAAGGGCTTGGTGCTGTCCGACCTCGATCTGACGCTCGCGCTTGCCAGGGGGCGGCTGGCGGTCAAGCCGTTCTCCGTCGGTATCTCCGGCGGCACCGTTGCCGGCGATTTCAGCCTCGACGCCGGCAAGAAGACGCCGCGGCTCAGCCTCAACCTGACCGCCAGCGGCATCGATTACGGCCGCCTGCTCAAGGACCGGCGGATCACCGACGGCGTGACCGGGACGCTCGACGCCGAGGTCCACCTGCGCGGCGCCGGCGCCTCGGCGCGCGCGATCGCGGCGGGCCTGAGCGGGCGCATCGAGATCATCGCCGGCCAAGGCAGCGTCCGCAACGACTTGGTGCAGGCCGCCGGCGCCGGGCTGACCCAAATGCTGTCCGGCTGGAGCGAGGGCGGCGGCGATCTGCGCCTCAACTGCATCGTGGTGCGCCTGCCGGTCGAGGATGGGGTCGCGACCGGCGAGGCGATTCTGCTGGATACCGCCGCGGCGACCGTGAGCGCGACGGGAAGCATCGATCTGCGCGACGAGTCGCTCGACCTGCGCGTGACCCCGCGGGCCAAGCAGGCCAGCCTGATGAGCCTGGCGGTGCCGTTCCTGATCAAGGGCACCCTGGCCGCGCCCTCGGTTGGCCCCGATCCGGTCGGCACCGCCCTGGGCGCGGCCAAGATCGCGGGCCTGTTCATCAACCCGCTGGCCGCCGGCGCCGCCATCGTGCTGGAGACCGAGACCGCCGACCAGAACCCCTGCGTGGCCGCCCTCGAACGGCCGGCCCAGGCCCCGGCCCAGGGCGCCTCCCAGCCGTCCCAGGAGACGACGGTGATCGAGGATGCGGCCAAGGGCGTGGGCGGCGCCATCCAGGGCGTCGGCGAGGGCATCGCAAAGGGCCTGAAGAGCCTGTTCGGCAACTAATATCAACGACCTTTGGTATAACGGCCGGCGCTCCATGACCGCCGCCAAGTTCAAGCGCTTCTACGAGCGAGCCGCGGCCGAGCCCTGCCCGCCGTCCGGGGGCGGCACGCGTGGCGCGGACGGCTTCCGCGTGGTGCTCGACGGGCGCCCGATCAAGACCCCGGCCAAGGCGGACCTGGTCCTGCCGAGCCTGGTCTTGGCCGAGGCGGTCGCCGCCGAGTGGCAGGCCCAGGGCGCGGAGGTCGAGGTCCGTTCGCTGGCGCTCACCGGGCTGGTCTGGACCGCGATCGATCGGGTCGGCTCCGACCGCGCCCGGGTCGTCGAGGAGGTCGCCGCCTACGCGGCCCACGACCTGGTCTGCTACCGCGCCGAGGCGCCGGCGGAGCTGGTCGCGCGCCAGCAGACGGTCTGGCAACCCTTGCTCGACTGGGCGGCGCTCAGCTTCGAAGCGCCACTCGCGGTCACCGCCGGCGTCGTCCCGATCGCGCAACCGCCCGAAGCGCTCGCCGTCCTGCGCCAGGCGGTCGCCGCCAAGAGCGATCTGGAATTGACGGCGTTGAACGCGGCGGTGACCGCGGCCGGCTCGCTGGTGATCGGCCTGGCGCTGGGCGCCGGGCGCATCGACGCCGCCGCGGCCTTCGAGGCGGCCCAACTCGACGAGAGCTATCAGATCGAGCGCTGGGGCGAGGACCCGGAGGCCGCGCGCCGTCGCGCCGCGATTCACGCCGACCTGGAAGCCGCGGCGCGGCTGTTCGAGTTGCTCGAGCGATAAGCCCCACGCCCCGGCCCCGGCTGGCGCGGGCGGCGCCTCCGTGCTATCAGCTTGGCGAGGCTTGACGGCAACGATTTGGGGGGCGGGCATGCAGGAAATTCTCCGGCGGCTCGAGGAAAAGCGCGCGGCGGCGCGCGCCGGCGGCGGTGCGCGGCGCGTTCAGACCCAGCACGACAAGGGCAAGCTGACCGCGCGCGAGCGCCTCGAGGTCCTGCTCGACGAGGACTCCTTCGAGGAGTGGGACATGTTCGTCGAGCACCGCTGCAGCGACTTCGGCATGACCGAGCAGAGGGTCCCGGGCGACGGCGTGGTGACCGGCCACGGCACGGTGAACGGCCGGCCGATCTTCGTGTTCAGCCAGGACTTCACGGTCTTCGGCGGCTCGCTCTCCGAGCCCCACGCCGAGAAGATCTGCAAGATCATGGACAAGGCCATGCTGGTCGGCGCGCCGGTCGTGGGCCTCAACGATTCGGGCGGCGCGCGCATCCAGGAGGGCGTCGCGTCGCTGGCCGGCTACGCCGAGGTGTTCCAGCGCAACGTGCTCGCCTCGGGCGTGGTGCCGCAGATCTCGCTGATCATGGGGCCGTGCGCGGGCGGGGCGGTCTACTCGCCGGCCATGACCGACTTCATCTTCATGGTCGAGGACAGCTCCTACATGTTCGTGACCGGCCCGGACGTGGTCAAGACCGTGACCCACGAGGAGGTCACCCTCGAGGAGCTGGGCGGCGCCGGCACCCACACCACCAAGTCGGGCGTCGCCGACCGTGCCTTCGAGAACGACGTCGAGGCGCTTTTGGAGACCCGCCGCTTCATCGATTTCCTGCCCGGCTCGAACCGGGAGCCGCCGCCGCTGCGCCCGACCGAGGACCCGATCGAGCGCGAGGAGCCCTCGCTCGATACCCTGGTGCCGAGCGACCCCGCCAAGCCCTACGACATGAAGGAGCTGATCGAAAAGGTCGTCGACGAGGGCGACTTCTTCGAGCTCATGCCGAATTACGCCGGCAACATCGTCATCGGCCTGGCGCGCCTCGACAGCCACACGGTCGGCATCGTCGCCAACCAGCCCATGGTGCTGGCCGGCTGCCTGGACATCGCCTCCTCGGTCAAGGCGGCGCGCTTCGTGCGCTTCTGCGACTGCTTCAACATTCCGATCGTGACCTTCGTCGACGTGCCCGGGTTCCTGCCCGGCACGGCGCAGGAATACGGCGGCATCATCAAGCACGGCGCCAAGCTCTTGTTCGCCTTTGCGGAAGCCACCGTGCCCAAGGTCACCCTGATCACGCGCAAGGCCTACGGCGGCGCCTACGACGTCATGTCGTCCAAGCACATCCGCGGCGACGTGAACTACGCCTGGCCGACGGCCGAGATCGCGGTCATGGGCCCCAAGGGCGCGGTCGAGATCATCTTCCGCCAGGACATCGGTGATGCCGAGAAGATCGAGAAGCGCACAGAGGAATACCGCGCGGCCTTCGCCAACCCCTTCATCGCCGCGAGCCGCGGCTTCATCGACGACGTGATCATGCCCCACGGCACCCGCCGCCGCCTGTGCCGGGCGCTCGCGCTTCTGCGCGGCAAGGAGCTCGAGAACCCCTGGAAGAAGCACGACAACCTGCCGCTATAGGGGGGAGCAATACCATTAGGAGAAACGAAATGACGGCTGAGCGGCGCAAGCGGCCCCCGACGTATCCCGGCGCGATTCTCAGGGAAGACGTCCTGCCGGCTCTGGGTCTGTCCAAGACGGAGACCGCACGCCGTCTGGGTGTGTCGCGTCAGACCCTGTACGACATTCTTCGGGAGAAGAGGCCGGTCACGCCGGCGATGGCGCTACGGCTGGGCAAGTTCTGCGGCAACGGGCCACGGCTATGGCTCAATATGCAGGTGGCCCACGATCTCTGGCACGAAAGCCGAAGGGTCGACCTCTCCAAGGTGAGCGCGCATAAGGCCGCTTAGGTCTGGGGCGAGACGCCAAGGCCCACGGTGCGGGGGCGCCGGACAAACGGGCTCGAAAAGACCCAAGCCAGAGGCCATAATCCGGGCCTACGGGAAGACCTGGAAAGGCCGGACGTGTTCGACAAGATCCTGATCGCCAACCGCGGCGAGATCGCCTGCCGCGTGATCCGCGGCGCCCGGTCGCTCGGCATCGCGACGGTCGCGGTCTATTCCGAGGCCGACGCCGCCGCGCTGCACGTGGCGCTGGCCGACGAGGCGGTGCCCATCGGCCCGGCGCCGGCCGCCGAGAGCTATCTGGCGATCGAGCGGATCGTCGCCGCCTGCAAGGCGACCGGCGCGCAAGGCCTGCACCCGGGCTTCGGGTTCCTGGCCGAGAACGCGGACTTCGTCGAAGCCTTGGAGGCCGAGGACATCGTCTTCATCGGCCCACCGGCGGGCGCGATCCGCGCCATGGGCGATAAGATCGAGTCCAAGCGCCTGGCCCTCGACGCCGGGGTCGACACCGTGCCCGGCCACATGGGCGTGATCGCGGACGAGGACGAGGCGGCGCGGATCGCCGCCCAAGTCGGCTACCCGGTCATGCTCAAGGCCTCGGCCGGCGGCGGCGGCAAGGGCATGCGCATCGCGCGCGACGAGGCGAGCGCGCGCGAGGGCTTCCGCTCGGCCCGGAACGAGGCGCGCGCCAGCTTCGGCGACGAGCGGATTTTCATCGAGAAGTACATCGAGGAACCGCGCCACATCGAGATCCAGGTGTTGGCGGACGCCCACGGCAACATGGTCCATCTGGGCGAGCGCGAATGCTCGATCCAGCGCCGCCACCAGAAGATCATCGAGGAGGCGCCCTCGCCGCTTCTCGACCCCGAGACGCGCGCGGCCATGGGCGACCAGGCGATCGCGCTGGCCAAGGCCGTGGACTATCGCTCGGCGGGCACGGTAGAGTTCATCGTAGACAAGAATAAAAACTTCTATTTCCTTGAAATGAATACGAGAATTCAGGTCGAGCATCCGGTGACTGAAATGGTCACGGGGCTCGATCTGGTGGCCTGGATGATCCGCATTGCCGCGGGTGAGAAACTCGATTTCGCGCAAGACGACGTGACCCTCACCGGCTGGGCGCTGGAGTGCCGGGTCTACGCCGAGGATCCCTCGCGCGACTTCATGCCCTCGATCGGCCGCCTGGTGCGCTACCGCGAGCCGCCGGCCGGGCCGCGCCTCAGGGTCGACAGCGGCGTTACCGAGGGCTCGGAGATCACCGTGTTCTACGACCCCATGGTGGCCAAGGTGGTGACCCACGGCGAGACCCGCGACGCGGCGATCGAGGAAATGCGCGCCGCGCTCGATGCCTTCTACGTCCGCGGCATCGACCACAACATGAACTTCCTGGCCGCGGTCATCGCGACGGACCGGTTCCGGGACGGCCGCCTGAGCACCGATTTCATCGCCGAGGAGTTCCCCGGCGGTTTCCAGGAGGCGGTCGCGCCGACGCCGGTGCGCGCGGCGATGATCGCGGTCGCGGCCTTCGTGCAGCGCCGCCTGGCCGCGCGCAAGCCGGTCGCCGACGGCCTCGACGAGCCCGTGCCCCGCGCCGGACCGGTCGCGTCCGACGATCGGCCCGACGATAGGCCCGACAATTGGATGGTGCGTATCGACGGCGTGGCGCAGGCGGTGAAACTGGACCCGGTGGACGGCGGCTACCGGGTGACGGGGGCGGTCGCGGACTGCGTGGTCGAGAGCGA
>JACZWN010000097.1 GCA_022572105.1 Pseudomonadota bacterium | reverse complement strand
TACGGGCGCTGCTCGCGCTGGGGCCTAGTGGCCTTCGCCTCCTCGCTCGACCAGGCCGGGCCGCTGACGCGCTCGGTGCGCGACGCCGCGATCCTGCTCGGCGCCATGGCCGGGCACGACCCGAAGGATTCGACCAGCGTCGATACGCCGGTGCCCGACTACGAGGCCGCGCTCACCGGCGAGGTGCGCGGCTTGAAGATCGGCATCCCCAAGGAATACCGCCTGGACGGCACGCCGGGCGAGATCGAGGCGCTCTGGCAACAGGGCATCGACTGGCTGAAGGCGGCCGGCGCGGAGATCGTCGACATCAGCCTGCCGCACACCGCCTACGCCTTGCCGGCCTATTACATCGTCGCCCCGGCCGAGGCCTCGTCCAACCTGGCGCGCTACGACGGCGTGCGCTACGGCCTGCGGGTGCCGGGCGAAACGCCGGACGAGATGTACGAGGCGACCCGCGGCGAGGGCTTCGGCGCCGAGGTCAAGCGCCGCGTGCTGATCGGCACCTACGTGCTCTCGGCCGGCTACTACGACGCCTACTACAACAAGGCGCGCCGGGTACGCACGCTGATCGCGCGCGACTTCAAGCAGGCCTTCGAGACCGTGGACGCGATCCTGACCCCGACCACGCCCTCGGATGCCTTCGCGGTCGGCGACAAGATGGACGACCCCATCGCCATGTACCTGAACGACGTCTTCACCGTGCCGGCCAGTCTCGCCGGGTTGCCGGCCATTTCGGTGCCGGCGGGCCTGAGCGCCGACGGCCTGCCGCTCGGCCTGCACCTCATCGCCCGCGCCTTCGACGAGGCGACCATGTTAAAGGTCGCCGAGGTGCTGGAGCGGGCCGCCGGCTTCGACGCCAAGCCGCAATTTATGGCCGGGGATGGAAGGTAGCGTCCGATGTCCGAATCGACGAGCGATCTCATCAAAGGCAAGACCGGCGACTGGGAAATCGTCATCGGGCTCGAGGTCCACGCCCAGGCGATCAGCGAGTCCAAGCTGTTCTCGGGCGCCGCCACGGCGTTCGGCGCCGAGCCCAACACCCAGGTCTCGCTGGTCGACGCCGCCATGCCGGGCATGCTGCCGGTGCTCAACGCTCACAGCGTCGCGCAGGCGGTCAAGACCGGCCTGGCCTTGAACGCCGAGATCAACCTGACCTCGGTGTTCGAGCGCAAGAACTACTTCTATCCCGACCTGCCCCAGGGTTATCAGATCTCGCAGTACCTCCAGCCCATCGTCGGCGCGGGCACGATCGTGCTCGACCTGCCCGACGGCGGTACCAAGGAAGTCGGCATCGAGCGCCTGCACATGGAGCAGGACGCGGGCAAAAGCCTG
Source organism: Pseudomonadota bacterium (assembly GCA_022572105.1). Classification (GTDB taxonomy): domain Bacteria; phylum Pseudomonadota; class Alphaproteobacteria; order Kiloniellales; family J153; genus JACZWN01. The sequence continues at coordinate 11,096 of JACZWN010000097.1, read as the reverse complement.
CACGACCAGCACCCGAACATGACCTATATCGACCTCAACCGTTCGGGCGTCACGCTGATGGAGATCGTCTCCGAGCCGGACATGCGCTCGGCGGAGGAGGCCGCCGCCTACATCGCCAAGCTGCGCTCGATCCTGCGTTACCTGGGCACCTGCGACGGCAACATGGAGGAGGGCTCGCTACGTTGCGATGTCAATGTCTCGGTGCGCCGCCCCGGCGAGCCGCTCGGCACGCGCACCGAGACCAAGAACGTCAACTCGATCCGCTTCGTCAAGCAGGCCATCGAGTACGAGGCCAGGCGCCAGGTCAAGGTGCTCGAGGATGGCGGCGAGATCGCCCAGGAAACCCTCCTGTTCGATTCCGACAAGGGCGTGACGCGCTCCATGCGCTCCAAGGAGGAGGCGCACGACTACCGCTACTTCCCGGACCCGGACCTCCTGCCCCTCGTGCTCGACCCCGACTGGGTCGAGGAGATCCGGCGCACCCTGCCCGAGCTGCCGGACGTGAAGAAGAAACGCTTCGTCGCGGATTTCGGCCTCTCGCCCTACGACGCCGGCATCCTGGTCGACGAGCGCGAAACGGCGGATTTCTATGAACGGGTAATCACCGGCGATTCAGGCGGGCGCGACCCCAAGCTGGCCGCCAACTGGGTGACCGGCGCGTACTTCGCCGCGCTCAACCGCTCGGACGTGGCGCTCGCCGAGGCGCCGGTGGACGCGGACAAGCTGGGCGGCTTGCTCGACCTGATCGCGGCGGAGACGATCTCGGGGCGCATCGCCAAGGAGGTCTTCGAGGCGATGTGGGCGAGCGGCAAGCCGGCCGCCGAGATCGTCGCGGACAAGGGCCTCGAGCAGATCTCGGACCAGGGCGCCATCGAGGCCATCGTCGCGCGGGTGATCGCGGACAACCCGAAGCAGGTCGAGAAGTTCAAGTCGGGCAACGAGAAGCTGATCGGCTGGTTCGTCGGCCAGGTCATGAAGGCGAGCCAAGGCAAGGCCAACCCGGGCCTGGTCAACCGCATTCTCAAGCAGAAGCTGTCCTGAGCGCGAAGCGCGCCACTTGCGCGCCGACGCCCCCGCCCCTACCGTAATACCGAGGAGCGCTGATAAAGGGGGATTCCATGGCCGAATTCGATCTGGTGATCCGCGGCGGCACCGTGGTGACGGCGGCCGATTCCAGCCGCTGCGACGTCGGCATCAAGGACGGCAGGGTGGCGGCGCTGGGCGCCTCTCTGGACGGCGGGCGCGAGACCATCGAGGCGGCCGGCAAGCTGGTCCTGCCCGGCGGCGTCGACGCCCACTGCCACATCGCCCAGCGGGGTTCGAAAGGCACCGAGACCGCCGACGGCTTCCGCACGGGCAGCATCTCGGCGGCCTGCGGCGGCACCACCACGATCATCCCCTTCGCCGCCCAGTACAAGGGCCAGTCGCTGCGCGCCGTGGTCGAGGCCTACCGCAAGCGCGCCGAGGGCGAGGCGGTGATCGACTACGCCATCCACCTGATCATCTCGGACCCGAGCGAACAGGTGCTGGGCCAGGAGCTGCCGGCGCTGATCCGCGACGGCTACACCTCGTTCAAGGTCTACATGACCTACGACGAGCTCAAGCTCGACGATTCCCAGATGCTCGCCGTGCTCGCCACGGCCCGGCGCGAGGGCGCCATGGTCATGATCCACGCCGAGAACCACGACGTGATCGCCTGGCTGACCGAGCGCCTGAGCGCCGCCGGGCATACCGCGCCCAAGTTCCACGGCGTCGCCCACGCGGCCCCGGCCGAGCGCGAGGCGACGCTGCGGGCGATCACGCTGGCCGAGATCGTCGACGTGCCGGTGCTCATCGTCCATGTCTCCTGGCGCGAGGCCATCGACGCGATCCGCGACGCCCAGGCCGCGGGCTTGCGCGTGTTCGGCGAGACCTGCCCCCAGTACCTGTTCCTGAGCGCCGACGACATGGACCGGCCCGGCTTCGAGGGCGCCAAGTACGTGTGCAGCCCGCCGCCGCGCGACAAGGCGAACCAGGACTTCGTCTGGCGCGGCATCCAGAGCGGCGTGCTCTCGGTGTTCTCCTCGGACCACGCCCCCTACCGCTACGACGACCCCGAGGGCAAGAAGGCCAAGGGCGAGAACGCGCCCTTCCACACCATCCCCAACGGCGTGCCGGGCCTGGAGGTGCGCCTGCCCATGCTGTTCTCGGCCGGCGTGCGCACCGGGCGCATCACGCTCCAACAGTTCGTCGCGATTACCGCGACCAACCCGGCGCGGATCTACGGCCTCAACCCGCGCAAGGGCACGATCGCGGTGGGATCGGACGCCGACATCGCGGTCTGGGACCCGGACAAGGAGGTGACGGTCACCCACGGGATGCTGCACGACGCCATGGACTACACCCCCTACGAGGGCCACAAGGTGACCGGCTGGCCGGTCGTGACGCTGTCGCGCGGCGAGGTCGTCTGGGACGGCCAGGAACCCCGGGGCGCGCCCGGGCGCGGCCGGTTCCTGCCCTGCGACCTGCCCGAGCCCGCGCGGCCCCAGGGGCGCTTCGTCTCCGGCTTCGATCCGGCGAGCGGCGCGTTCGTTCCCCAGGCATGATGGAGGCTTCGATGTCAAGAGTGATCACCGTGGGCGCCGCCCAGATGGGGCCGATCCAGAAGGCCGAGAGCCGGTCTTCCACGGTCGAGCGCATGCTCGCGCTCATGGCCAAGGCGAACGACAAGGGCTGCGATCTGATCGTCTTTCCGGAGCTGGCGCTGACCACCTTCTTCCCGCGCTGGTACACCGAGGATTGGGGTGAGATCGACGCCTGGTTCGAGACCTCCATGCCGAGCAACGAGACCCAGCCGCTGTTCACCGCGGCGCGCGAGTATGCCATGGGCTTCCATTTGGGCTATGCCGAACTGGTCGAGGAGGACGGCGCGACCCACCGCTACAACACCGCGATCCTGGTCGACAAGGCCGGCGAGATCGTCGCCAAGTACCGCAAGGTGCACCTGCCCGGGCACGCCGAGTACGACCCGAAGCGCAAGTTCCAGCACCTGGAGAAGCGCTACTTCGAGGTCGGCAACCTGGGCTTTCCGGTGTGGCGCACCATGGGCGGGGTCATGGGCATGTGCATCTGCAACGACCGGCGCTGGCCCGAGACCTACCGGGTCATGGGGCTGCAGGGCGTGGAGATGGTGGTGCTCGGCTACAACACGCCGACGGTCAACTCGGAATCCGACGAATCGCCGCACCTGCGCATGTTCCACAACCACGTCACCATGCAGTCCGGCGCCTACCAGAACTCGACCTGGGTGATCGGCGTCGCCAAGGCCGGCGCGGAGGACGGCCACGACCTCATGGGCGGCAGCGTGATCATCGCGCCCACGGGCGAGATCGTCGCCCGGTGCCGTACCCTGGGCGACGAGCTGATCGTCGCCGATTGCGACCTGGACGCCTGCAACTTCGGCAAGCGCACCATCTTCAATTTCGCCGCCCACCGGCGCGTGGAGGCCTACGGCCTGATCACCGAGCGCACCGGCGCCGTGCCGCCGCCGGAGTGAGGCCCGTGACCGGTGAAACCATCATCGTCATTAACCCCAACTCGACGGTCGCCGTTACCGAGGACATCGACCGGGCGCTCGACCCGCTACGCTTCGCGGACGGGCCGGAGATCGTCAGCCTGACGCTCGCCGAGGGGCCGCCGGGGATCGAGACCCAGCGCCACGTGGAGAGCGTGGTGATGCCGCTCTGCCGCCTGATCGAGGGCCACGACAACCGGGCCTCGGCCTTCGTCATCGCCTGCTTCTCCGACCCCGGCCTGCATCTGGCGCGCGAGACCACGGCCAAGCCGGTCTTCGGCATCGCCGAGTCCGGCCTGCTGAGCGCGCTCGCGCGCGGCGACCGGGTCGGGATCATCGCGATCCTGGAAGCCTCGGTCCGGCGCCACCGGCGCTACATCCGCGCCCTCGGCCTCGAGAGCCGGCTCGCCGGCGAGCTGGCGCTCGATCTGGGGGTCCTGGAGCTGGCCGAGGAGTCCGTGACGTTTCAACGCCTGACCGAAGTCGGCGCCCGCCTGCGCGACGACCTGGGCGCCGAGGTCCTGGTCCTGGGCTGCGCCGGCATGGCGCGCTACCGCGCGCGCCTCGAAGCGGCGCTCGGCGTGCCGGTCATCGACCCGACCCAGGCCGCGGTCGCGATGGCGATCGCCGCGGTTCGACTGGGTGCCGGCGCCGATCGTCAACGCGCGGCGGAATAGCAGTCAACCGAGGACCGCCCCAAATAGTATACTGTCACCGAATTAGGCCACCGGATTATTGGCGGTCGAGAAATGACTCGATTGCGCGGATGACGGCGATGGCTCCGGAGTACCCTTCGTGACTCACGATCGAGAATCGTTGTTAGGTCGAGCGAAGTTCCAGGTCTTTCGCCGAACGATCGCGAGGCGATTGCCGGATATCGTTACGCTCGCGGCAATCGTTTCATTCTTGTTGCTCTCGTTCCTGCCTCGGGAGGCGGCGGCACACGGCGGCGATCATCCGCCGGCCCTCCGCAATGCCCGGAATCAGTTTGTTTTCCTGCGACCGCAGAAACCGGCGCCGATGACGCCCATTCTTGCCGAGGACGGCAGCATGATGGTTCTTGACCGGTACCGCGGTAAGGTAATTCTTTTGAACCTCTGGGCCACGTGGTGCCCTCCTTGCATTCAAGAGTTGCCCGCTCTGGACAACCTTCAGTCGGTCCTAGGAGGCCGGGATTTTACGGTCTTGGCACTGTCGATCGACGAGGCGGACATCGAGGTGCCGGTTTCGTTCGTGCGCGGTCTCGGACTCAAGAACCTCGACGTTTACTTGGACTTTACCGGGACGACCGCCAAGGCCTTCCCGCTCTACGGTCTGCCGATCACCTACCTCATCGACCGGCGCGGCCTGGTCATCGGCTACATCGTCGGCGCGGCCGACTGGAATTCGCCGGAGGCCATGAAATTCCTGAGTCATTACATTGTGCGGGCAGCCCCGGGTTGAACGGTCGGGCAAGGACGGGGTCAAGCCAAACGGAATTGGAGGTTATCGGGGGAATGTCCAGTAACCATCCCAAGAAGGTTTGGAAGTGGCTGAAAACGATGCCCTCGCTAAATGAGCTTTGCGAAAAGTACCCGGAGGAGTGGGCCATCGTGCAACGGGATATTTCGGCCGCTTACCAGCGGAGCAGGTCCGAAGAACGACCGCCAAGGCGCCTGAATCGCTCCTCGAATTCCGCAACGACATTACCTAAACCCGCACCTAAGCCTGCGCGCAGCAAACCAAGGGCCGGAAAAGCATTGGATCCCGCCCTGTCGCAATACATTCGCAATCGCATGGCGCAAATGGCGATCAAGAATTACGGCTTGATCGCCGCCTCGGGGGTTAAGGAAGGTGTCGTTAGATTCAACTGGCTGAATGGCTTCATCATCAAGGGGCTTCTGTTTGCGCGAGAGTTGGAACGTAAGCCGGCATCGCTGTTTTGGTTTCGCTTGATGTGGCCGCTTGTCTGGCAGAAAAATCGGCTCATGCCCCTGGCGGAACCCGAGGGGATTTATTGCTTCTATTCCCGGCGACTTATCGAAAAGTTGGCCGTGCTGATCGGTTCCAGGTCTTGCCTCGAGATCGCCGCGGGCGATGGGACATTGGCGCGATTCCTGAAAAATCATGGCGTCCGAATAACCGCAACCGACAACTGCAGTTGGAAGCACGCCGTGAAATTTCCCGACTCGGTCGTCAAGCGCGATGCGCGAGAGGCTTTAAAAGCGTACGCGCCCGAGGTGGTAATCTGCTCCTGGCCTCCCGCCGACAACGACTTCGAACGCCGGGTCTTCAAGACCCGCAGCGTTCAGATCTATATCGTCATCGGTAGCCGTCACAAATTCGCGGCCGGAAATTGGGACGATTACGAACGTCAATCCGCTTTTACCCTCGAAGAAGAAGAGGCGCTTAGTCGATTAGTATTACCGCCGGAGTTGGGATCTGCCGTTTATATATTCCGGCGCAAAACCATGATGTAATACCAAGGAGCGTTGATAATGACCCATAGAGATCGGGCAGGCGATCGGACGGGCCACCGGGTGGGTAGCAGGGAAGCCGCGGGTCCTGCGGGGCATCGTCAAGGCTGCCCGACGCCTTCCGGCGGTTCGCCCGCCCGACCGGATCGGCGGTTTCCCAAGGCTTTCGGACGGCGTGTACGTTGCTCATTACAATCTGTGCCGAGTTCATGAGACTTTGAGGATGACGCCAGCTATGGCGCTTGGTGTCACCGATCACATTTGGGAGATTGGCGAACTGATTGAGGCTGCGCTTGAGGGTGTCATTCCGGAACCGCCGGGTGAGCAGCACGGACGGTTCAGGGTGATTGACGGCGGGTTAGCATAACGAGTCGAAAGCTTCCTGCATTTCGGAAATGATCGCTTTTGCCGCCTCTTGCCGAGATGCATTCTCAATAATAGGTCGTCCAATTACTAAGTAATCTGCACCGTTCTTAATCGCTTGATACGGCGTGGCGACTCGTTTGTGATCGTCATGCGAAGTACCCAATGGCCGAATGCCCGGCGTGATAATTAGAAAGCCAGGGGAGGTTGCCGCACGGATTCCGGCGGCTTCTTGTCCCGAAGCGATTACCCCATGAAGACCAGCACGATCGGCAATTTTTGCGCGTCGCACAACTCGGTCCAACAGAGTTTCATGGACGCCAATCTCATTAAGATCGTGCTGATCAAGGCTGGTAAGGACAGTGACAAGAAAAATCTTGAGCCGTTCGCCCTTATCCCGCGCAGCAATAGCAAGCCTTAAGTCTTTCTCGCCAACATCGCCCGCTCCTTGGATGGTGAGAAAATTGACTCCTAGGTTAGCAGCTCCCGCTATACCCCGACGTAAAGCACTTCCGATGTCACCATATTTGTAATCGAGAAAAACCTGACAGCCGCGCCCATTAAGAAGATCGTCTATAAAACTCCTCAGTCCTTCCTCCCATTGAAGTGCTATGCCAATTTTGAAAAACGAAACCGTGCCTTCGAGTTGGTCAACGATTTCCCGGGCCTTCGTAACCGACTCGACATCTAATGCAACAATCAGCCTCTCTGCGGCATTGGCTGAGTGCCCAACGACCGCAGCGGCGGCACTTTGTGGCATATTGCTACTCCCCTGAGTCCCGCTTTTAAAACAGCGGCTTTAAACACCAAACAATCTACTGGACAAGTCGTTCCGTCAATTGCCAGAATCGCTTTGCCCACAGGCTACCCCCAATATCTTGTGTCCAAATGTGGATATCTTCGGTAATTTGATGCTGGAGACAAGAATTCTCCCTTTTGTCAAGGAAAAAATGATGTGCGCCGAATCCGCGCACTGGCTTCATGATCACTGATTGACTGACTGTCCTAAGCTGGCAGCCTGGCTGTCCGAATTAGGACAGCACCCTCCCCCTTGTCGTCTGAGCCTGCCGGTCCTAGACCCACCTGACAGCGGCGGACGGGCGAAAGCTACCGCCTCGACCGGCGTTGACCGCGGGAAGGAGTTGACTGCGGGAAAAAAGGCAGTTACCGGTTTTTAACGCCAAAGCGCTATCCTCCGAGCCATGACACCGAACCTGAGTTTATCCCGAATCTTGAAGGGCCTCGCGGTCGCCCTTGGTTCCTTCGTCGCGCTCGGTACCGTAGCGGCGCTGTGGGAGAATCCGCTGTTTGTCCGCATGACCCCGGCCGGCGATCTCGAGGTCGTGTTACTCGGGTTGCTCTCGGTCCTGCTGGGAACCTATGTGGCGATCCGCAGGCCCTTCTGCTCTGCCAAGACGGCCGGCGTCGGTGGCGTTCTCGGGTTCATCGGAGTGGCCTGTCCGGTCTGCAACAAGGTCCTCCTGCTTCTGTTCGGCGGAGATCTCCTCCTCACCTACTTCGAGCCGGTGCGGGTATACGTGGCGGCCGCGGGTGTGCTGGCTGTCGCGTTTGCGGTGGCGCGTGAATGGATGCTGGCAAAGCGGCAAGAGGCGGAGATGGCGGCGAGACCCGCATAAGCGAAGAAAATAATTTACTGTCCCCGAATTCACACCCGTTCCAGCACCACCGCGATGCCTTGGCCGACGCCGATGCAGGCGGTGCACAGCGCGTAGCGGCTATTCCGTTCGTGCAATTCCTGGACCGCGGTCGCGGTCAGGCGCGCGCCGCTGGCGCCGAGCGGATGGCCAAGCGCGATGGCGCCGCCGTTGGGGTTGACCCGCGGATCATCGTCGGCGAGGCCGAGCAGGCGCAGGACCGCCAGCACCTGGGCGGCGAAAGCCTCGTTGATCTCGATCACCTCGATCTGGTCCAGGTTCAGCCCGGCGCGCGCGAGCGCCTTTTCCGTCGCCGGCGCGGGCCCCAGACCCATGACCCGCGGCGCGACCCCGGCGACCGCGGCGGCGACGATGCGCGCGCGCGGCGTGAGCCCATGTTTCTCGGCCGCCGCCTCGGAAGCCACCAGCATGGCCGCGGCGCCGTCGTTGAGCCCCGAGGCGTTGCCGGCGGTGACCCGGCCGCCCGCTTCACGGAACGGCGTCGGCAGCTTGGAAAGGTCTTCCAGCGTGGTCTCGGGGCGCGGATGCTCGTCCGCCTCGACCACGACCGGGTCGCCCTTGCGCCGCGGCGCCTCGACGGCGACGATCTCCTTGGCCAGGCGGCCGTTCGCTTGTGCGGCGGCGGTCTTGGTCTGACTCCAAAGCGCGAAGCGGTCCTGGTCCTCGCGCGAGATCTGATGTTCCTCGGCGACGTTCTCGGCGGTCTCGCCCATGGCATCGATGCCGAACCGGCGCTCGATCGCGGGGTTGACGAAGCGCCAGCCCAGCGTGGTGTCGTAGACCTCGGCCTTGCGCGAGAAGGCGGTCTCGGCCTTGGCCATGACGAAGGGCGCGCGCGACATGGACTCGACCCCGCCGGCAATCGCCAAGTCCGCCTCGCCGCAACGGATCGCGCGGCCGGCTTGGGTCACCGCTTCCAACCCCGAGCCGCACAAACGATTCACCGTGGTGCCGGGCACGCTCTCGGGCAGCCCGGCGATCAGGCCCGCCATGCGCGCCACGTTGCGGTTGTCCTCCCCGGCCTGGTTGGCGCAGCCGTAATAGACGTCGTCCAGCGCCGCCCAGTCGAGCCCCGGGTTGCGCGCCATCAGCGCCGCGATCGGATGGGCCGCCAGGTCATCGGTGCGCACGGAAGCGAGCGCTCCGCCGTAGCGCCCGATGGGCGTGCGGACGGCATCGCAGACAAAGGCCTCGGTCATAACGGTCCCCTCTTTGTCGCTCGAACCACGGTTCCACAACCGCCCCGGCCCGGTCAATCGGACAATGGCGGCCACCGGCCCCCCGTGCAGCTTCGCGATGGTGGTGTAGGCGGAGATCGCCTCCAGGCTCGGGCGCTGGCTGCCCCTCGGCCGGGCCGGCGAGGCTCATTGCCGGAACTCCTTCAGCATCTCGCGCGCGATGATCAGCTGCTGGATCTGCGAGGTGCCCTCGTAGATGCGGAACAGGCGCACGTCGCGGTAGAAGCGCTCGATGCCGAACGCGGTCAGGTAGCCGGCGCCGCCGTGGATCTGCACGGCGCGGTCGGCGACCCGGCCGACCATCTCGGAGGCGTAGTACTTGCACATGGCCCCGAGCTTGGTGATCGGCTCGCCGGCGTCCTTGCGGCGCGCCGCGTCCAGCACCAGGGCCTTGGCGGCGGCGCATTCGGTCTCGCAGTCGGCGAGCATGGCCTGGATCAGTTGGAAGCTTCCGATCGGCTTGCCGAACTGCTTGCGCTCGCTGGCGTAGCGCAGCGAATCCCGGATCAGGCGCTCGGCCACCCCGATGCAGGTGCCCGAGATGGTCAGGCGGCCGCGGTCGAGCACCTTCATGGCGGTCTTGAAGCCCTGGCCCTCGACGCCGCCGATGATCGCGTCCTCCGGCACCCGGCAGTCCTCGAAAATGACGTCCGAGATGCGCGCGCCCTGCTGGCCCATCTTGGCGTCGGGCTTGCCCAGCGACAGGCCGGGCGTGTCGGCCTCGACCAGGAACGCGGTGATCCCGCCCGCGCCGCTGTCCTTGGCGCCGGTGCGCGCCATGACCGTGAACAGATCCGCGCTCGGCGCGTTGGTGATGAAGCGCTTGGTGCCGTTCAGGACGTAGAGGTTGCCGTCGCGCCGCGCCGAGGTCTGGATCGAGGCGGCGTCGGAGCCGTAGTCGGGCTCGGTCAGGGCGAACGAGCCGATCGTCGCGCCGCTCGCCAGCTTGGGCAGGTAGCGGCGCTTCTGATCCTCGGTGCCGTCGATGACGATGCCCTGGCTGCCGATGCCGTTGTTGGTGCCGAAGGCGGAGCGGAACGCCGGCGAGGTCCGGCCGAGCTCGAAGGCGACCCGGACCTCCTCCTCGACGTCCAACCCGATGCCGCCGTAGTCCTCGGGGATCGACAGGCCGAACAAGCCGAGCGCGCGCATCTCGTCGAGCAGGTCGTCGGGAATGCGGTCGGCCTCGGCGACCTCGGCCTCGCGCGGCACCAGCCGCTCGGCGACGAAGCGCCGCACGGTGTCGAGCAGTTGCTCGAAGGTTTCCCGGTCCAAGCTCACGGTCCGCCTCCCTTGCCCCCGGCTATACCCGCGGGCCGATCCTATTCCGCCGCCGCGGCGCCGGCCAGGCGCGCCTCGGCCGCCACAGCCTCGGCCAGGTACATGAGCCCGCCGCAGAGGATCGGATGGCGGATGCCGAGCAGCTCGGTGAGCCGGGTCTTGTAGCGCGCCGGGGTCATGGCGTCTCGTCTCCCCGGCGAGGGACGATGAGCGCGTCGAGCGCCACCGCCCCCTGCCCCTCGGGCAGGACCAGGAAGGGGTTCACGTCGATGCTCTCGATGCGCTCGGCGCCGGCCGCGGCCAGCGCCGAGAGCCGCGCCAGCGCCTCGGCCAGGGCCTCGAGATCGGCCGGCGGCGCCCCGCGCAGGCCTTGCAGCACCTTGAAGCCCTTGATCTCGCGGATCATGCGCCGGGCCTCGTCGAGGCCGAAGGGCGCCAGGCGGAAGACCACGTCGTCCAGCGCCTCCACGAACACGCCGCCGAGCCCGAACATGACCGCCGGGCCGAACAGCGGGTCGCGCTGGACGCC
>JACZWN010000096.1 GCA_022572105.1 Pseudomonadota bacterium | reverse complement strand
AGAGACGGTTTCCCAAGTTTTTCGGCTAGGAGCGCGTGGCGTGGCGATGCACGGCATCGCAAGCCATGCGCCCCGTCCAAAAGCATAGCGCCGTTCGAAAGCCTTGGGAAACCGGCGATCCGGTCGCGCGGGCGAACCGCCGGCGGGCGAATCGGTGGGGGCGTCGGAAAGCCTTGACGATGTCCCGCATCGCCCGCGGCTTCCCTCCTACCCGGCGGATCGCCCGACGGATCGCCCGCGCGATCTCTATGGGTCATTATCAACGCTCCTTGGTATTACCCCAGACTGGCCCGGCAATGGGGCCTGGATAGGGCGTAAAGCCGGCGCGCCGGTGGCGGAATGGTGGCGCGATTGGGGCCGGTCGCCGGGTGCGAGCGCGCATGGCAGCCATGCCGGGGCCCGCCTTGCCGGTCCGCCGAGGCCCGTGTAGACAAGGGGGAGAGCCAATTTGGGGGTTTCCCATGCGCGAACGCCCGGCCATGCGCGAACGCCCGGCCCATCTGCCGCTCGTCTTCTCGAGCCTCGGCCACTGCTACGTGCATCTCTTCATGGCCTTCTACTTCGTCATCGTGCTGGCCCTCGAGGAGACCTGGGCCCTGCCGTACCACGAGCTGATCGAGCTCTGGACCCTGGGCTCGCTCATGGTCGGCCTGGCCGCGCTGCCGGCCGGCTGGCTCGGCGACCGCTGGAGCGCCTCGGGCATGATGGTGGTCTTTTTCCTGGGCCTCGGCGCCTCGGGCATCGTCTGCGGCCTGGTCGACGCCCCGACCGCGTTGTTCCTGGGCCTGACCTCGATCGGCGTGTTCGCCGCGATCTACCATCCGGTCGGCATCGCCTGGCTGGTTCGCAACGCGAAATTTCGCGGCAAGGCCCTCGGGATCAATGGCATATTCGGCAGCATCGGCATCGCCGTCGCGGCCCTGGCCGCGGGCGCGCTGATCGACCTCTTCGGCTGGCGCGCCGCCTTCATCGTTCCGGGCGTGGTCTCGGTGGCGACCGGGCTGGCGCTCATCGCCTGCCTGCGGCTCGGGCTCCTGATCGAGGTCGAGGTCGAGGTCAAGGCGGATAGCGCGCCGCCCAGCCGCGCCGCCGTGCTGCGCGTCTACGCCATCCTGCTGCTCACCATGCTGGTCATGGGCATGGTCTTCCAGGCGACCCAGATCGCCATCCCCAAGGTCTTCGACCTCCGTCTCAGGGACATCGCCGGCACCGGCACCTTCGGCATCGGCCTCATCGTGGCGCTGGTCTACACCGTGGGCGGGGTCACCCAGCTGGTCGGCGGGGTCCTGGCCGACAAATATCCCTTGAAGCCGATCTACGTCGGCGGGTTCCTGTTCCAGGTCCCGGTCCTGGCGGGGATCGCCTGGTTCGGCGGCATGCCGCTGATCGTGCTCGCCGCGGCCAGCGTGCTGCTGACCACCGCGCCGCTGCCGGCCGAGAACCTGCTGCTCGCCCGCTTCACGCCACAGCGCCACCACTCCCTGGCCTACGGCGTCAAGTTCGTGCTCGCCTTCGGCACCGGGCCGGTCTCGATCGTGCTGGTGTCGAGCGTGCAGGCGCGCACCGGCGAGTTCTTCTGGCTGTTCCTGGCGCTCGCCGGGTTCGCGGTGGTGGCGACGCTGGCCGCGCTGCTGCTGCCCGGCGAGCCGGTCCGGCGCCCAGCGCCCGCGGTCGCGGCGGAGTAGGGGGGAACGGAAGAATTCACCACAGAGGCACAGAGAACCAAAAAGGATCACCACGAAGGCACGAAGAGCACGAAGAGCACGAAGAAGATTTTCGTGCGCGAAGCGCGCAATCAACAGTTCTTTGTGTCCTTCGTGCCTTCGTGGTGAGCTATGGTTTCTTGTTTCCTTCGGCAGCGGAACTCTGGGAGCGGCCATGTCTGATACCGGAATAACCCTCGACCGCTTGGACCATCTGGTTCTCACGGTGCGCGACGTCGAGGCGACCTGCCGCTTCTACGAGACCGTGCTCGGCATGCGCCGGGAAGAATTCGGCGCGGGCCGCGTCGCGCTCCACTTCGGGCGCCAGAAGATCAACGTCCATCCCCACCCGAGCCCGGTCCAGATCGTCGCCAAGGACCCGCGCCCCGGCAGCGCCGACCTCTGCTTCATCGCCGAGACGCCGCTCGAGGAGGTGGCCGCGCACCTCGAGGCCCGCGGCGTGGCGATCGAGATGGGCCCGGTCGAGCGCACCGGCGCCGAAGGGACGCTCCGCTCCCTCTACTGCCGCGACCCCGACGGCAACCTGATCGAGGTGTCGAACTACGCGACGGGATAGCGGAAGGCCTTTTGTCCCTTTGCGCCGCCGGACCAACTTTCCTGTGTCCGAGCGCAGCGGGCTGCCGGAGTAGGCGGACACCGTATATGCGTCGCCCGAAGTCGCCCGGGTGTCGGCCTACTCCGCCGCCTTCTTGGTCTGCTCCGCCGCTGTTTTGAGCGCCTGGTCGAGGTCGGCGGTGATGTCGTCGAGGGTCTCCAGGCCGACCGAGACGCGCACCACGTCCGGGCCGGCGCCGGCGGCGAGCGCCTGCTCGTCGGTCAGTTGCCGGTGGGTCGTGGAGGCCGGGTGCAGGATCAGGGTGCGCGTATCGCCGACGTTGGCCAGGTGCGAGCAGAGCTCGCAGTTCTCGACCACCTTCATGCCCATCTGGTAGCCGCCCTTGACCCCGAAGGTGAAGACCGAGCCGAACCCGCCGCTCAGGTATTTCTTGGCGAGCGCGTGATAGGGGCTGGATTTCAGGCCCGCATAGGAGACCCAGTCGACCAGATCGTGCGCGTCCAGGAACTCGGCCACCTTCTGGGCATTTTGGCAGTGCCGCTCGATGCGCAGGCTGAGCGTCTCGATGCCGAGGAGGGTCTGAAAGGCGTTCATCGGCGCCATGGTCGCGCCGAGATCGCGCAGGCCGACCGCGTGGGCGTGGGTGGTGAAGGCCAGGTCGCCGAAGGTCTCGTAGAAGGTCAGGCCGTGGTAGGCCGGTTCGGGCTTGGTCAGGCCGCCGAACTTGTCGTTCTTGGCCCAGTCGAAGGTGCCGCTGTCCACGACGCAGCCGCCCAAGGAGGTGCCGTTGCCCGAGAGGAACTTGGTCGTGGAATGGATCGAGAGGCCCGCGCCCCATTCGAACGGGCGGCACAGGTAGGGCGTGGCCATGGTGTTGTCGACGATCAAGAGGACGCCGGCCTCCTCCGCGATCCCGGCGATGGCCTCCAGGTCGGTCACCACGCCGCCCGGATTGGCCAGACTCTCGCAGAAGATCGCCTTGCATTTGGGGGTGAGCGCCTTGCGCACGTTCTCCGGCTCGTCGAAGTCGACGAAGTGGCAGTGCCAGTCGAACTTCTTGAAGGTCTTGCCGAACTGGGTGATCGAGCCGCCGTAAAGCCGGGTCGAGGAGATGAACGCGTCGCCCGGCTCCATGAAGGCGAAGAAGGCGAGCATCTGGGCCGCATGGCCCGAGGCGCAGCAGGTCGCGCCGCGCCCCGCCTCCAGGCTGGCGATGCGCTCCTCGAGCGCCGCCACCGTGGGGTTGCTCAGGCGCGAATAGAGGAAGCCGAAGGTCTGCAGGTTGTAGAGCGAGGCCGCGTGATCCGCGTCGTAGAAGACGTAGGAGATGTTCTGAAAGATCGGCGTCTGGCGCGCGCCGGTCACCGGTTCCGGCGGGGTGCCGGCGTGGATCATGCGGGTCTCGAAGCCGAACGGGCTCCAGTTGGGGTTGTCGGTCTTGGTCATAGGATCTGCGCCCTTCGACGCTTGCTGGAGATGATGCGCGAGTTGAAGCCGCCCCAGGACAGCTCGGCGTGCAGGCGGCCGTATTCGATCTTGGGGCAGCGGTCCATGACCACCGTGAGCCCGGCGGCCTCGCCGCGCGCGGCGGCTTCGTCGTTGCGGATGCCGAGCTGCATCCAGACCACCCGGATGCCCTTGGCGTCCTTGAGCGCGATCGCCTCGTCCATGACCGCGCCGGCGGCTTCGGAGTCGCGGAACAGGTCGACCATGTCGATGTTGCCCGGCGCCTCGGCGAGGGCGGCGTAACAGGTCTCGCCCAGGATCTCCTCGCCGGCGGCGCGCGGGTTGATCGGGATGACGCGGTAACCCTTGATCTGGAGGTACTTCATGGCGAAGTAGCTGGGCCGGTTCCAATACGGGCTGGCGCCGACCATGGCGATGCTGCGCACGGCGTGCAGGATGCCGCGCAGATGCCCGTCGCTGTAGTTCAGGCCGTCGCTCATGGTCCTCCCGACCTTCTCGCCGCTTTCCCCCGACCTCTCGCCGCCCTCCCGACCTCGCCAGGCCCCCCCGTGCGCTGTCCAGGGCTCTCCGGGGGCGTCCAAATTCCTCGTTAGGTTAACCCAATGGCAAGTACGTTTTGCGATGATAAGGCTGTCGCAGGTAGAGCGACAGGCCCCGTGCGAATGGACCCCCCCGTCCATTGGCCTTACAAGGTCCTCAACCCGCGAGCGCGCGGGGCCACCTTATCCCCCATTCCGCTTCGATTCGCCTACAGTGAATCAGATATATCAAATGGATTACAGTTGTTTATTCTATTTTCCTAATCATTATAATTCGTGTATACCTTTAACTAGTTGAACTATTTGTATTATTGACTGTGTCCTGGTTCGCCGCCGCCCCGGCGCCGTTTGGCTCTCACTTGTGGAGCCAGACCGGCTTGCGCTTGCCGATGAAGGCGTCGATGCCCTCGCCGGCGTCGTGGAACATCATGTTCCGGGCCATTTCCTCGCTGGCGTATTCGTAGGCCGCTTCCAGGCCCATTTCGAGCTGCTTGTAAAACACCCGCTTGCCGGCGGCGACCGCGGCCTGGGACTTGGCGATGATCGATTGGGCGAGCGCCGCGATCGCGGTATCGAGCTCCGCGGGCGGCACTACCCGGTTGATCAGGCCGAGCTCGCAAGCCCGCTCGGCCGGAATGATGTCGCCGGTGAACAAGAGCTCGAAGGCGTCCTTGCGCTTGACCTTGCGGGCCATCGCCACGCCCGGCGTCATGCAGAACAGGCCGACGTTGATGCCCGAGGCGCCCAGGCTGGCCTCGCTCGAGGCGACCGCCAGGTCGCAGGTGGCGACCAGCTGGCAGCCGGCGGCGGTGGCGATGCCCTGGACCCGGGCGATGACCGGCTGGGGCAGGTGGACGATCGAGAGCATCATCCGGCTACAGGTCTTGAACAGGGCCTCGTAATAGCCCTGGTCCGGCTTGGCGCGCATCTCCTTGAGATCGTGGCCGGCGCAGAAGGCCTTGCCGCGCGCGGCCAGCACCACGACCCGGACCGAAGAGTCAGCCGCGATGGCGTCCAAGGCGCTCTGCAGCTCCCCCAGCATGGCCTCCGAGAGCGCGTTGTACTGGTCCGGGCGGTTGAGGGTGAGCGTGCAGACCCCGCCCGACTCCTCGCGCAGCAGTATCGGTTCGGTGACGGAGGCCGGCGCCTCCGCGGTGTCGTTTCCCGGACCCGTACCTGGACTCATACTGAGGTGCTCCCCGATCGTTTCGCGGGCTTGGAAGCGGCCCGGGCCGACGACTTTGCCGCGCCGGGCCTCGTGGCGCAACCCTTTCGCGGGTCTGGGCTTTCGGCCGCCGGGGCGGCAAACCGCCGGCCCGATCGGCGATCCCGGATTTCGCGCTTCGCAACGGCCGGTCGAGGCGCTATGACAGGGCCGGCCGGCATGACGGGACAACGAGCATGACGGGCCAACGGGCGCGACGGGACAGCGGGAGAGGCGGGCGATGCCGCGGATTTCGATCGAGGAGATCGAGGAACTTTGCGAGCAGGCCCTGCCATGGGTCGCGCTGCTCGGCTTCGAGGTCGAGGAGATCGGCGAGGGCGCCTGCCGGGTGCGCCTGCCCCCGAGGGCGGAGTTCCTGCGCCCCGGCGGCACGGTCAGCGGCCCGGCGCTGATGAGCCTGGCCGACTACGGCATGTACGTGGCGGTGCTCTCGGCGATCGGCCGGGTCGAGATGGCGGTGACCACCAATCTGACCTGCAACTTCCTGCGCCGGCCCAAGCCGGGCGCCGTGATCGCGCACTGCCGCCTGATCAAGCTCGGCCGGCGCCTGGCCTACGGCGAGGTTTCGCTCTACAGCGAGGGCGACGAGGACGCCGGCCCGGTCGCCCACGTCACCGCCACTTACTCGATCCCGCCGGAGCGCGGCGAGAGCTAGGGCGCGGCGCGACCTAGGACGCGGCCGAAGCCGGAAATCATCACGCTTCGAAAGGGTTGGCTATTCGAAAGGGTTAGCTATTCGAAAGGGTTAGTTATGCGGTATTGTAATACCGTAACCATAAACCTTTCAGATAAAACGACGTTTTGACGTTGACAGTCCCAGGACCTTGCCGTAGAACACGGCGCTCTGAAATGGGGCCGCGCGCGGCCCCGGTTCCTCCCTCCCGACCGTGGGTTGCACGCGATGAAGACCTTTTCCGCCAAGCCGGCAGACATCGAGAAGAAGTGGCTCCTGGTCGACGCCGAGGGCGTCGTGCTCGGCCGCCTGGCCAGCCAGATCGCGCTCATCCTGCGCGGCAAGCACAAGCCCATCTACACGCCGCACATGGACTGCGGCGACAACGTGGTCGTGGTCAACGCCGGCAAGATCCATCTCACCGGCAAGAAGACGAGCGACAAGATCTATTACCGGCACACCGGCTATCCGGGCGGCATCAAGTCGCGCACGGCGGGCGAGATCCTGGCGGGCAAGCACCCGGAGCGGGTGGTCCAGAAGGCGATCGAGCGGATGATCCCGCACGGGCCGCTAGGCCGGCGCCAACTCAAGAACCTGCGCGTCTACGCCGGGCCCGAGCACCCGCACGAAGCGCAGAACCCGGAGGTCCTGGACATCGCCGGCAAGAACCCGAAGAACAAGAGGAGCGCTTGAAGAGCATGGCCGAGGAATCCCAGACCCTGACCGATCTCGCCGCGCTCGGCGAGGCCGCGGGCGTTGCGGTCGAGGCCGAGCCCGAGGCGCCGGAGCCCAAGCGCGACGAACTGGGCCGCTCCTACGCGACCGGCAAGCGCAAGGACGCGGTGGCGCGCGTCTGGATCAAGCCGGGCCCCGGCAAGATCACGGTCAACGGCCGCGAGTTCGAGCGCTACTTCGTGCGCCCGGTGCTGCGCATGTTGATCCACCAGCCCTTCGAGGCGGCCGACCGCAAGGACCAGTTCGACGTCACCTGCACGGTCAAGGGCGGCGGCCTCTCGGGTCAGGCGGGCGCCGTGCGCCACGGCATCTCGAAGGCGCTCATCCTCTACGAGCCGGGGCTCAGGCCGGTGCTCAAGAAGGGCGGCTTCCTGACCCGCGACTCGCGCGTGGTCGAGCGCAAGAAGTACGGCAAGCGCAAGGCGCGACGCAGCTTCCAGTTTTCCAAGCGGTAACCCGGCGGGGTTTTCCTCATGCGGCGAGGGCGTTCCGGGTGGGACGCCCTTTTCCTTTGACCGGGATCGTTCGCGCGCTAGGGTCGGACGGCCAGAAACGGATAACACCATGACGGCAAAAGTCTTCATCGACGGCGAGGTCGGTACCACGGGCCTGCAGATCCGGGCGCGGTTGGAGCGCCGCGCCGACGTCGAGCTCCTGAGCCTGCCCGAGACGACGCGCAAGGACCCGGGCGCCCGCGCCGAGATGTTGAACGCCGCCGATCTTGCGATCCTCTGCCTGCCCGACGCGGCGGCGCGCGAGGCCGTCGCCATGATCGAAAACCCGGACCTGCGCGTCATCGACGCCAGCACGGCGCACCGGAGCGATGCCGAGTGGGTCTACGGCCTGCCGGAATGGGACGCCGAGCAGACCCGGCGCATCGCCGCGGCGAAACGGGTCAGCAACCCGGGCTGTTATGCCCTGGCCTCGGTGGTGCTCATCCATCCCTTGATCGCGGCCGGGCTGCTTCCGGCCGACGCGCCGATCACCATCAACGCCGTCTCCGGCTACAGCGGCGGCGGCCGGAAGCTGATCGAGAGGTTCGAGAATTCGCACGCCGCTGGGCACATCGCGGCCCCGTTTCGGGTCTACGGCCTCGGCCTGACGCACAAGCACGTGCCGGAAATCCAGGTCCGCGGCGGCCTCGCCGTGCGCCCGCTCCTCGTACCCAGCGTCGGGCGCTTCCGCCAGGGCATGATCGTCCAGATCCCGCTGCATCTGGCCGCGCTGCCGGGACCGCCGCGGGCGGCCGAACTCCACGCCGCGCTCGCCGCCCACTACCGGGGCCGGCGCTTCGTCACCGTCGCCGCGCTCGAGGAAACCGGCGCCATGGACCACCTGGATCCCGAAGGGCTGAACGGCACCAACGAGGTGCGCCTCCACGTCTTCGCCAACCAGGCCGAGGGCCACGCCGTCCTGGTGGCGCTGCTCGACAACCTGGGCAAGGGCGCGTCCGGGCAGGCGGTGCAGAACATGAACCTCATGCTCGGCTATCCAGAGACCGCCGGGCTCGAGCCGCCCCCGCCGTTGGCTTGAGCAAAAGGAGGCCGCCATGACCGGATTGATCCTGCCGTACCGGGGCATCAGCCCGACGATCGCCGAGGACGCCTTCATCGCCGAGACCGCGGTCGTCATC
This sequence comes from Pseudomonadota bacterium, assembly GCA_022572105.1. Classification (GTDB taxonomy): domain Bacteria; phylum Pseudomonadota; class Alphaproteobacteria; order Kiloniellales; family J153; genus JACZWN01. Next base: position 4,037 of record JACZWN010000096.1, on the reverse strand, counting down.
GGCGACGTGGTGATCGGCCCCGGCGCCTCGATCTGGTACGGCTGCGTGCTGCGCGGCGACGTCAACAAGATCCGCGTCGGGCGCAACACCAACCTGCAGGACGGCACGATCGTCCATTGCAACGACCCCCGCGAGGGCGATTACCGCGAGATCGGCGGTGGCGAGCCGACCCATATCGGCAACGACGTGGTGGTCGGGCACATGGCGCTCATCCACGCGTGCACGGTCGAGGATGGGGCCTTCATCGGCATGCGCGCGGTAATCCTCGACCGGGCCGTGGTGGAAAGCGGCGCCATGGTCGCCGCCGGCGCGGTGGTCACGCCCGGCAAGACCGTCAAGTCCGGCCAGCTCTGGGCCGGGATACCGGCGCGCTACGCCCGCGACCTGCGCGAGGAGGAACGCGGCGAGGCGGCCTGGATCGTCGCGCATTACCGGGACTTGGCCGGCCACTACCGGGCGCGCCTGGCCGGGGACGGCGCTTTCTCGTCCTGATCGGCGCCGGGGCGGATTAGCACTGCGTTAACCATATCGAAAGGCTAGGTGGGCTATAGGAAAACGGTTGCAGTGCGTTTCGCCACCCGGCGTCGCGCCCGGCTCGACAAGGAGGCCATGGGAGGGCTCAGCAATGCACGATGGGAAGAGCGCACCCGCCGCCGACGGGGCCGACGCCACGTTCCAGGCCCTGCGCGGGGAGTTCCTCGAGGACGCCGCCGAGGACCTGAAAAACTTACTGAGCCACCTGAACGAGGCGATCGCCGGCAGCCGCCCGGTCGACGAGGTCTTGCGCGATGCCCGGCGCGTCGCGGTCATGCTGGTCGGCGGCGCCAACGGCTTCGAGCTGCCGCTGGTGAGCGTCGCCGCCCAGCGCTTCGACGATTACATCGCCTCCCTGTCGCCGGACGATGCGCATGTCCTGGCCCATCTGGCCGTCTACGGCGAGACGCTTCTCGATCTGTTGTCGGAGCCCGTGGACAAGGAGGAGACGGCCGCCCATCTCGTGCGCCGCCTGCCGGCCAAGGGGGCCTTCGATCCGGACGAAATCGACGTGCGCGAGATCGAGGTGGTCCTGGTCATGCAGCCCGGCGTCGCGACCCGGGTCATCGAGCGCGAGCTGACCGAGTGCGGCTACCGGGTGACCAGCTTCGGCAACAGCTACAAGGCGCTCGAGTTCGCCGCCCGGACGCTGCCCGATCTCATGATCGTCTCCGCGGTCATGCCGGACCTGGACGGCATCGACCTGTGCATCGCGCTCAAGGCCATGCCGGCGACGCGCAACATCGGGGTCGCGGTCATCACCAGCCTGGACCCGGACGATGCCAACCTGAAGATGCTGCCGCCGACGGTGCCGATCATCCACAAGAGCGCCAGCTTCGGCGACGACCTCGCCAAGGCGCTCCAGGACGAGTTCCTGCTCTAGCCTTCCAGCACCTAATCCCCGAGTCCCTTCGACGGCCCGGCGATCCGAACGATGTAAAGAGATGCTCGCTGGTATAAGCCCGAGCAGAACGCCGGATATGACCGAGAACGCCGCAACCGCCCCGGCCGTCGCTCAGTCCTGGGCGCGCACCTTGACGTAGGAGCCCGGCGCGTCCTCGATGATCTCGAGCTTGCCGTCGCCGGGCACGCGCGCCTCGACCTTGCCGCCGCCGTGGCGCCCGGCCCACTTGGCCCAGACCGGCCACCAGGAGCCGGGGTGCTCCTTGGCGCCGGCCAGCCAGTCGTCCGGCGATTCCGGGTTCTTGGTGCCCGTCCAGTGGGAGTACTTGTCGGCCGCCGGCGGATTGACCACGCCGGCGATGTGGCCGGCGGCGGCGAGCACGAACTTGACCGGGCCGGACAACAGCCGGGTCAAGGCGTAGGTCGATTTCCAGGGCGCGATGTGGTCCTCCTTGGTCGACAGCATGAAGGCCGGCGTCTCGATCGTGGTCAGGTCGATCGCCACCCCGTTGAGGGTCAGGCCGCCCGGCTGCACCAGCAGGTTCTCCTGGTACATCTTGCGCAGGTAGTAGATGTGCATGGCCGCCGGCAGGCGCGTCGAATCGGAGTTCCAGTACAAGAGGTCGAAGGGGAAGGGGTCCTTGCCCAAGAGGTAGTTGTTGACCACGAACGACCAGATCAGATCGTTGGCCCGCAGCATGTTGAAGCTGGTCGCCATGTGGGCGCCTTCCAGGTAGCCCTGCTCCTGCATCTTTTGCTCGAGGGCGGTCAGTTGCTCCTCGTCGATGAACACGCTGAGCTCGCCGGCCTCCTCGAAGTCGGTCAAGACGGCGAGGAAGGTCGCGCTCTTGACGCGATCGTCCTTCTCGGCCTTCATGTAGGCCAGCGTGCAGGCCAGGAGCGTGCCGCCGAGGCAGTAGCCGATCACGTTGGCCTCGCGCTCGCCGGTCGCCTTCTCCATGGCGTCCAGCGCGGCCAGCGGCCCCTCGGTCATGTAGTCCTCGAAGGTCTTGGCGGCCAGCGTTTCGTCCGGGTTGACCCAGGATACGATGAACACCGTGAAGCCTTGGGCGACGGCCCACTTGATGAAGGAATTCTTCTCGCGCAGGTCGAGGATGTAGTACTTGTTGATCCACGGCGGGATGATCAGCAGGGGCCGCTTGTACACCTTGTCCGTGGTTGGCTGGTACTGGATCAGTTGCATCAGATCGGTCTGGTGGACGACCTTGCCCGGCGTGACCGCGACGTTGCGGCCCAGCTCGAAGGCCTCGGTGTCGGTCATCTTGATGTCGAGCCGGCCCTTGCCGCGCTCCAGGTCGTCGAGCAGGTTTTTCAGGCCCTTGACCAGGTTCTCGCCGCCGCTCTCGATCGTCGCGCTCAGGACCTCGGGGTTGGTCATGACGAAGTTCGAAGGCGCCATGGCGTCGGCGAACTGGCGGGTGTAGAAGTCGACCTTCTGGGCGGTCTTGTCGTCCATGCCCTCGACGTCGCGCACCGTCGACTGCATCCAGCGCGCGGTCAGCAGATAGGACTGCTTGATGAAGTCGAACAGATGGTTCTCGTCCCAGGACTCGTGGGTGAAGCGGCGGTCGCCGGCCTCCGGCTCGATGACCGGCTCGGCCGGCTCGCCCACGAGGCGCTGGGTGGTCGACTGCCAGAGCTTCATGTAGTCGTTCCAGAGGTTCATCTGGGCCTGCATCACCTTGGCCGGGTCGGCCATCATGCGCGCGGTCATTTCCATGAACGCGTCGCCGATGTTCAGCGGGTCGGGGTTGGGCACACCGTCGCCGGCTTTCTGCCGCCCCACGAACTCGGCGACCAGCCGTTGGCTGCGCTCGGCGATCTCGGCCATCGAGCGGGACATCTCGACCGGGTCGGGCGGCTCGCGGTCCGGGGTCTGTTGCTCAGCCATCATCATTTCCTTTATGTTTCGAAACGGCCTGATCGCGGCGGACGTTCGGCGGTCGGCTCATGCTACCGCATTGCAACATCGGCGGTTGCCGCGCAAGTTAATCGGGAGGCGCCGGGTGTCAATAGGTAATGGCGGGAGGTTTGACCTATCGCTCAAGCTGGGATAATGCAAGCTTGAGGCGCGTGTCCTAAGGGGGCGTGAATGCCCGGGGGTGTGAATGATGGAAGCGGCGGCGGCGATGAACCTGGCAGATGACCGTACCGCGACGCGGCGCGCAGGCCGCGCGCGGCGCATAACGCACCTGTTGAAGGGGCTCCTGGCGCTGCCGCTCGTCCTGGGCGGTTGCTCGGCGGTGCCGGACTGGGCCGATCCGACCGGCTGGTTCGCGGAGGACCAGGCGCCGACCAAGGTCGGGCTGTCCCAGGGCCAGGCCGGGTACATGCAGTCGACCAGCTTCCCCAACCTGGCCAGCGTGCCGGACGGCGCGCCCGAGGTGACGCCACGCGCGACCCGGGTGCAGATTCTGAACAGCCTGGCCGCCGACCGCGCCAACGCCCAATACTCCGGCGAGCGGCTGGTTGGCGCGCCGCCGTCCGGGTTGCCGGGCCTCGGCGTCACGGCGTTCCAGCCGCTCCTGAACCGCGCGGCGGTTCTCCCGGGTCCGGGTTTCCAGCTCACGGGACCGGCG
>JACZWN010000095.1 GCA_022572105.1 Pseudomonadota bacterium | reverse complement strand
GGACATCGTCAAGGCTTCCCGACGCCCTCCGGCGGTTCGCCTGCCCGACCGGAACGGCGGTTTCCCAAGGCTTTCGGGCTGCGTCGCGCATGGCTTGCGATGTCCCGCATCGCTACGCCACGCGCTCCTGGCCGAAAGCCTTGGGAAACCGTCTCTATGGGTCATTATCAACGCTCCTTGGTATTACATGCCCTCGAACAGGTCCGTCGTGAGATAGCGCTCGGCGAAGGAGGGCAGGATGGCGACGATCATCTTGCCCGTCATGCCGGGCCGGGCGCCCACCTCGAGCGCCGCGGCCAGCGCCGCGCCCGAGGAGATGCCGACCGGCACGCCCTCGATCCTGGCGGCCTCGCGGGCTACGGTGAAGGCCGTGTCGTTGCCGATCCCGATGACTTCGTCGATGAGCGCGATGTCCAGGACCTCCGGAATAAAGCCGGCGCCGATGCCTTGGATCTTGTGCGCGCCCGGCGGCCCGCCGGCGAGCACCGGACTGTCCTCCGGCTCCACCGCGACCATCCGGACCTCGGGCTTGTAGGCCTTGAGCGCGGCGCCGGCGCCGGTCAGCGTCCCGCCCGTGCCGATGCCGCTGACCACGACGTCGACGGCCCCGCCGGTATCCTTCCAGATCTCCTCGGCGGTGGTCAGGCGGTGGATCGCCGGGTTGGCCGGGTTGTTGAACTGCTGCGGCATGACCGCGTCGCGCAGGTCCGCGAGCAGCTTCTCCGCCATGGCCACGGCCCCGGCCATGCCTTGCTCGCCGTCGGTCAGCACCAGCTCGGCGCCCAGCAGGCGCAGCATCCTGCGCCGCTCGACCGACATGGTCTCGGGCATGGTCAGGATCAGGCGGTAGCCCTTGGCGGCGCAGACGAAGGCGAGCGCGATGCCGGTGTTGCCGCTGGTCGGCTCGACGATCACGGTCTCGGGGCCGATCTTTCCCTCCGCCTCGAGCGCCTCGATCATGGAGAGGCCGATGCGGTCCTTGACCGAGGACAGCGGATTGAAGAATTCGCACTTGCCGAGGATGTCGGCCTCGACGCGGTGGGCGGCGGCCAGTTTGGACAGGCGCACCAGCGGCGTCGCCCCGATGGTCCCGAGGATGGAGTCGTAGATCCGGCCGCGGAACTCTCCGGGGGCCGCCGGGGCCGGGGCGCGCAGCGGCTCAGGCATGAGACGCTTTCCCGGCTGCGCGATGGTCGACTCGATTCACCATGGTCAGATGCTGAAGTCGGGGACCTTGGCGGCTTCGCTGGCGATGTTCCGCTCGCGCGCCCGGTTGCACAGCTCCTCGATCGTCATGGCGTCGAAGCGCTCCATGACCTCGCGCTGCATCTCGATCCAGATCGGGCGCACCACCTTGACGCCGATCTCCGAACCGTCGGGCTCGCTCGCCGGGTCGCCGGTGCCTTCCAGTTCGCGCACGATGCGCACGATCTCGCCCATGGTGATGCGCCGGCGCTCGCGCGCCAGGCGGTAACCGCCGCGCGGGCCGCGCTGGCCCGAGAGGACGTCCTTGCGCACCAACTCCTGGAGCACCTGCTCCAGGTAGCGCCGCGGGATTCCCTGGCGCCGCGAGATATCGGTCGAGCGCACCGGGCCGGGCCCGGCGTGGTAGGCGATGTCGACCACGGCCTCGATGGCGAAGAGCAGCTTTTTCGACAGACGCAGCATGGTTCTCAGACGCCTCCGGTGCCCGCCTTGCGCGCGGCCGATCCGGTCGAGCCGAAGCCGCCGGCGCCGCGCGCGCTGTCCTCGAGGCGCTCGACCTCGCGCCAGCTCGCCTGAGTGACCGGCGCGATCACCATCTGGGCGATGCGCGCGCCGCGGGTCACGGTGAAGGGCGCGTCGCCGTGGTTGATCAGGATCACGCCGACCTCGCCGCGGTAATCGGCATCGATCGTGCCCGGCGCGTTGAGCACCGTGACCCCGTGCTCGAGCGCCAGGCCCGAGCGCGGCCGGACCTGGGCCTCGGTGCCGGCGGGCAGCGCGATGGCGATGCCGCTGGGGATCAGCTTGCGCTCGCCCGGTTGCAGGACCACGTCCGCCTCGATCGCCGCCAGCAGGTCGACGCCGGCGCTCAGCTCGGTGGCGTAGTCGGGCAGCGCCAGGCCGGCGCCGTGGGGCAGGCGCTGCAGGGGCACCTCGCGCCGGCTCATTCGCCGCCGCTCCCGGCCGGGGTCTCCAGGTGATCGGCGATGCGCTCGGCGAGCTTCTCGGCCACCGCTTCCTTGGTCATGCGCGCCCAGGCGCTGGCGCCGCTGCCATCGATCAGGTGGATGGTGTTCTCGGCCCCGCCGAAGGTGCCGGTGCCGGGCGAAACGTCGTTGGCCAGGATCCAGTCGCAGCCCTTGGCTTCGAGCTTGGACCGGGCGTGCTCGATGACGTTCTCGGTCTCGGCGGCGAAGCCGATGACGAGGCGCGGGCGCGCGTTGCCGGCGCCGGCGAGGCTGGCCAGGATGTCCGGATTGGTGACCAGATCGAGGCTGGGCGGGGCGCCGCCGTTCTTCTTCAGCTTCTGCGCGCTGACCTCGGCCACGCGCCAGTCGGAGACCGCCGCGGCGCAGACCGCCACGTCCACGGGCAGCGCCTCGCGGCAGGCGTTCAGCATCTCCGCGGCCGATTCGATGTGCACCACCTCGATCCCGGCCGGGTCGGCGAGATGGCTCGGCCCGGTGACCAGCGTCGTCTCGGCGCCGAGGCGCGCCAGCGCCTGGGCGACGGCGTGGCCCTGGCGGCCCGAGGAGCGGTTGGCGAGATAGCGCACCGGGTCGATCGCCTCGTAGGTGGGGCCGCTGGTGACCAGCGCGCGCCGGCCGCTCAAGCGCGCATCGACCGCGAAAAAGCCCTCGATGGCGGCCAGGATCTGGTCCGCCTCGGCCATGCGGCCCATGCCGTACTCGCCACAGGCCATGTCGCCCTCGTTGGGCCCGACGACACGTACACCCCGTTCGGCCAGGGTCTTCAGATTGGCTTGGGTGGCGGCGTGCTCCCACATGCGTACGTTCATGGCGGGCGCCACCAGTATGGACTTGTCGGTCGCCAGCAGTACCGTCGAGGCCAGGTCGTCGGCCCGGCCGTGGGCCATCTTGGCGAGCAAATCGGCGCTCGCCGGCGCGACCACGACGAGATCCGCCTCGCGCGACAGGCGGATGTGGCCCATCTCCGATTCCTCGATGAGCGAGAACAGCTCGCTGTGGACCTTCTGCTCGCTCAAGGCCGCCAGCGACAAGGGCGTCACGAACTGGGCGCCGCCCGCGGTCAGCACGCAGCGCACGCTCGCCGCCCGCTCGCGCAGGCGGCGGATCAGCTCCAGGGTCTTGTACGCGGCGATGCCGCCCGAGACCACCAGCAGGATGCGTTTTCCGGCGAGGACTGTCATTTCGCCCTATTTCACGGTTCGTCGTCGTAGATAAGGTAAGGGCCGGGCCGTGTCCTGGCAAGGCTCGGCGCCCGAAGTGGTGGCGAAACTTTCCTAATCCCCCGTTAAAACGCCGCCAGCGCGGCGATCGTTAAAAAGCAGCCAGCGCGGCGACGGCGAGCGCCAGGAGCGCGATCCAGAGGGCCCAGCGCGCGCTTCGCTGGGCACCCTGGCTATTCAGGGCCTCCAGGCTCTCGGGGTGCAGGCGCAGGCCGCCCGAGGTCAGGTCGGCGGCCACCTGCTCCACGTCGGCCACCAACCGCGGCAGGCTCTCGAAGGTCCGCCCCAGGTCCTGGATCACCCCGCGCGCGCGGGCCTCGGGCCCACGGTTTTCGACTACCCAGGCCTCGATCAGCGGCTCGGCCAGGGTCCAGATGTTGAGCTCCGGATCGAGCCGGCGGCTCACCCCCTCGGCCATCATCATGTTCTTCTGCAGAAGCAGGAGCTGCGGTTGGACCGGCAGGTCGAAGGATTCGCTGAGCTGCAGCATCCGGGCGAGCAGGCGGGCGAAGGAGATCTCCTGGAGCGGCCGGTCGAAGACCGGCTCCGAGATCGAGCGTAGCGCCTGGGCGAAGAGGTCGTGCGGCTGGCCGGCGGGCAGGTAGCCGGCCTCGAGGTGGATCTCGGCCAGACGCCGGTAATCGCGCGCCAGCAGCGCCAGCAACATCTCGGCCAGGAAGGTCCGCGTCTTGCGGTCGAGCCGGCCCATGATGCCGAAATCGACGGCGACGATATTGCCGGCCTCGTCGACGAACATGTTGCCCGGGTGCTGGTCGCCGTGGAAGAAGCCGTCGCGGAAGGCCTGCTTGAAGAAGATGGCGGCCGCCTTGGTCAGCACCTCGCGCAGGTCGTGGCCGGCGGCCAGCAGCGCCGCGCGGTCGTCGAGCGGTATGCCGCCGACCTGACCCATAGTCAGCACCCGGCGCGAGGTGCGCTGCCAATCGATGGGCGGGGTGCTGTAACTGGGGTCTTCGGCGAAGTTGTCGGCCAGCTCCGAGGCGGCCGCCGCCTCCATGCGCAGGTCCATCTCGATGCGCACCGTCTCCTCGAACAGGCGCACGGCGGCGACCGGCTTGAAGCGGCGCAGGCGCGGTTGCGTGCGCTCGACCAGCCCGGCCAGCCAGTAGAGCAGCTCCAGGTCGCGCTCGAAGGCGCGCTCGATGCCGGGCCGCAGGACCTTGACCGCCGATTTTTGTGCCGGCTGTCCGTCCTCGGCCGCGGTCACCGCCAGGTGCACCTGGGCGATCGAGGCGGCCGAGATCGGTGTGTCGTCGAAGCTCTCGAACAGCTCGTCGAGCGGACGGCCCAGCTCGGCCTCGATGGTGGCGCGGGCCTCATGGCTCGCGAACGGCGGCAGCCGGTCCTGGAGCTCGGAGAGATCGGCGGCCAGCTGCTCGCCCAGCAGATCCGCGCGGGTCGAGAGGAACTGGCCCAGCTTGATGAAGCTCGGCCCCATGTCGGTGAGCGCGCGCGCCAGCTTCTGCCCGGGCCGGCCCTCGGCGCGGCGCCAGAACACCAGCCGCGCCAGCCAGGATATTCCGGGGACGACCCGCAGTTCGTCGAGTGCGCCGAGCACGTCGTGCCGGGCCAGCGTGCGGGCGATGAACGCCAAGCGCCAAAGCGAGCGGAGGGTGCGTAGCATGGCCCGGGAGAATCCTAACCTTAGATCCGCCAGCCGGAATGGAGCGCCGCGATGCCGCCGCTCAGGTTCCGGTAGCGGACCTGGCCGAGGCCGGCCGCCTCCATCATGGCGGCGAGCTCGTCCTGGGCCGGAAAGCGGCGGATGCTCTCGGCCAGGTATTGGTAGGCGGCGCGGTCGCCGGTCACGAGCGCGCCCAAGGCCGGCAGCACCGTGAAGGAGTAGAGGTCGTAGAGCTCGGAGACGAGCGGCACCGCGACCCGGCTGAACTCCAGGCACAGGAACCGCCCGCCGGGCTTGAGCACCCGCCGCGCCTCCTCGAGCGCGCGCCCGATCCGGGTCACGTTGCGCAGCCCGAAGGCGATGGTGTAGGCGTCCATCGAGCACTCGGCGAGCGGCAGGGCCTGCGCGTCGGCGCAGACCCAGTGCAGCCCGCCCGGACAGCGCCGGGCGAGCAGCCCGCGGTCGATCGCCCGGTCCCGGCCGACGGCGATCATCCCGGGCGTCAGATCGCAGATCACGACCGGTCCGGCGCGCTCAGGCCCCACGCGGTCGAGCACCCGCAGCGCCACGTCCGCCGTACCGCCGGCCACGTCGACCAGGCTCGTCCCCGGCCGCGGGTTGAGCCAGTCGATCATGGCCGCCTTCCAGAGCCGGTGCACGCCGCCCGACATGAGGTCGTTCATGAGGTCGTAGCGCGTGGCCACGCTCTCGAAGACGCCGCGTACGCGCGCGCCCTTCTCGGCCTCGGGCACCTCCTGGTAACCGAAGTGCGTGGTGGCCGAGGTTGGGGGGTCGGCCTCGTCGGTGGGTTTCGCGGGCATTGCGCGGGGACCATAGCGCGCCCTCCGGCTTCGCGCTACTGTGGCCCCGAGAGCAACTGTGGCCCCCGCAGAGCAACTGTGGCCCCCGAGAGCAACGACCCGGCGAAACCCCGAAAAAAGAGCCTCCCATGCCCGAACTGCCCGAAGTCGAGACCATCGTGCGCGGCCTGCGGCCACACCTGGTGGGGCGCCGCCTGGTGCGCGTCGATCAACGGCGCGCGGGTCTCAGGTTTCCGTTCCCCGCGAACTTCGCCCAGCGCCTCGAAGGCCGGCGGGTGACCCGGATCGGGCGCCGCGCCAAGTACATCCTGATCTATCTGGACGACGGCCAGGTGCTGCTCTGCCACCTGGGCATGTCCGGCCGCCTGACCATTTGCAATGGCGCGGGCTGCAATGGCACGGGCCGCAATGGCGCGGGCGCGGCGCCGGACAAGCACGATCACGTGATCCTGGAGACCGACGAGGGCCGGGAGCTGCGCTTCAACGACGCGCGCCGCTTCGGGATGATGGACCTGATCGCCGAATCCGAGCTCGACTCGCACCCCTTGCTCGCGGGGCTCGGGCCCGAGCCGCTCGGCAACGACTTCAACGGCCCGGAACTGGCCCGCCGCCTGGCCGGCAAGCGCAGCCCGATCAAGGCGGCGCTCATGGACCAGCGGGTGGTCGCGGGGTTGGGCAACATCTACGTCTGCGAGAGCCTGTTCCTCGCCGGCATCTCGCCGCGGCGCAAGGCCTACACGGTCCAGGGCGGCCGCGCCGAGCGCCTGGTCCGCGCCGTGCGAGACGTGCTCGGGCGCGCCATCGACGCCGGCGGCTCGTCGCTGCGCGATTATGTCCAGGCCTCCGGCGAGCTGGGCTATTTCCAGCATTCCTGGGCGGTTTACGGGCGCGCGGGCGCGCGCTGCCCGGGCTGCACCTGCGATCCGGCGGCCACGGGCGGCATCCGCCGGATGGTTCAGTCGAACCGCTCGACTTTCTATTGTGCGACGCGGCAACGCTAGGGTAGAGAAGGCCGCCATGGGATATCGACCGTTGCCGCCATTGCCGAGACGCTTGGCCGGGCTCGCCAGCACTTTCCTGCTCGCGCTATCGGCGCTCGGCGCGCAGGGACCGGCCCCGGCGGCCTTGGCCGAGGAGGCCGCGGCCTTCATGGCCGGCGTGGCGGACCTGCCGCTCATGCCCGGCCTGGCCGAGGTGCCGGATGCGGGCGTGGTCTTCGACAAGCCCGCCGGGCGGATCGTGGAAGCCTATGCGGAAGGGGCGGTCAGCCGCGCCGCGGTGACCGCCTTCTATCTCGGCACCCTGCCGAACCTGGGATGGCGGGCCAAGGCCGAAGCCCTGTTCCAGCGCGAAGGCGAGTTGCTCCGCCTCGGCTTCGTGGGAGACGACGGCGCCCTGGTCGTCCGTTTCACGCTGCGGCCGGAATGACACGCAGCACCCGGCGTCGGCGCCGAAAGCCTGTCGCAAAAAGAGGATCCGGAGGACAAGGCCAATGGCCTACGAGCATATAATTGTTGAAATAAAAGATAACGTCGGCCTGATCACGCTCAACCGCCCGAAGGCGCTCAACGCGCTGTGTGGAGCGTTGATGGATGAGTTGGAACGGGCGCTCGACGACCTCGAGGCGGACGACGGCATCGGCTGCATCGTGCTCACCGGTTCCGAGAAGGCCTTCGCCGCCGGCGCCGACATCGGGGAGATGAAGGACAAGTCCTACATGGACGCCTACAAGGAGGACTTCATCACCCGCAACTGGGAGCGCCTGACGCGGGTGCGCAAACCGACGGTCGCGGCGGTGGCGGGCTTTGCCTTGGGCGGCGGCTGCGAGCTCGCGATGATGTGCGACATCATCATCGCCGCCGAGACCGCGAAGTTCGGGCAACCGGAAATCACCCTCGGCATCCTGCCCGGCGCCGGCGCCACGCAACGCCTGCCGCGCCTCGTCGGCAAGTCGAAGGCCATGGACATGTGTCTGACCGGCCGCATGATGGACGCGCAGGAAGCCGAACGCACCGGCCTGGTCGCACGCGTCGTGCCGGTCGAGCGCTTGCTCGACGAGGCGATGGAGGTGGCCGGCAAGATCGCGTCGCAGTCGCGGCCCGCAGCCATGATGGTCAAGGAGTCGATCAACCGCGCCTACGAAACGACGCTGGCCGAAGGCGTCAGGTTCGAGCGCCGGCTGTTTCATTCCGCCTTCGCTACCGAGGACCAGAAAGAGGGCATGGCGGCGTTCCTCGACAAGCGCCCGGCGGAATGGACAAACCGTTGAAAAAACAAAGAATTGTTCGGAAGTTGGGCGAGGCCTCCGGCGCCCGCCGTTGTGATTTTCACGGAATCCGCGGGCACCTTGACGGCACTGCGGCCCGGCGCTATAACCCCGGCCTTCCGCGATAAAACTTGAGCAGCAGGTCAAGTGCATGGCCCACCACGCCTCCGCCAAGAAGCGGATCCGTCGCAACGCGCGCCGCGCGGTGATCAATCGCTCGCGCAGGAGCCGTCTGCGCAGCTTCATGAAAAACGTCGAGCTCGCGATCGCGAGCGGCGACAAGGAGGCGGCGCAAAGCGCGTTCAAGAACGCGCAGCCGGAACTCCATCGCGGCGTCCGCGTGGGCGTGATGCACCGGAACACGGTGGCGCGAAAACTGTCGCGCCTGTCTTCGCGCATCAAGACGATGGGTTGAGCGCGGCGGCGCTCGCCACGCGCCTTCGCAATCGGCTCCTTCGCATCACGCCGCGCCCGTTTCCCGATGGGCGCGGCATTTCATATCACCGAACTATCGAACGACGGCCGCGCTGGGGCCCTTGGCGTCGAGCCCTCGGCGCGGCGTTATCTTGAGGAAATGTAAAACGCGCGCGAAAAAATCTTTCGGCCGTGACCGCGCCCGCGGGCTCGGATAGATTTGCGGCCTACGGCCCGTCGATACGCGATTCGGCCTGCGTGGGCCGACTCGGAAACGAAAAAAATGTCGCGTTCTCTTTTCGGACCGCTTGTCATGGGAGAGTGTGACGGGTACATTTGAACGAACGAGCCCAAGGGCGTTCGGATAAGTAAAGCCGAATATATAATAAATAAAATAAACCCGCTAGGACAGTTACTTATGGGCTGTTTTTGAGAGTGGGTATAAAGACGTGGGGATAACAATAATAAAAAGCGTTTGGCGCGGGAGGCTTAAGTAATCTTTCCACCCGCAATAAGCCCGAAGTCCGTTAGTTCAGGGTTGTCAGGACCTACCGCCAACTATGATCGACTCTTGCATCCTCGTATCCACAGGCGAAAGAAAGATTCGATCCCCGCGCGCTCACGCGAACGCGCCGGCCACGCGGGATCGCCCGGCACCGGGACTGCGGCACGGCAGATCGTTGCGTCGAGACCTCGGTCCGGCGTTCATGAGAAGGGCGCGTTTCGACCTCGACCCGTCAAAGGCTTAGCGGGTTCTGAGGTTGCAAGCGGTGCGGGGGAGCGGGAGTCATGGCAATGCTCAGCGATGAACGGGGCGACCTGAGCGACAGCGAGCAGTGGGCGCGGGTCCGCGGGCGCTTGCGCGCGGAGGTAGGCGACGCCGCCTTTCGGAGCTGGCTGAAGCCGCTGACCATGGTAAGCGCCAAGCGGGGCGTCGTGCGCATGTCCGTGCCGACGCGCTTCATGCGCGACTGGGTGGTCAGCCACTACTCCGAACGCATCCAGATGCTGTGGCAGGAAGAAGGCATCGGAATCTCAAGCATCGAGATCGTGGTCCAACCGCCGCCGCGCCCCGAGCCGAAGCCGAAATGCGCGCCCAGGGTCGCGGAGGCGCCGCGCGCCGCGCGCCGGGCCGTTGCGCCGATCAGCGCGCGCTCGAGCCCCGAGCCGGAGACCTCGCACCTCGACCTGAGCGCGCCGCTCGACGAGCGCTTCACCTTCGAGAACTTCATCGTCGGCAAGCCGAACGAGCTGGCCTATGCCGCGGCCAGGCGCGTGGCCGAGGCGCCCGTGGTGCCGTTCAACCCGCTGTTTCTCTATGGGCCCGTGGGTCTCGGCAAGACCCACCTGATGCACTCCATCGCCTGGGAGATCGGGGCGCGCTATCCCCAGCGGCGGATCATTTACCTTTCGGCGGAAAAGTTCATGTATCAGTTCGTCCGCGCGCTCAGGACGAAGGACACCATGGCCTTCAAGGACCAGTTCCGCTCGGTCGACGTGCTGATGATCGACGACGTCCAGTTCATCGGCGGACGCGACGCGACCCAGGAGGAGTTCTTCCATACCTTCAACGCGCTCGTCGACCAAAACCGCCAGGTGGTGATCTCCGCCGACAAGAGCCCCTCGGACCTCGAAGGGGTCGAGGAGCGCATGCGCTCGCGCCTCGGCTGGGGCTTGGTCGCCGACATCCATCCGACCACCTACGAGCTGCGCCTCGGCATCCTGCAGTCCAAGGCCGAGCGGTCGGAGCCGGACATCCCGGCCAAGGTGCTGGAGTTCCTGGCCCACAAGATCACCTCGAACGTGCGCGAGCTGGAAGGCGCGCTCAACCGGATCGTGGCGCACGCGACGCTCGTCGGGCGCCCGATCACGCTGGAAACGACCCAGGAGGTGCTCCACGACCTGCTGCGCGCCAACGACCGGCGGGTGACCATCGAGGAAATCCAGAAGCGCGTCTCCGAGCACTTCAACGTGCGCGTGACCGACATGCACTCGGCCCGGCGCGCGCGCGCCGTCGCGCGCCCGCGCCAAGTCGCCATGTACCTGTCCAAGCAGCTGACCTCGCGCTCGCTGCCGGAGATCGGCCGCAAGTTCGGGGGACGCGACCACACCACGGTCATGCACGCGGTGCGCAGGATCGAGGAGCTCAAGGCCGCCGACTCCTCGTTTGCCGAGGATATCGAGCTTCTGCGCCGGATGCTGGAGGCTTAATACCAAGGAGCGCTGAAAGGGCCGCCGAGGACCCGATTCCGGGCCGGTTCCGGCGCGGTTTGTCGAGGGCTTTCCGGCGGTCCCCGAAAACGCCCTGTAAATGCGCTTAAAGCTTACGTTTCGGGCGCCCGCACGCTATACTGGGCGACCGTACCCAGGGCGATCCCACCTGGTTCCCGGGAAACGGTTCGGATATAGCCCAAGGGCCTTGGTTCGGGGCGCCGTTGGCGGCAGCGAACCGGGTCCGGCACGATTGTCATTCACAGCCCGATAGACCATTCGAATCACCATGAAACTGACCATCGAACGCGCCGCGCTCCTGAAGACGCTGGCCCATGTGCAAAGTGCCGTCGAGCGCCGCAACACGATACCGATCCTCTCCAACGTACTGATCGACGTGAGCGACGGGAACCTCGCCCTGACCGCCACCGACATGGATCTGACCATCGTCGATGCGGTCCCGGTCGAGATGACGGAGCCCGGGGCAACCACGGCTCCGGTGCACACGCTCTATGACATCGTCCGCAAGCTGCCCGAGGGTGCGCAGGTCGAAATCTCGACCGGCGGCGACGGTGCGCAGATCACGATCAAAGCCGGGCGCTCGGTCTTCACCCTGGCGACCTTGCCGAAGGAGGACTTCCCGAGCGCCGGCGCGGCCGACCTGCCGCACACGTTCACGCTGCAGCCGGGCGAGCTCAGGAACCTGATCGACCGTACGCGTTTCGCCATCTCGACCGAGGAGACGCGCTACTACCTGAACGGCATCTACCTGCACGCGGCCAAGACCGACGATCTCGACGTGCTGCGCGCGGTGGCGACCGACGGGCATCGCCTGGCGCGCTTCGAGATGCCCTTGCCCGACGGCGCGTCCGACATGCCCGGCGTCATCGTGCCGCGCAAGACGGTGGGCGAGTTGCGCAAGCTGGTCGACGAGACCGACCAGCCGGTCGACGTGGCGCTGTCGGATACCAAGATCCGTTTCTCCTTCGATTCGACGGTGCTCTCTTCGAAACTCATCGACGGCACCTTCCCGGACTACCAGCGGGTGATCCCGGTCGGCAACGACAAGATCGTCAAGGTAAACTGCCGCGACTTCGCCGACGCGGTCGACCGCGTCTCGACCATCTCGTCGGAGAAGAGCCGCGCGGTGAAGCTGGTCATCGAGGACGGCAGCATTCGGCTGTCCGCGACCAGCCCGGAAAACGGCACCGCCACCGAAGACGTCCCGATCAGCTACGCCGGCCCGCAGATCGAGATCGGCTTCAACTCGAGCTACCTGCTGGACATCGCCCGCCAGATCGAGGGCGAGTCGGCGGAGATCAGCCTCGCCGATTCGGCCTCGCCGACGGTGGTGCGCGACCTCTCCGATTCGAGCGCGCTCTACGTGCTGATGCCCATGCGGGTTTGAGCGGCGCGACCATTGACGAGCCCATCGACCAGTAAGGCCGTTTTCCGCCAGCCACGGCCCGCGAATGCCG
Organism: Pseudomonadota bacterium; assembly: GCA_022572105.1. GTDB lineage: Bacteria > Pseudomonadota > Alphaproteobacteria > Kiloniellales > J153 > JACZWN01. Next base: position 372 of record JACZWN010000095.1, on the reverse strand, counting down.
ACGGCCTGGTGCCCGCGGCCGGGACGCGGCCGACGCTCTGGCTGTCCCGGCTCGCGCTCAGCAATTTTCGCTGCTACGCCCGCGCCGAGGTGGAGGCCGACGGACGCCCCGTGGTGCTCGTCGGCCCCAACGGCGCGGGCAAAACCAACCTCCTGGAGGCGATCTCGTACCTGGCGCCCGGCCGCGGCCTGCGCCAGGCCAAGCTGAGCGAGGTCGACCGCAGGCCGGCGCCGGGCGCGCAGGCGCGCGACGACGCCGGCGGATCCGCGGAGGCCTGGGCGGTCGCGGCCACGGTGATGACACCTCACGGCCCGCGCGAGATCGGCACCGGGCGCGATCCGGCCAATGGCCCGGGTGGCCCGGGCGCCAACG
>JACZWN010000094.1 GCA_022572105.1 Pseudomonadota bacterium | reverse complement strand
GGGCGGGGGCGGGGTGATCGCGCGCATCCTGCGCGCCCTGGGAGCCAGCCTCGGGCAAGGCCTGGAGCGGGACGCAGGCGACGCCGCGGCCCGGCGCCGCGACCAGCGCAACGAGCCTTAGCTAATACCAAGGAGCGTTGATATTAGGCTGGCGCCTCGACCGCCCGGGCGTGCGCAAAATTTTCCCACGGAGCCGTCCGCCGCGCTACACTCCGGGCACCACGCCGGCGGGCGGACGAAGCCTTGGGGGCGCCCTTTTCGTCGACGCGGGCCCGCGCGAGCGGACGCGAAGACACCGGAATCGGCTCGACCCGGGGGGAAATGAGAACGTGGCACTGCTCAGCCGACTGAGGGGCCCCTTCGCCGCCGGCGCCCTGCGCACGCGCAACAAGCCCTTCCTCGCGGCCGCGATGGCGAGCGCCGCCTTCGTCGCCTCGACCGAGGACGGGGTCAGCTTCGCCCGGCGCCACGCCCTCGACCAGGTTCTGGAGAGCGTCGAGCGGCTCAAGGCCTTCGAGGTCCACGCCGCGGTCGATCTGTTCGACGACTTCGTCCAGCATTTCCGCGCCGCGCCGGAGCGCGCCCGGGCGCGCGCGCTCAAGGCCATAGCCGCGCTCGCCGGTCAGGCCGAGTCGGCCGAGCTTCTGGTCCGCATCGCGGAAACGGTCGCGCGCGCCGAGGGCGAGGTCTCCGCCGAGGTCCGGGCCCGGGTCGGCGAGATCGCCCGGGCCCTGGGCGTGGCCGAACCCGAGTTCGAGACCGACGGAAGCGCGGCCGCCGCTGCCGAGGCCCGCGGCGCGCGCCCGACCGTGATCGTGCTCGGCAACGAGAAGGGCGGCACCGGCAAATCCACGACCGCCATGCACCTCGCCATCGCCTTGGCCGACGCCGGCCACCGGGTCGGCTGCCTGGATCTCGACGGCCGCCAGGCGACGCTCACGCGCTACATGAGCAACCGCAAGGCCTTCGCCAAGAAGCACAATCTGAAGATCGCCATGCCCATGCACCGGCGCCTCGAACGCTCCACGGCGCGCGACCGGCAGGCGGCGGAACGCGAGGAGCAGGTACGTTTCGAGGCCGCGCTCAGGGAGCTCGCGGACTGCCGTTTCATCGTCATCGACACTCCCGGTAGCGAGTCCCACCTGTCGCGCCTCGGCCACGCCCGGGCGGACATCCTGATCACGCCGCTCAACGACAGCTTCCTGGACATCGACGTGCTGGCGCGCATCGACCGCGACCGGCACGAGGTGCTCGAACCCAGCCCCTATAGCCGGATGGTCCGGGAGGAGAACGAGCGCCGCGCGGCCGACGGCCGGGCGCCCATCGACTGGATCGTCATGCGCAACCGCCTGGCCCATATCGACGCGCGCAACACGCGCGAGATGGCGCGCCTGCTCGAGCTCTTGTCCAAGCGCCTGCATTTCCGGCTCGAACCCGGCTTCAGCGAGCGTGTGGTGTTCCGCGAGCTGTTCTATCACGGGCTGACACTTCTGGACGTGCCCGAGGACCCGAAGGACGCGCGCGCCAACGCCAGCCGCAAGCGGGCGCAGGCCGAGCTGGGCGAGCTTGTCAAAGCGCTCGGTATCGCCGAGCCCGCGCGGCGCAAGGCTTGACCTTCCAGCGTACGCGTACGAACCTGGACCGGCTTCCGGGTCTCGGCAATTGGCAGGAGTGGCGAGCATGAAGCGGCGCAGCGGCGAACCCTGGATGGCCGCCGATGCGTACGGGCGCTCGCTACGCGGCGCCGGGGTCAATATTCTGGTGCGCGATGTCGCGCGCGCGCGCGCGTTTCTCGAACAGGTGCTGGGGCTCACGGCGGTCTACGGCGATGCCGACTTCGCGGTGCTGCGCCACGACGGCCACGACCTCATCCTGCACGCCGACCACACCTATTCGGAACATCCCTTGCTCGCACTCACCGGCGATGGCGCGCAGCGCGGCGCCGGGGTCGAGCTCAGGCTCTACGGCATCGACCCGGACGCGGCCGAAGCGCGCGCCCGGGCGCGCGGCGATACCGTGCTGGCGGAGACGCGCGACAAGCCGCATGGCCTGCGCGAATGCTACTTGGTCGATCCGGACGGCTACGTCTGGGTCCCGGGCGTGGCGATTCCCGAATAATACCGAGGAGCGTTGATATCAGCCGTAGGCGAGCAGCGTGTCGCCGTGCGCCTTGAGCCAGGCCCGCGCGCCCTCGGCGTCCGGCGTCAGGCGCGCCACCACGGTCCAGAAGCGCGGTCCGTGGTTCATGTATCTCAAATGCGCCACCTCGTGGGCGACCACGTAGTCGAGCACCGCCTCGGGCGCCAGGATCAGGCGCCAGCAGAAGCACAAGGCCCCGTCGCTGCCGCAACTGCCCCAGCGGCTGGTCATGTGGCGGATGCCGATGCGCCGGATCTCGCGCTCGATGACGGCCGCCTTGGCGCGGGCACGGGGCGCGATCTCGCTCTGCGCCTCGGCCTTGAGGAAATCCCCGACCCGGCGCGCCATATGCTCGGCGAAGCCGGAGACGTAGATCGCGCCGTCCTCGCGCCAGACCCCGCGCCGGGCGCCGGGCAGGTGTCGGATGACGTGGTCGGCGCCCAGGACCGGGACCACCGCGCCCTCGGCGAAGGGCACGCGCGGCGGCCGGGCGTCGATCTGCGCGATCAGCCAATCGGCCTTCTGCCTGGCGAAATCGAGCCCCTCTCTGAGCGCCGTGCGCTTGGGCAGGACCAGGCGCACGGCGCCGCTCCGCCCGTCCAGGCGCAGGATGATGCGCCGGGCGCGCGGGTTGCGGGACACGACGAGCGGAATCTCCCGCCGCGCCACTTTCAGGATCGTAGGGTCGGTAGAGGGCCCCGCCATGGATGCCGTATATCCGGCGCCGCCGCGCCGGGGCAAGGGCAATATCCCTTACGGATAAATGGGTATTAGTCCGGCTCGCGCCCCGCCTCACTCATCAGCGCCTCGGCGTTGAGCAGGGCCTCCTTGCGCTCCAGGCCCCAGCGGTAGCCGCCGAGATGGCCGTCCTCGCGCAGCGCCCGGTGGCAGGGCACGACGATGGCCACCGGGTTGGTGGCGCAGGCCCGCCCGACCGCGCGCTGGCCGCGCGCCAGGCCGAGCGCCGCGGCGATCTCGGAGTAGCTGCGCGTCTCGCCCCAGGGTATGGCCTCGAGTTCCTGCCAGACCCGGCGCTGAAAGGCGGTGGCGCGCACGTCCAGCGGCAACGCGATGTGGGGGGCCTCGCCGGCCAAGTGGCGCAACAGGGCATCGGCGGCGGGCGCGATGGTGCGGTCGTCGTGCGCGATCTCGTCGGCTTCGGGAAATTCGGCGCGCAGCCGTCCCTCCAGGGTCCGGTCGTCGTCGCCGAGGGCGACGAAGCAGACGCCCTTGGCGGTCGCGGCCAACAACAGGCGGCCGAGCGGCGAGTCCACGATCCCATAGGCGATGCGCGCGCCCTTGCCGCCCTTGGCGTAGGAGGCAGGCGTCATGCCGAGCTTCGTCTTGGCGCGCTCGTAGACCCGGCTGGACGAGCCGTAGCCGGCGCCGTAGGTGGCGCCCGCGATGGATTCCCCGTCCTTCAACTCGTCGCGGAAGCGGCGCGAACGCCGGGCATCGGCATAATCGCGCGGGCTCAACCCCAGCGCCTTCTTGAACAGGCGCTGCAGGTGCCAGGGGCTCAAGCCGACCGCCTCGGCCAGGCGGGCCAGGGTGATGCCCTGCCCGTCGCGTTCGTCGATATAGGCGCAGGCCGCGCGCACCAGCTCCAGGTGGCGCTTGGAGAGCGCGGCGGCGGCAGAGGCGGGTCGCTCGGGTGGGCGTCCCTTAAGGGCGTCGTTCAGGCGCATGGTCCGGTCCTTCATGGGTCGTGGTCTCGCCCAGGTCTAGCCGAGCCCGAGACCCCACTCTATCCGAAGCTTGCGCGCACGTCGCCGGCGCCGATGTCACGGGTGGTTGGCAAGCTCATCCGAATGGGCGTAACCTTCCCAGGAACAAAGCCGTCACGGCACGCAGAGCCCATGGAGGCGAGGCGGCCGAGAGAGCCCCGCCGGCCCAAATCGGGCACGGGGATGGTCAATCAAGAGACCGACAGGGAGATAAAGACATGATTCATTCCAAAAAGTTCGCCGCGGTGGCGGTGGCGCTCGCGATCGGCGGGTTCGCCGGCCCGGCCGCCGCCCAGACCGAGATTCAGTGGTGGCACGCCATGGGCGGGGCGCTCGGCGAGACCGTCAACGACATCGCCGCCGGCTTCAACCGGAGCCAGACCGAGTATGAGATCAAGGCGGTTTACAAGGGCAACTACACCGAGACCATGACCGCCGGCATCGCCGCCTTCCGCTCGGGCAAGCCGCCCCACATCATGCAGGTGTTCGAGGTCGGCACGGCGACCATGATGGCGGCCAAGGGCGCGATCTATCCGGTCTATCAGTTGATGGCCGACCAGGGCATACCCTTCGATGAGAGCCGCTATCTCTCCGCCGTCATCGGCTACTACACGACGACCGACGGCAAGTTGCTGTCCATGCCGTTCAACTCCTCGACCCCGGTGGTGTTCTGGAACAAGAAGGCCTTCGAAAAGGCCGGCCTGGATGGCGCGCCGGAGACCTGGGAGGAGATGGGCGAGTTCTCGAAGAAGATCATCGCCTCGGGCGGCGCCGAGTGCGGCTTCACCATCGGCTGGCAGTCGTGGTCCATGCTGGAGAACTTCAGCGCCTGGCATAACGTGCCCTTCGCCACCAAGGAGAACGGCTTCGCCGGGCTCGACACCGAGTTGGTCTTCAACAGCCCGCTGCACGTCAGGCACATCCGGCAGCTTGCCGACTGGCAGAAGGACAAGGTCTTCACCTATGGCGGCCGGCGCGGCGACGGCAACCCGCTGTTCGCCGACGGCAAGTGCGCCATGCTGATCAACTCCTCGGCCTATTACAGCGGCCTCAAGAAGAGCACCAAGTTCGATTTCGGCACCAGCCAGATGCCGTATTGGTCGGACGTGGAAGGCGCGCCCCAGAACAGCATCATCGGCGGCGCCACCCTGTGGGTGCTGCAAGGCAATCCGAAGGGTGACTACGCGGGCGTGGCCGCGTTCCTCAACTATCTGTCGGACGTCTTCGTGCAGACCTTCTGGCATCAGAACACGGGCTACGTGCCGATCACCAACGCCGCCTACGAGCTGACCAAGCGCTCGGGCTACTACGAGAAGAACGAGGGCCGCGACGTCGCCATCCTGCAGATGAGCGGCAAGGCGCCGACCGCCAACTCGAAGGGCCTGCGCCTGGGCAGCTTCGTGCAGACCCGCGACATCATCAACGACGAACTCGAAGCCATCTGGTCGGGCAAAAAAACCGCCCAGCAGGGCCTCGATGATGCCGTCGCGCGCGGCAACAAGCTTCTGCGCAAGTTCGAGAAGGCCAATATGTAAGCCTTCCGCGCTATCGTCGAGAGCACGGGGACCGTCGCCAACCGCGGCGGTCCCGGCCCTTCGTCGTGCATGTCCTCGGTTCCATCCACTAGCTAGCCCATGCAAAAGCGCGTCACCTTCAGGAACCTCTGGCTGCCCTACCTTCTGCTGGCGCCGCAGGTCATCGTTACGCTGATCTTTTTCATCTGGCCGGCGAGCCAGGCGCTCTTTCAGTCGCTGCTCGTCGAGGATCCCTTCGGCCTGAGGAGCGAGTTCGTCTGGTTCCAGAATTTCGAGGAACTGTTCGCCGATCCGCTCTATCTCGATTCGCTCCTGATCACCACGGTGTTCAGCATCTCCACCACCTTCCTCGCCCTAACGTCGGGCCTGCTGCTCGCGGTCATGGCCGATCGGGTGGTCAAGGGGGCGGCGGCCTACAAGGGAGCTTTGCTGTGGCCCTACGCGGTGGCGCCCGCGGTGGCCGGGGTGCTGTGGCTGTTCCTGTTCAGCCCGGCCAACGGCATCATCGCGCTGACCCTCAAGACCATGGGCTACGACTGGAACCACGTCTTGAACGGCGGCGAGGCCATGCTGCTGGTGGTCCTGGCGGCCGCCTGGAAGCAGATCGCCTACAACTTCCTGTTCTTTCTGGCCGGCCTGCAGATGATCCCCAAGTCGCTGCTCGAGGCCGCCGCCATCGACGGCGCCGGCCCCGGCAAGCGGTTCTGGACCATCATCTTCCCGCTGCTTTCGCCGACCACCTTCTTCCTCCTGGTGGTCAACGTGGTCTACGCCTTCTTCGACACCTTCGGCATCATCCACGCGGTCACCTCCGGCGGCCCGGCGGGCGCCACCAACATCCTGGTCTACAAGGTCTACGCCGACGGCTTCATCGGCCTCGACCTGGGCGGCTCGGCGGCGCAATCGGTGGTGCTGATGGCGATCGTCATCACACTCACCGTGGTCCAGTTCCGCTACCTCGAGCGCAGGGTGCAATATTGATGATCGAGAACCGTCCCCTGCTGGTCTACGTCACCCACGGCGTGCTGATCCTGGGCCTGCTCGTGATCTCGTTCCCGATCTACATCGCCTTCGTCGCCTCGACCCACGCGGTCGAGGACCTGATCGCCACCGTGCAGCCCTGGTTCGGCGGCCAGTTGATCGAGAACTACCTGACGGTGTTGCGCTCGGGCAAGCAGACCGCCGGCGGCGTGCCGGTCAGCACCATGATGTTCAACAGCCTGATCATGGCGCTCGGCATTACGGTCGGCAAGATCATGATCTCGATCATCTCGGCCTACGCCATCGTCTTTTTCCGCTTTCCCTTCCGCATGTTCTTTTTCTGGATCATTTTCTTGACCCTCATGCTGCCGGTGGAGGTGCGAATCCTTCCGACCTACAAGGTGGTGGCCGACCTCGGGCTCTTGAATACCTATGCCGGGCTGACCCTGCCGCTCATCGCCTCGGCGACGGCGACCTTCCTGTTCCGCCAGTTCTTCCTGACCGTGCCCGACGAGTTGGTCGAGGCCGCGCGCGTCGACGGCGCCGGCCCGGTCCGCTTCTTCCTGACCATCCTGTTGCCGCTGTCGCGCACCAACATCGCGGCGCTTTCGGTGATCCTGTTCATCTACGGCTGGAACCAGTACCTCTGGCCGCTCTTGATCACCACCGATACCGACATGACCACCATCGTCATGGGCATCCAGCGCATGCTGTTCGTGGCCGACGCGGTGCCGGAATGGAACCTGACCATGGCGACGGCGATGCTGGCCATGCTGCCGCCGGTGGTGGTGGTGCTCGTGATGCAGCGCCAGTTCGTCAAGGGCCTTGTGGAAACCGAGAAATAGCAACCAGGTGGGTCGAGAAGATGGTCGAGATCGAGCTGCGCAAGGTGTACAAGTCCTACGGCGACGAGCGCGTCATCCACGGCGTCGACTGCCGGATCGCCGACGGCGAGTTCCTGGTCATCGTCGGCCCGAGCGGCTGCGGCAAATCGACGCTGCTGCGCATGATCGCCGGGCTGGAGACCATAACCGAGGGCGAGATCTCGATCGGCGGGCGCGTGGTCAACGATCTGGAGCCGGCCGAGCGCGACATCGCCATGGTGTTCCAGAACTACGCGCTCTACCCGCACATGTCGGTCTACAACAACATGGCCTACGGGTTGAAGATCCGCGGCATGCCCAAGGCCGAGATCGAGACGCGGGTGCACAAGGCCGCGGCCATGCTCGAGCTCGCCGAGTTCCTGCCGCGCAAACCCCGCCAGCTCTCCGGCGGCCAGCGCCAGCGCGTCGCCATGGGCCGGGCCATCGTGCGCGAGCCGAGCGTGTTCCTGTTCGACGAACCGCTCTCGAACCTGGACGCCAAGCTGCGCGTGCAGATGCGCCTGGAGATCAAGAAGCTGCAGCACGGCCTGGGGACCACCAGCGTCTACGTCACCCACGACCAGGTCGAGGCCATGACCTTGGGCCACCGGCTGATGGTCTTGAACGCCGGCGTGGTCGAGCAGCTGGACTCGCCGATCGAGCTCTACGAGCGCCCGGCGAGCGTGTTCGTGGCCGGCTTCATCGGCTCGCCGGCGATGAATTTCCTCGCCGCGCGCGTCGGCGCGGACGGCGCCACCGTGGCGTTGCCCGGCGGCGATGTCCTGGCGCTGCCCGAGGGACGCTTTTCGGCCGAAGCGGACCGCGAGGTCACCCTCGGCATCCGGCCCGAGCACCTGGAGCTGGCCGGCGACGGCGACGGCGTCGCGCACCTCCACACGCAGGTGATCGAGCAACTGGGCGCCGATACCCTGATCCACGGTCACTTCGGCAGCGACCGCACGGACCTGACGGTGCGCCTGCGGGGGACGGTGAACCTGAAGCCGGACCAGGCCCTGCCGCTACGCGTGGCGCCCGAGCACCTGCACCTCTTCGATCCGGGCAGCGGCGCGCGCCTCGATACCGCCTAGCCCGTTCACCCGCGCAGGGAGTCACGCCCGGTGAAACTTATCCAGGTCTCCGATCTTCATTTCGTGCCGCCGGGGAAGCATCTCCTTGGCCTCGACCCGCGCGCGCGCCTCGAGGCGGCGATCGCCGACATCAACACGGCCCAGGGCGATGCCGAGCTGTGCCTGTTCACCGGCGATCTGGTCGATGACGGGGCGCCCGAGGCCTACGCGGCGCTCGGCGAGGCGCTGGGCGGGCTCAACCTGCCCTACCGGCTGCTGATCGGCAACCACGACGACCGGGACAACTTCGGGCGCGCCTTCCCGGAGGCGCCGCGAGACGAGCACGGCTTCGTCCAGTCCGTGGTGCGCGCGGCCGCGGGCGACCTGATCCTGCTCGATACCCACGAGCCCGGCGAGGCCGGCGGGCGCTTCTGCGCCGAGCGCCAGGCCTGGCTCGAGGCGCGGTTGGCCGAGGCCGGTGCGCGGCCGGTCTATATCTTCATGCATCACCCGCCGTTCGACATCGGCATCCCGAGCCTCGACCGCATCCGGCTCGAGGAACCCGCGGGTTTCGCCCGGGTCGTGGCCGAGGCCGGCAGCGTCAAGCACATCTTCTTCGGCCACGTGCACCGGCCGGTGAGCGGGTCCTGGCGCGGCGTCCCGTTCTCGGCGCTGCGCTCGACCGTGCACCAGGTCGCGCTCGACTGGGAGACCGAGACCCCGGTGCCCTATACCCTGGAGACGCCGGGCTACAACGTGATCTTCCTGGAGCCGGACAAGACCGTGGTCCATCACCACGACTTCCTGGACGACAGCCGGTTGCCGGCAGGGCAGGCACGCTATACGGAAGTGGAGTGAGCGGCCGCGTGCCAATGAACCCGGCGCGGGCCGAAGCGCCTCTCGTCGACCTCGGCCGTGGGCGTCCATACATCCCAACGAGCACGTCAACCTGGGACAATCGACGAATGACGTCGTGCCATCGGCGATAAAGCTGGCCGCCCATGATCAATCCGATGCGCTGGTTCAATCGCTTGGGGCGCTCGCCGACGCCCTCGAACGGAAATCCGAAGCGTTCGCCGACATCCTGCGGGTCGGGCGCACCTGCATGCAGGCCGCACAACCGATGACCGGGGGTCAGGCCTTCGGGGGCTATGCGGCCGTCCTGCGGCGGGCCAAGGAATGCGTAGAGCTTCAGCGGCGGGCGCTCTTGACGCTTCCCTTGGGTGGAACCGCGATCGGGACAGGGCTGGGCTCTGCGCCAGGCTATCGCGAGGCCGTCTACGAGGAGCTTCGGGAGATCACCGGGCAACCGGTTACCATGAGCGATAACGTATTCGACGGCATGCAGAACGCGGACGGCTTCGCGCGCTTCTCCTCTGAGCTACGCGTCACTGGCGATGTTCTTGGGAAGATCGCGTCCGATCTGATCATACTGTCGAGCGGCCCAAACAGCGGCATCGGCGAGGTCCGCTTGCCCTCGGTCCAGGCCGGATCTTCGATCATGGCCGGTAAGATCAATCCGGTCATGCCGATGATGATCCTGCAGATCGCCTATATCGTTAATGGCAATGACACAGCCACCTCGATGGCGGCCCTTGGCGGGCAGCTCGAGATCAACCATTTCGAACCAGTCATTGCCACCCGTCTATTCGAATCCATAGACCTCTTGTCGAAAGGCGCGTGCCTGTTTCGAGAGCGTTGTATCGAGGGCATTTCGCTCAACCGGCAGCGCTGCTACGAAAATCTGCGGAACTCGGCGGCGCTGGCGACCATCTTTATCCCCACCCTTGGGTACAGTACCGTCTCTCAGCTGGTGAAAGAGGCAGACCAAGAGGAAAGGCCTTTCATAACACTTGCAATCGATCGTGGCCTCATCTCCGAGGACGAAGTAGAGCTAACGCTTCGGACCGCCACAGCTTATCCGTTCAGACGCTGACGGACGGTGTCCCGCTGGTAATACCAACCGCCCGATTCTAGGAGTCATCTGGGGAATTCCGGGTCCATGGATCCCATCGCCAAGCTCACCGCCGGCTTCAGGGTCTTTCGCGATGGCCGCTTCCAGGAACAGCGCGCCACCTACGAGGCCCTTGTGGACCAGGGCCAGAAGCCCAAGGTGGCCATCATCGCCTGTTCGGATTCCCGGGTGGACCCGGCCATCGTGCTGCAGGCCGATCCCGGCGACCTGTTCATCGTCCGGAACGTGGCCAACCTAGTGCCGCCCTACGAGCGGGATGGCCACTATCACGGCACCAGCGCCGCGCTGGAGTACGCGGTCCAGCATCTGGAGGTGGGGCACCTCATCGTGCTTGGCCACGCCCACTGCGGCGGCATCCGTTCCCTGTTCGAGAAGCCGGTGCAGGGCAGCGCGGACAACCACTTCGTGCCACCGTGGATGAGTCTGGTCCGGTCCGCCTTCCTTCGGGTCGAGGGCACCATGCCCGACGCCCCCGAGGACGTGAAGACCCGGGTCTGCGAGCAGAGCGCAGTGCTTGTCTCGCTCGAGAACCTGATGACCTTCCCCTTCATCCGCCAGCGGGTCGGTGACGGGCGCTTGCACCTGCACGGCTGGTACGTCGATATCCGCTCCTGCACCTTGCAAATCTATGACCCCATCCAGCAGCACTTCGAACCCGTCGATTGAGCGCCGCGGAGGAGCCGCAGGCCCCTTCGCGGCCGTGAGACTGGATGATCCGACTTCAAATTTCACAAGCGGTCGTTCGGCGGCACCACCGGGAAGGTCTGCTCCCGAAGGTGAAGCAGACGAAATCGGCGACGTGGCCGGGTGGTCTGCTTGTAGCCAATAAGAGACATTCGAGCGTTTCGTTCGGAGCCTTTATTGTACCGTGATCGCTTCAGCGTTCTTGGCCCGAATCACCTTGGCGCGGACTTCCATTTTTGCCGCTAGATCGCCGCGTCCGGCCTTCCGTAACATGACTGCATAGTTCTCCAGGGTCGTAGCCACGAGCGGGTGGTCAGGTCCCAAGGTCTTCTCTGAGATTGCCAGGAACCGTTGGTAGAGCGGCTCTGCCTCGGCGTACTTGCCCTGGTCAACGTAAAATCCCACAAGGTTGTTGAGGGTCGTGGCTACAAAGGGATGCTCTGGCCCCAGGGCCTTCTCCGAGATTGCGAGCGCACGCTGGTAGAGTGGCTCGGCTTCCGCGTAGCGGCCCTGGGCGTCGTATAGTAAGGCAAGGTTATTGAGGCTCGTGGCCACGTGCGGGTGCTCGGGTCCGAGGGCCTTCTCCAAAATCGCCAGCGTGCGCTGATAAAGCGGCTTTGCCTCGGCGTAGCGGCCCTGGACGCGGTAGAGTTCCGCCAGGTTGTTGAGGCTCTGGGCCACGTCGGGGTGCTCGGGTCCCAGGGCCTTCTCCCGGATCTCCAGCGCGCGTTGGTAGAGCGGTGCGGCCTCGGCGTACTTGCCTTGGGCGCGGTAGAGCTCGGCCAGGTTGTTGAGGCTCTGGGCCACGTCCGGGTGCTCGGGTCCCAGCGCCTTCTCCCGAATTTCCAGCGCTCGCTGATAGAGCGGCTCGGCCTCGGCGTACTTGCCCTGGGCGTGGTAGAGCCCGGCCAGGTTGTTGAGGCTCTGGGCCACGTCCGGGTGCTCGGGTCCGAGAGCCTTCTCCCGAATTTCTAGCGCGCGCTGAATGAGCGGGTCGGCCTCGGCGTACTTGCCCTGGAATTGATACAGCAAGCCCAGGTTGTTGAGGCCGTCGGCCACGCGGGGGTGCTCGGGTCCGAGAGCTTTCTCCGAGATCGCCAATGAGCGCCTATAGAGCGTCTCTGCCTCAGCGTAGCGGCCTTGCTCGTCATAAAGCCCCGCCAAGTTGTTGAGGCTGGTGGCCACATCGGGATGCTCGGCTCCGAGGGCCTTCTCCTGGACCGCCAGGGCGCGCTGGTAGAGCGGCTCTGCCTCGGCGTACTTGCCCTGGGTGTGGTAGAGCAGCGCCAGGTTGTTAATGAAGGCGGGCACATCTGGGTGCTCGGGATCGAGGGCTTTCTCCAAGATTGCGAGCGCCCGCAGGTAGAGCGGCTCGGCTTCAGCGTAGCGGCCCTGGTCAAAATAGAGAAAGGCCAGGTTGTTGAGGCTCACGGCCACGCGGGGGTGCTCCGGTCCCAGGGCCTTCTCCAAGATTGCGAGCGCCCGCAGATAGAGCGGCTCAACCTCGGCGTACTTGCCCTGGGCGCGGTAGAGCGCTGCCAGGTTGTTGAGTCGCGTAGCTACGCTAGGGTGGTCGGGGCCCAAAGCCTTCTCGTCGATCGCCAGCGAGCGTTTGTAGAGTGGCTCGGCCTCCGCGTAGTGGCCCTGGG
>JACZWN010000266.1 GCA_022572105.1 Pseudomonadota bacterium | reverse complement strand
CGGCGTTCATGAGCAGGGCGCGCCGCTCGGCGAGCGACCGTTCCTCGCCGGGCGCCGGGTCGAAGGCCTCCAACTCCTCGACCGCGTGGCGCAGGAAGGCCTCGTCCCGGCGCGCCTCCGCCAGCTCGCGGGCGGCCCCCTCGCGCGCCTCGGCCGCGGCGCGCCAGTCGCGCCATAGGACGGCGACCCGCTCCGCCTGCGTCCCGAGGCCGCCGGAGGCGTCGAGCAGGGCACGATGGCTCGCCGGGTCCAAGAGGCCGCGTTGCTCGAACTGGCCTTGGATCTCGACCAGGGCGTCGCCCAGCCGGCGCAGCAGGCCGGCCGAGACCGGTTGGTCGTTGACGAAGGCCCGGCTGCGCCCGTCGGCGCCGAGCCGGCGGCGCAGCACCAGGAGGCCGTCCTCGGCCTCGAGCCCCTGATCCGCCAGGATCGCGCGCACCGGATGGTCGGCCTCGATCTCGAAAGCGGCGGCGACCGAGGCCTGGCTCGCGCCCGGGCGCAGCAGGCCGGCCTCGGCCCGGTTGCCGAGCGCGAGGCCCAAGGCGTCGAGCAGGATCGACTTGCCGGCGCCGGTCTCGCCGGTCAGCACGCAGAGCCCGCGCTCGAACGTCACGTCGAGGCGGTCGATCAAAACGATGTCGTGGACCGACAGGCTGACCAGCATGCTGGACTCAAATCAACGATTGCCACACCCTGGATATCCAGGAATCCTGGTATTCCTCCGGCCGAAGGTCGATTCCCGTCAAGAGCACGTAGCTGTCCGCGTACCACGTGCTGCCCGGGTAGTTGTGGCCGAGCACCGCGGCGGTGGCCTGGGCCTCTTCGGTCACGCCGAGCACGAGGTAGGATTCGACCAGCCGGTGCATTGCCTCGGCCACGTGCGTGGTCGTCGGATAGTCCTTGACGACCGTGCGGAAGCGGTTGATGGCGGCCAACTGCTCGTTCTGGCTCAAGTAGAAGCGGCCGATCTCCATTTGCTTGCCGGCCAGGTGGTCGCGCGCCAGGTCGAGCTTCAGTGTCGCATCGCGCGAATAGCGGGACTCGGGGTAGCGGCGGACGACTTCCTCGAGAGCCTGGAAGGCGAGCCGGGTCATCTTCTGGTCGCGGCCGACGTCGGAGATCTGCTCGTAATAGCTGATCGCCCTCAGGTAATGGGCGTAGGCGATGTCCTTGTGGCCCGGATGGAGTTGGATGAAGCGGTCGAGCGCGTTGATCGCCTCGTCGTACTTGTTGCCCTGATAGTTGGCGAAGGCGGCCATGAGCTGGGCTTTGGTGGCCCAGGTCGAATACGGGTGCTGGCGCTCGACCTCGTCGAACAGGCGGGCGGCCTCGGAATTGTTGCCGATCAGCATGGCGTCCAGGGCGGTGTTGTAGAGGTCCTCGACCGGGCGCTCGACGTATTGGGGCTCGTCTTCCCCCCCGAACAGCGAGCAGGCCGAGAGCATCAGGCATAGACCGGCCGCGGCCAGCGCCCGGCCGGCGCGCCGGAACCTTCCGTCGGGTGTGCCGATTATGCTCATACCGTTAGCGACCTCGCCGCCTCCGTTTCCCGACCCGGGCCTTCGTCCGACACGACTATATGGGCATGAAGGGCGCGTCTCAAGGCGCCAGAAACAGAAGCGGCGCCCGCGAAATGGGGCGCCACCTTATACCCAAGGTCGTCCAGGCCGTGCGGTATCAGGCCGGGGCGGCGACGGCGCGGGTCGGCGGCACGGAGGCCCCCATGGGCGCCTCCAGGTCGGTCTCGGTCATGTCCCGCCAGCGCCAGGCGTCCTGGTCCGCGAATAGCGCCTTGAGCATGCGCAGGGTCATGGCGTGGCCCGCGCGCACGCAACGGACCCGCCCGATGACCGGCGCGCCGATCAAATAGAGGTCGCCGATCAGATCGAGAACCTTGTGCCGGACGAACTCGTTCTCGTAGCGCAGTCCGCCGTCGTTAAGGATGCGGTCGCCGCTGATCACGACGGCGTTGTCGAGCGAGCCGCCCAGCGCCAGGCCCATCGCGCGCAGCTTGTCGACCTCCTGCAGGAAGCCGAAGGTGCGGGCACGGGAAACGTCCTGCTTGTAGCTCGCCGGGGTGACCTGGAGCGACCAATTCTGCCGCGCCACCACCGGGTTGTCGAAATCGATCTCGAAATCGATCGAAAGACCCTGGCCCGGCGTCACCGAGGCGGAGCGCCGCGTGTCCGCCACTGCGACCTCCTTGAGGATCTCGAGCGCGCGGCGCGGCGCGTCCTGCGCGACGGTCCCGGCGCACTCGATGAGGAAGACGAAGGGCGCGGCGCTGCCGTCCATGACCGGCACTTCCGGTCCGCTCAATTCGACGACGGCATTGTCGACGGCGCAGCCGGCCAGCGCGGACATCAGGTGCTCGATGGTGCCCACCTTGACGCCGTCGTCGCCCATCAGGGTCGTGCTCAAGGGGGCTTGGACGACGTTCATCCAGGTCGCCGCGACCTCTGCGCCGTTCACCGTGCCGTTGCGGCGGAACCGAATGCCGGTATTCGCTTCGGCCGGGTGCAAGGTCATGTTGACCTTGAGGCCGCTATGGAGACCGATGCCGGAACAGTGAATCGAATTCTTCAGCGTCCTTTGACGCAGGACCCCGTCCCCGATCCCGTTTCTGCTGCCCATTTTTCCGTCTCTATCCAGCCGGTCGCCGCGGCGGGAAGTCTTTTCCGAACGGCCCCGATAGCCCCCAGGCGCGAACCCGGAGCAACGGCTGGTCAGATTGGATTTCCCCCAAAAAGAATCGGTCCCAAGGACCCCGATGAATCTTATATGCGGGTTTTCCCGAGCGCCTCAAATCACTCTTTGTTACGGGATGTTACGTCGGACTCTCCGGTCCCTGGAGTGTCTCCGGCAAAAACGCTCCGAAGCGGAATGATCTCGATCCGGATAGCGGCGGCCGGATCGAGATCACCCGGCAATTCGTCTTAACGGCCCCACCGGGGGGCGCTCGTGGGCGGAGCCTCGAGACCCCGCTTAGTTCGCTTGCCGGCGCAGGAAGGCCGGGATGTCGAGCAGATCCTCGTCGATCGGAACGCCGCCGCCGCGCCCGGCCGGATCGAGCCCGGAGAGCTGGGGCTGGGCGGCCGGCCGCGCGGGGCCCTGGTCCGCCGGCCCGGACGGGGCCCGCAGGCTCGGCTCGGTGCCGGCCCGGGGCTCGG
>JACZWN010000265.1 GCA_022572105.1 Pseudomonadota bacterium | reverse complement strand
CTCCGCCTCGGCGGGCTCGGCCGGCGGCCACAGCTCGACCAAGCCGGCCTGGCCCGCGCGCACCGCCCGGTGAGTCATGGCGCCCTCGTCGAACAGCACGCCGTCCTGCGCCGCTTCCTGGGCGAAGACCGCGTCGACGGCCTCGAGCACCGCCGAAACCGAACGGAAGGAATAGGACAGGTCGACCTTCCGCAATTTCTGACCGATGCTCTCGGCGCGCGACCCGAAATGCCCGCGCATGCGCGCGAAGGCGTTCGGGTCGGCACGCTGGAAGCTGTAGATCGATTGCTTGGCGTCGCCGACCGCGAAGACCGTGCGCGGGCCTTCGCGCGCGCCCTTGCCGACGAAGAACTCCTCGGCCAGGGACTGGATCACCTGCCACTGCTCCGGGTTGGTGTCCTGGGCCTCGTCGACCAGGATGTGGTCGAGGCCGCCGTCCAGCTTGAACAGCACCCAGGCGGCCGCGCCGTCGCCTTGGAGCAGGTCGCGCGCGCCCAGGATCAGGTCGTCGTAGTCGAGCAGGGCGCGGGCCTGCTTGCGCCGGTCGTAGGCGTCCAGGATCTCCGCTCCCAGACCGAGCAGCGCCGCGGTCGCCCGCGCCACGCGCAGCCGGTTCAGGCGCTCGCGCACGGCCTTCAGGCGCTGCGCCTCGGCCTGCATCACCTCCAGCGCGCCGGTCACGGTCTTGGCCGCCGCCTTGGTCAGCAGGGTCGCGCGCACTTCGTCCTTTTGGGTCAGGAACAGGCCGCCGTAGTCTTCGAAGCGAGCCGTTCGCTCCGGCGTGTCGGCGCCCAGCCAACTGCGTAGCCTGTCCGATTTTCCGGCTTCGACCGCGCTCCCTCCAGCCAGTGCCTCGGCGACCAAGCGCAGGCCCATGTGATCGAAGGCCACATCGGCGCAAGCCGCCGCGACGACATCGTCGGGGCTTTCCGCTTCATCCACCTCGAGCGCCCGGAAGATCGCCGCGCGCAGGCCGCCCACGCCGCGATGCTTCGCGATCAGGCGGCGCAACCGGGCGCGCTCCCGGATCAGCCCGGCCATGAGCTCCTGGAAACTTTGCTCCTGGGCGTAGACCGCGACCTCCGCGACGGCCGTGTCCTCACCGTCCTGGGAACCGTCCTCGGGGCCGTCCTCGGACCCGGCCAGCACCTCCTCGCGCGCCTCCTGCAGCAGCTCCGCCGCCGAGCGTTCGTCGAGCACCTGGAAGTGCGGCGCGATGCCCGCCTCCAGGGGAAAGCGCCCCAAGAGCGACTGGCAGAAGGCGTGGATGGTCTGGATCTTCATGCCGCCGGGCGCGTCCAGCACCCGCGCGAAGAGCTCCCGGGCGCGGGCCAGCATCTCGCTGTCCGGCGGCGCGTCAAGCAGGTCGACAAGATCCTCGGTCAGTTGCTCCTCGGTAAACGTCGCCCAGCGCGCCAGGCGGTCGGCCAGGCGGTTGGACATCTCCGCCGCCGCCGCCTTGGTGAAGGTCAGGCAGAGGATGCGCGCCGGCGCGGCGCCGTGCAGCATCAGGCTCAGTACCCGGTCGGTCAGCACCTTGGTCTTGCCGGTGCCCGCCGAGGCGGCGACCCAGACCGAATCGCCGGGCCGGGCCGCGGGGCGCTGGGCGGCGCTGGCGGCGGCGCGCGGATCTTCGGCGGCTCGGCTCACTCCTCGTCCTCCCCGCCCGCGCCCCACTCCTTGACCCGCGACAGGTGCCGGTAGTCGCTGAAGCGCCGCGCCCATTCGGACCGGGGCCGCGCCGGATAGGGCGTATCGGCGTCATCGTAGTGGGCGATCAGCGCGCGCAGGCCGTCGAGCGCCGCCGCCGCCTCGGCCTCGGCCTCGAGCTTGAGGGGCTTGCGCTCGCCGGGCGGCTCGCCGCCGGAGACGCGCCAGTATTCGAGCCGCGCCACCGGACCCGCGGGCAGCTCCGCGAAGCCCCCGGCGCGGGCGATCGCCGCCTCGAGCGGCAGCTGTGGCGCGAAGCCAAGCTTGATCTCCTTTAGCTTGGGCGGGCTGCCGGTCTTGTAGTCGATGATGGCGAGCGCGCCGCCCGCGAGCCGGTCGATGCGGTCGGCGGTGGCGGTGAGCGTGAAGGGGCCGCCGGGCGCCGCGATCTCCAGAACCCCGCGCAACTCGCCGTGGGAACCGTCGATCCCGGCCCGGTAGCCGAGCTCCTCGCGCGCGAACCAGCGCGCGATGCGGCGGAAGCGCGGCCACCAGAAGGCGCGCACCCCCGGCTTGACCCGATCCGGCGCGAAGACGTCGCGCCCGATCTCGACCAGCGCGGCTTCGGGATCGGCCGGCAAGTCGGCGGGATAGGCCGCCACGAATTTTTCCAGCGCCTCGTGCACCAGGGTGCCGAGTTCGGCCGCGCCGGGGTCCGCGTCGAGCTGGTCGAGCGCTTTGAGCTTGAGGATACGTTCGGCGTAGAGGTCGTAAGGGTCGCGCATCCAGGTCTCGATCCGGGTCACGGAGAGTTTCCGCGGCCGCGCCGCGAGCGGTGGGGTGGGCGCGGGCCGGATGGCGGGAAGGGTTTCGTCCGGAGTATCGAGCGCCTCGGCCCAGGCCAGCCATTGCGGCGCCTCTTCGATGATCGATATCGCGGGGACGAAGGCCCGCAACAGCGCGTCCAGCCGCAGCAGCCAGCGCGAGGGCACGGTGGGCGTGCCCTCGACCCGGGTCGCGCGCGTGAGATAGACCTTGGGCGCACCCAGGAGCTGGGCGAAGTCGTGCGCGGCCAGGCCCAGGCGGCGCTCCGGCGGCGGCAGACCGAAATCGGCGCGCATGGGGCGGCCGAGCCAGGGTCCGGGCTCGACCTCGGCCGGCCAGGTGCCCTCGTTCAGGCCGCCGAGCACGACCACCTCGACGTGCTGCAGGCGCGCCTCGAGCGGGCCCCAGATGGCGAGCCGCGGGTGGCCGCCGTAGGGCGGGCGCACCACCCGGCCGCCGAGCAGGGTGGCGATGAGCGCCGGATAGCTCTCGCCGCCGAGCGCCGGCGCGTCGCCGGCGGCCTCGCGCAGCTCGGCCACGAAGTTGGCCGCGACCGTGCCCGCCTGGCCGGCCCAGAGGCGCGCCGGACCGCTCTCCTCGGGCGTGGCGGCGAGCGCCTCGGCGAAGGCGATATGGGCGTCGAGGACCGCGAGCAGGCTCTGGGCGCGGCGCAGCGTCTTGAGGAACGGCTTGACGCTGGTCTC
>JACZWN010000093.1 GCA_022572105.1 Pseudomonadota bacterium | reverse complement strand
CCTTCCGCCGTATCGCCACGCGCTACGAGAAAACCGCAATCGCCTATATGGCCATGCTCTTCCTCGTCGGCGCTATGATCTGGCTACGTTAATTGTCAACAGGACCTAGTACTTACTTTCACGATTTCGCGCACCATACGACGGTCTTGCGAGGTCATCCGGCTAGGAGCGCGGCGCGCCGTGATGCTGGAGCATCACAAGCGGCGCGCGACGACGTCCGGGGGCCTCGCAAGACCGCCCTTCGGGTCGCGTTTCCCGCTCCCTCGGGGCGTCGGGAACGCTTGCCGATGGGTCCCCATCGCCCGCGCGTCCCCTCCTGCCGAGGGAACGGGAAACGCGATCGTATGGTACGCGAAATCGTGAAAGTAAGTACTTGTTAGATGGCTCCCACGTCGAAGGCGTCGGCCAGGCCTTCGCCGGTGGCGGGCACGTCCTGAGTCGACTGGACGACCCGGCCGAACGCGGCCATGTCGCTGATCTCCAGGGTCCGGCAGACGTGGGCGACGATCTCGTAGCGCAGGATGACGTAACTCGGGATGGATACGAGGCTGATGAAAAGGACGACCGCCAGCGGGCCGGCGAACCCGAACACGAACCCGTCCGCCGCCAGGGCGAACAGGGCGCCGAACACCAGGGCCGCCAGGCCAACCATCGCGCCGACGGTAAGCACGCTCATCCAGATGATCCGCGCCGACCTGGCCGCCGAGGCGAAGGAAACGTCGGCGAACCCGGTACAGCCGACCATGTAGCGGAACTCCCGGACGCGATACCAGATATAGAGGAACGGCACGGCGAGCCACACGAGCAGCAGTTCCGGCGCGCGAAAGCCGGCGTCCGGGAACCCGACGTCCGCGCCGGTCGCGGACGAATCCATGAAGGCCTTGTCGAAATCGGGGTTCGCCACCAGGAACGCCAGGGTGAAGGCCACGGGCAGGCCGAAGGCGAGCAAAAAGGGCCCGCACAGGGCCCTTCCCGAACCGGCGAAGTCGAACCGGGTCTGGCCGAAGCGCGTGTGCCGAATGCGATAGCGCATGAGGGCGACGCGCATCCACGGATAGGCCACGCCCAGGGTGACCACGCTGAGCAGACTCCAGCCGACGGACAGGCCGAGGAACCGCCAGGTCGAGCCGTCCAGCCCGAAGCGGATGCCGCGCCAGGTGGTGCGGGTCAGGCGATAGCGCCACATGCGGTAGAACGCCACCTGGATGAGGACGAACAGCACCAGGAAATAGGCGATATCCACCGCGGACTGGGCGGTATGGGGCACCGATTCGAGCACCATCCGCACCCCCTCGAAGGCCATGCCGAGGGGCACCAGTATGCCGAGGACGATCAGGAATCCGATAAACAGCTCCGACGGCAGGCCGGTGTATTCCAGGGGATCGCCGTCGATGCGGATATTGTTCCAGAAGTAGCGGCGGATCCAGGTCTTGGCCCAGAAGCGGTAGATCCACAGGGTGAGCAGGTTGAAAACCGCGTTCTTGACAAGCAGTTTGAACAAAGGCCCGCGCTGGCCGGTGAACTCGACCGGACCCGCCGCGCCGGCCGGTGGCGGGCTCCGGCGCCCGGCCAGACGGCGCGACACCTGGGGGGTGCCGCGGCCGAAGCCGGCCGTCGGGACGGGCGGCACCCGGCCTATTCCGTCCCGTAGACGGCCAGGCGCTTGAGGATGTATTCGCCGCCCCGGTTGACCATCAAAAAGCCGTCGAAGGGATCGGTGACGCCGCGGTCGACGGTGGTGAACAACGCCTTGCCGTCCAGGGAGACGGTCATCTCGCCGTCGGCGCGCCGCGTCCATTCGATGCGGTGGGTCTTTTTGTCTTCCAGGGTCAGCGGCCCGGCCACGCGCTCGACGACGCTGGAGCCCCAGGGCGAGACCCTGAGCAGTTCCAGCCCGCCGCCCGGCGTGTAGGCCAGCCGGTACCCGGTGGCCCGGTCCGCCCCCCGGTAGGGGCCGAATTCCAGGCGTCCCTGGCCGAGCCAGGAGCTGAGCTCGATTTCGATGGCGAAGGCGTTGGTGATGCGCACGCCGGTGTGGATCGCGGCGGTGGCGGCGACGCCGGTTGCCGCCGATCCTCCGCCTTTCTCCCGGCCCGCCGCCTGACCCAGGATGGTGCCGAGAATGGCCAGCGCCGTATCCCGTTCGGAGCGCTTTTCCTGCTGTTGGGGTTGGGTTTGGGCGGCGGCGAGGTCGATCCTGCTTCTGAGCCCCCAGCCGCCCTCGACCCAATAGCGCCCCTCCGTCACCGTCCACGCCGGATCGGCGGTGAAGTTGCCGTCGCCGAAGTCGTCGGCGAGGACGAGCGTGCGCCACGGCCGGTCGTAGCCGCGCGCCAGGTCGCGCAGGTCGCGCAGGAACCGGGGGTCGGCGGCGCGGGCCTTTTCCCCTTCGTCGACGAGGGTGTTCAGGCGGTCGACGAACCCCTGCAGGCGCTCGCGGTCCGCGGACACCGATGGTTCCGCTCCCGGCCAGGCGGAATAGCGTTCCTGCGCCGAAGCCGGCGCCGAAACCAGGGCGAAGACGAACAGGCCAATCAAGAACCGCATGGCGGCGTCCTCCCCATCGTTTAAGAGAAGCACCTCGCTTCGCGTGAAAGGCTATCACACACCGGCACGGCGAACCATCCAAAGACGGTTTTGGTGCCCGGCGCCGCACCTTGCCGCCGCCCGCCGCGTTTTCCCCGCCGCACCGTTATGGGGCGGCGGCAGGGCGGGCGAATTTTTTTCTTGGTGCCCTGGTGGTGGCCAACACCCCTCTGCCCCCCCTCACCGATCATAGATGAGGATGGACGACAGCCACTTCTCCGCCTGGTCCACGGACACGCCCCTGCGCCGGGCGTAGTCCTCCACCTGGTCGCGGCCGATGCGGCCGATGCCGAAGTATTGGGAGTCGGGGTGCGAGAAGTAGTACCCCGACACCGACGACGCCGGCAGCATGGCGAAGTTTTCGGTGAGCGTCATGGCGGTGTTCTTTTCCGCTTCCAGCAGTTCGAACAACGCCGGTTTCCCGCTGTGGTCCGGGCACGCCGGATAGCCGGGCGCCGGGCGGATGCCCTGGTAGTCCTCGCCGATGAGGGCCCGGTTGTCCAGGTCCTCGTCCTTGGCGTAGCCCCAGAACTCCTTGCGCACGCGCTCGTGCAGGCGCTCGGCGAAGGCCTCGGCCAGCCGGTCGGCGAGCGCCTTGAGCAGGATGTCCGAGTAGTCGTCGTGCTGTTTCTTGAATTCCTCCAGCTTGTTCTCGATGCCGATGCCGGTGGTGACCGCGAAGGCGCCGATAGTGTCCTCGATGCCGGTCTCCTTCGGCGCGATGAAATCGGCAAGGCAGAAGTTTGCCCTTCCCGACGACTTCACCATCTGCTGGCGCAGGAAGTGGACGACGGTGCGCACCCGTTGGCGCGACTCGCCGGTATAGATCTCCACGTCGTCGTCGCCGACGGTGTTGGCGGGAAAGAAGCCGACGACGCCGTTTGCCGTCAGCCAGCCCTCGCCGACGATGCGCTCGAGCATGGCCTGCGCGTCGGCGAACAGGCCGCGCGCGGCCTCGCCCACCGTGTTGTCCTCGAGGATGTCGGGATAGGTGCCGGCCAGCTCCCAGGTGCGGAAAAACGGCGTCCAGTCGATGCGGCCCGCCAGCTCGCCCAGGTCGTAGCCGGCGAACGCCTTGAGGCCGAGGAAGGCGGGCCGGGGCGGCGTGGTCGCCGTCCAGTCGATCCGGTGCCTGGCCTTGCGGGCGTCCGCGATTGCCAGTTGGCGGGCCTTCTTTTTGCGGCCGGCGTGGCGTACGCGGACCGCCTCGTACTCTTCCGCCACGGAGGCGAGGAAATCGTCCCTCAAGGTGTCGCTCATCAGTTTGCGGGCGACGCCGACGGCGCGCGAGGCGTCGACCACGTGTATTGTCGGGCCGTGGTAGTTGGGCGCGATCTTGACCGCCGTGTGGGCCTTGGACGTGGTCGCGCCGCCGATCAGCAACGGGATTTCCAAGCCCTCCCGCGTCATCTCGTGGGCCACCGACGCCATTTCCTCGAGGGACGGCGTGATCAGGCCGCTGAGGCCGATCATGTCCGCGTCGTGCTCGCGCGCCGTCTCCAGGATCTTGGCATAGGGCACCATGACGCCGAGGTCGATGATCTCGAAGTTGTTGCACTGGAGCACGACGCCGACGATGTTCTTGCCGATGTCGTGCACGTCGCCCTTGACCGTGGCGGTCACGATGGTTCCCGCGCCCTTGGTCTTTCCGCTTTTGCCTTTTTCGTCCTCCATGAAGGGGATCAGGTGGGCCACCGCCTGCTTCATGACGCGGGCGCTTTTCACCACCTGGGGCAGGAACATCTGACCCGAGCCGAACAGGTCGCCGACCACGTTCATGCCGTCCATGAGGGGACCCTCGATGACCTCGATGGGACGGTCGGCGCCCAGGCGCGCCTCTTCCGTGTCCTCGATGATGTATGCGTTGATGCCCTCGACCAGGGCGTGGCTCAGGCGTTCGCCGACCGGGGCCTGGCGCCAGCTCAGGTCCTCGGTCTTGGCGCGCGCCTGTCCCTCGGCCGAACCCGCGATCTCCACCAGGCGCTCGGTGGCGTCGGCGCGCCGGTTCAGCACCACGTCCTCGACCCGCTCGCGCAGATCGTCGGGGATGTCGGCGTAGACCGCCAGCTGGCCGGCATTGACGATGCCCATGTCCATCCCGGCCTTGACCGCGTGGTACAGGAACACCGCGTGCATGGCCTCGCGTACCGGGTTGTTGCCGCGGAACGAGAACGACATGTTGCTGACGCCGCCGCTGGTCAGCGCGTAGGGCAGGGATTTTTTTATCTGGCGCACCGATTCGATGTAATCGACGGAGAAGTTGTTGTGTTCCTCGATGCCGGTGGCGACGGGAAAGACGTTGGCATCGAAGATGATGTCCTCGGGCGGCACGCCGACCTTTTTGGTCAGGATTTCGTAGGACCGGGTACAGATGTCGAGCATGCGCGCCTTGCTGTCCGCCTGGCCGTCCTGGTCGAAGGCCATGACGATCATCGCGGCGCCGTAGCGCAAGATCTCCCGGGCGTGGGAGATGAAGGCCTCCTCGCCTTCCTTGAGGCTGATCGAGTTCACCACCGCCTTGCCCTGGACGCATTTGAGGCCGGCCTCGATCACCGACCACTTGGAGGAGTCGATCATCACCGGCACCCGGCAGATATCGGGCTCGGAGGCGACCAGGCTCAGGAACCGCACCATGGCGGCCTGCGAATCCAGCATGGCCTCGTCCATGTTGACGTCGATCACCTGGGCGCCGTTCAGCACCTGGTCGCGCGCCACCTTCAGCGCCGCATCGAAATCGTCGTCCAGGATGAGCTTGGCGAAGCGCGCCGAGCCCGCCACGTTGGTCCTCTCGCCGACGTTGACGAACCCGGTGAGGGGCGCGATGGTCAGGGGTTCCAGGCCGCTGAGCCGGCACTGTTTTTCGATCTCCGGGACCTTGCGGGGCGCCACCGGGGCGCCGGCGGCGATCAGCGGCCGGATGAGCCGGTGGTGGCCCCTGTAGGCGGCCAGGTGCAGGGCGGTCAATCCGTCCCGCTCGCGCGCCGCGGCGGGGTCGGCGCCGTGCTCGAGCAACAGCTCGAGCGCGCCGGGGCTGTCGAACAGGGCCGCGATCAGGAGCGGGGTCAATCCGCGCGCGTCCCGCCCGTCGACGTGCGCGCCCTTGGAGAGCGCGAAATCGGCCAGCTCCACATCGTCCGATTGGACGGCCTCGAACAGAATCTGCTCGGCGACGCTGTTTTCCAGGGCCGCCGCCGGGGCGGCGCCGGACAGCAGGGCAGGGCCCGCCAAGGCCAGCCCGAGATAAAGGGCCGCCAGGACGCGCCGCATCCCGCGGTCGACCATGGTGGTCATCGCGCCCGCGTCCTCGACCGGGTTACTCGGCGGCTGCCCGGTACGGCTCGATACGCGCGGCGCAGAACTTGAACTCGGGGATCTTGCCATAGGGATCGAGCTGCGGGTTGGTCAGCAGGTTGGCGGCCGCCTCGGCGAAGCAGAACGGGATGAAGACCATGCCCTCGGGCACGTCGCCGTCCTGGCGCACCTTGAGTACGATCCGGCCGCGCCGGGTCTCGACCTGGACCATGGCGCCGGGCACGAGCCCCAGGCGCTCGACGTCGCCGTGGTTGAGCAGCGCGACGGCCTCGGGCTCGAGCGCGTCCAGCGTGGCCGAGCGCCGGGTGATCGCGCCGGTGTGCCAGTGCTCGAGCAAGCGGCCCGTGGTCAGCACCATGGGGTAGTCCGCGTCCGGCAGCTCGTCCGGCGGCACCAGCTCGGTCGGCACGATGCGGCCGCGCTTGCTGGCGGTCGGGAAACCGTCGGCGAACATGATCTCGTTGCCCGGCTTATCGGGCGCGTCGCAGGGGTAGGTGACCGAGTCCTCCCGCTCCAGGCGCTCCCAGGTGATGTTGTCGAGCGAGGGCATGATCTCGGCCATCTCGGCGAAGACCTCGCGCGGGTGCTCGTAGCTCCAGTCGAGGCCCATGCGGCGGGCGATCTCCTGGATCAGCCACCAGTCCTGGCGCGCCTCGCCGGGCGGCTCGAAGGCCTGGCGGCCGAGCTGGACCTGGCGGTTGGTGTTGGTGAAAGTGCCGTCCTTTTCGAAGGCCACCGAGGCCGGCAGGATCACGTCGGCGTGCCAGGCGGTCTCGGTCAGGAAGATGTCCTGGACCACCAGGTGCTCGAGCGCGGCCAGCGCGGCGCGCGCATGGTTCTGGTCCGGGTCCGACATGGCCGGGTTCTCGCCCATGATGTACATGCCCTTGATCTGGCCGGCGAGCACGGCGTTGATGATCTCGACCACGGTCAGGCCGCGCTCGGGGTCGAGCTCGGTGCCCCAGAAGGCTTCGAAGGTGGCGCGTACGTCCTCGGCCTCGACCGAGAGGTAGTCGGGAAAGAACATGGGGATGAGCCCGGCGTCGGAGGCGCCCTGCACGTTGTTCTGGCCGCGCAAGGGATGCAGGCCGGTGCCCGGCCGGCCGACCTGGCCGGTGATCAGCGCAAGCGAGATCAGGCAGCGCGCGTTGTCGGTGCCATGCACGGATTGGGAGATGCCCATGCCCCAGAAGATGATCGAGGTGCGCGCGCGCGCATAGATGCGCGCGACCTCGCGGATGGTCTCGGCGTCGATGCCGCAGACCTCGGCCATCTTTTCAGGCGCAAACGCCTCGATGCGTTGCTTCAGCTCCTCGAAGCCCTCGGTGTGGGCCTGGATGTACTGATCGTCGGTCAAGCCCTCCTCGATGATGGTGTGCAGCATGGCGTTCAAGAGCGCCACGTCCTGGCCGGGTTTGAAGCGCAGCATGTGGGTCGCGTAGCGGGCCAGATTCTGGCCGCGCGGGTCGATGACGATCAGCTTGGCGCCGCGCTTGGCCGCGTCCTTCAGGAAGGTCGCCGCCACCGGATGGTTCTGCCCCGGCCGGGCGCCGATCACGATGATGCATTCGGCCTCGGCCGCCGCGGTGAACGGCGCGGTCACCGCGGCGGAGCCGATGCCCTCTATCAGCGCCGTCACCGAGGAGGCGTGGCACAGCCGGGTGCAGTGGTCGACGTTGTTGGTGCCGAAGCCGGTGCGCACCAATTTCTGAAAGAGATACGCTTCCTCGTTGCTGCCCTTGGCCGAGCCGAAGCCGGCCAGGGCTGGCGGGCCATCCCGATCGAGGATGGCCTTGAGGCCACCGGCCGCGGCGTCCAACGCCTCGTCCCAACTCGCTTCGCGGAAGTGCGTCCAGGGGTTGGCCGGGTCGATCTGGATATCGCCCGCCTTGGGCGCGTCGTCGCGCCGGATCATCGGTTTGGTCAGGCGATGCGGGTGGCTGATGTAGTCGTAGCCGAAGCGGCCCTTGACGCAGAGCCGGTTGCGGTTGGCCGGCCCGTCGCGGCCGTCGACGTGAAGCACCTTGTCGTCTTTGACGTGCAGGGTGACCAGGCAGCCGACCCCGCAATAGGGGCAGACCGTATCGACCTCGCGCTCGGCGAAGCCGGTGCGCAGGCCTTCGTCGTTGAGCAGGCTCGCCTCCATCAGCGCGCCGGTCGGACAGACCTGCACGCATTCGCCGCAGGCGACGCAGGTGCTCGCCCCCATGGGGTCGTCGAAGT
Source organism: Pseudomonadota bacterium (assembly GCA_022572105.1). Classification (GTDB taxonomy): domain Bacteria; phylum Pseudomonadota; class Alphaproteobacteria; order Kiloniellales; family J153; genus JACZWN01. The sequence goes on along the minus strand of JACZWN010000093.1, from coordinate 4,538 downwards.
CGAACACGACCTTGGCGCCGTGGCCGCGGTAGGCCATGCCGATCACGTCGTTGACCTGGACCTCGCGGCAGGCGCGTACGCAGAGCGTGCAGTTGATGCAGGCGTCCAGGTTGACGCGCATGGCCGTGTGGCTGGCGTCGGGCGCGGGCATGTCGCGCGCCGGGAAGCGGCTCGAGGCAATCCCCAGCTTGGCGGACCAGCGCCAGAACTTGGAGTCCGGGTCGTGGGCGCGCTCGGGCGGCGGCTGGTCGGCGACCAGGAGCTCGAAGACCATCTCGCGCGCCTTCCTGGCCCGCTCGGAGGCGGTCGAGACCGTCATGCCCTCGCTGGGGGTGCGGATGCAGGAGGCGGCCAGCGTGCGCTCGCCCTCGATCTCGACCATGCAGGCGCGGCAGTTGCCGTCGGCCCGGTAGCCCGGCTCCGGCACGTAGCAGAGGTACGGGATCTCGATGCCCACGCGGTCCGCGACCTGCCAGATGGTTTCGCCCGGCGCCGCCTCGACCGGCGCGCCGTTGAGCGTGAACTTGATCGCTGCGCTCATCGGACATCCTCCGGAAAGAACTTGAGCACGCTGGTGAGCGGGTTGGGCGCCGCCTGGCCGAGGCCGCAGATCGAGGCGTCGCGCATGGTGGCGGCCAGCTCCTCGAGCAGGCCCGCGTCCCAGGTCGCGGCGGACATGAGCTTAACCGCCTTCTCCGTGCCGTTGCGGCACGGCGTGCACTGGCCGCAGCTCTCGTCCTCGAAGAAGCGCATGAGGTTGCGTGCGGCCGCCTTGATGTCATCCCTGTCCGACAGGATCACGACCGCGTGGGAGCCGATGAAGCAGCCGTGTTCCTCGAGGGTGCCGAAATCGAGCGGGATGTCTCCCATGGCGGCCGGCAGGATGCCGCCCGAGGCGCCGCCCGGCAGGTAAGCCTTGAAGGCGTGGCCCTCGGCCATGCCGCCGCAGTACTCTTCGATCAGCTCGCGCACGGTGATGCCGGCCGGCGCCAGCTTGACGCCCGGCTCCCGGACCCGGCCGGAGACCGAATAGCTGCGCGGGCCCTTGCCGCCGTTGCGGCCCTGACCGGCGAACCATGCGGCGCCCTTGCTCAGGATCTCCGGCACCCAGTACAGCGTCTCGACATTGTTGACCAGCGTCGGCCGGCCGAAGATGCCGACCTGGGAGACGTAGGGCGGCCGGTGGCGAGGCAGTCCGCGCTTGCCCTCGATCGACTCGATCATGGCCGACTCCTCGCCGCAGATGTAGGCCCCGGCGCCGCGGCGCAAATGCACCTTGGTGTGGGGCGCCAGACCGGCCGCCTCGACGGCCGCGATCTCCTTGATCAGGATCTCGCGCACCGCCGGATACTCGTCGCGCAGGTAGATGTAGGCCGCCTCCGCCTCCACGGCCCAGGCGGCGATGAGTGTGCCCTCGAGGAACTGGTGCGGCCTGCGCTCCAGGTAGTAGCGGTCCTTGAAGGTGCCGGGCTCGCCCTCGTCGGCGTTGACCGCCAGGTAGCGCGGCTTGGCTTCGGCGCGCACGAAAGACCACTTGCGCCCGGTCGGGAAGCCGGCCCCGCCCAGGCCACGCAGGCCCGATTCGCCGAGCGTCGCAATCACCCCTTCCACGTCGAGCCGGCCGTCGAGGCAATCCGCAAGCCGGGCATAGCCCGCTTCGGCGCGGTAGGCCGCGAGGTCCTGGTAGGCGGGCATCTCCGGGTGCAGGTTTCCGCCCGCGGTCGCGGCGGTCAGGCTGTCGACCGTGGCGTGTTCGACGTGGCGGTGGCCGACCTCGGCCGCGGGCGCCGCGTCGCAGCGCCCCATGCAGGGCGCGCGCAGGACCCGCACCTTGGCGCCGAGGCGCGCCGGCAGCTCGGCGAGCAGGGCCTCGGCGCCCATCATCTCGCAGGTCAGGCTGTCGCAGACGCGGATGGTGATCTCCGCCGGTGCCGCCTCGCCGTCGAGCACGATGTCGAAGTGGGCGTAGAAGGAGGCGACCTCGTAGACCTCCGCCATGGGCAGCTTCATCTCCTCGGCAAGCGCGTGAAGATGCGCCGCCGAGAGGCATCCGTAACGGTCCTGAACCAAGTGCAGGTGCTCGATCAGCAGGTCACGATCCCGCGGCCGGTCGCCGAGCAGGTCCCGGATCTCGTCGTGCGCGGCGCGGCCAAGCTGGCGCCCCTTGGGGAAGGCGTGCGCCTTGCGCCGGCCCGAGCCCGGATGGATCTTGCGCTCGTGTGGCGGCCGCTCGGGCGCGTTTGCCTCGGTCATAATCGATACGTGCTCCGTTCCCATCTACCGAATCTTTGGTGCGGTCGCCGCGCCGACACCCGATATTGCGCCTCGCCGGTCGTGTCGTAACCTCAGCCGCAATAAGGTCTTTTCGGCCTCGGCCCGCGGTTTTGCGCCCCTGTCATACCCTCAAACGGCGTCCTCGTCGATGACTTCCAGATTCACAACTTCGCCATTGATGAGGAGCTTGCCGGCGTGCTCGAAATTGACCGTGATGCGCGCCCCGACGACCGACTGGACCTGTCCCACGCCCCAGTCCGGTCGGGTCGGATGGCGCACGAAGGCGCCCGGCACCAGGCCAAGGACCGGGCCGCCGGTCATCGACGGCTCCGGGCGCGCGGTCGCGGCGATGGGCGGGGCGGGATTGCCATGGGAACAGCGCTCTTTTCCGGAAGCGATCTTAGTGTATCTTAGGATATAAGAGTTCCCGGCCGCTTCGGGAACCTCGAATCGACGCTTATTTGAGACCGACAGCGACACGCGATTCGGATCGACGGCCCTTAGGGGAGGCTTCCGGCGGCGGTAAGGATTAACGGAATTATCTACTTGACAAACCAACGCTCCACTCCCACATGAAGGGGTATGGAGGCGACAATGAACTTAGCGCAGATTACCGAATTGAACGAGGCGGGCGCAATTGAATACCTCGAAAGTAGCCGTTGGCCGGATGGCCCGATTTGCCCGCATTGTGGCGCAATGGGGAACATCGTTCGCATCAACGGCAAATCGGTACGGCCTGGCTTGCTGCGTTGCCGGGATTGCCGCGGGCAATTTACGGTCAAAGTTGGAACAATCTTCGAGTCGTCGCATATCCCGCTTCGTAAGTGGTTGATGGCTTTCTCTATTATGTGCGCCTCCAAGAAGGGCGTTTCCGCGTTGCAATTGCAGCGCCAACTCGGGCTAGGGTCATATCAGACGGCGTGGCATTTGGCCCATCGGGTACGGCACGCCATGAAGACTGAGCCTTTGGCCTCATTGTTGAACGGCACTGTTGAGGTAGATGAGACCTATGTCGGCGGCAAGCCGCGCAAGGGCAGAGGCGTAAAATCAAAGCCGGGGCGCGGGACTAAGAAAACGCCGGTTATCGCGCTGGTGGAACGGAACGGCCGAGTCCGGTCCCACCGGATCGGCTCGGTTAGCGGCAAGACCCTCAAGGGCGTGATCCGCGAGAACGTCGAGCGTACTGCCACCATCATGACCGATGACTGGAAGGCATATGGCGGGATCGGCAAAGAGTTCCAGGGCGGCCACCACGTGATCCGGCGTTCCTCCGGCGAGTACTCGCGGAATGGCATCAATACCAATACCGCTGAGTCCTACTTCGCACTCCTGAAGCGCGGGATCATGGGGGCCTTCCACCATGTCTCGAAGGAACATCTTGATCGGTATTGCGATGAATTTGCTTTCCGCTGGAACCACAGGAAGGTGACAGACGGCGAGCGCACAGTTACCGCGCTCAAAATGGCCGAAGGCAAGCGTTTGATGTACCGCCGGCCTGTAAATCGTTGATCTGTAACACACCTTCGGCTCGAATCTTGGAGCCGAATCAACAATTTACACGAATCCCAATATGTGGTAAAAAAAAGGTGCCGGGAGTCGGAGTTGCACCGACACGCCCAAAGGGCACTCCATTCCTGATGGAGCGTGTCTACTAATTCCACCATCCCGGCACAGAGGGTTAAATGGGCTTTGCCCACCGGCTGGGGAGGAGTTCCTACTCCTCCTTGGCCGGCCCGATCCCAGGGCGTTGCCCAGCACGCAAATCGGCGCTGTCGAGGCGGCTGGGCGATCAATCAGGCGGTGGCATGCTCACCTCCGTTGTGCATGGTAAGAAGATCCGACGGGGACGGTTCAGCGTCCCCGTCTTCTTGCTCGGCGACCTCTGTCAACGATCGCTGAGCCAGGAACCATCGGTTGTCTTCGCGGCGAACTTCCTCGTCTTTTTGCAGTCGCAGCATGGCAGAACGCACCGACGCCGCAGGAAGCTGTTTGCCCTTGGCCCCGGACTCCTCGATTATCTCGGCGTAGGTCAGACCGTCACGACATAAGTGCAAGTGGCGTGCGCCAAAAAGTTTCGATAACATCAACCGGCACAGAGGGGTGCAATGAGCAAAGAAAAGCGTAAGCCTGACCGAGCGAGCAAAAAACCTCGGGCAACGGAGAAGCTATCGCTTCACCCGCTCAGTCTGGAAGAGGCGCTTAAGGGCGCAATGGAAACCGGTCGATTGCCTGATGCGGAAAAAAAGAAACGCAAGAAGCCCGAG
>JACZWN010000264.1 GCA_022572105.1 Pseudomonadota bacterium | reverse complement strand
GCCTTCCTCGACCGCGCGGCCGCCCTCGTCGGCCGACACCTCGACACCGAGCGCCTGGTCGCGCTGGCCCGGCCGTGCCGGTTGGCGCCCGCGGCCTTCGCGCCGGTCCTGCCGCCGCTCGGCCAGCGCATCGCGGTCGCGCGCGACACCGCCTTCGCCTTCGCCTATCCCTTCGTGCTCGACGGCTGGCGCGCGGCCGGCGCCGAAATCACGACGTTCTCGCCGCTCGACGACGAGGCGCCGGACCCCGCCGCCGACGCGGTCTATCTGCCCGGCGGCTATCCGGAGCTCCACGCCGGCCGGCTGGCGGCGAATTCGCGCTTTCTCGAAGGCCTGCGCGGCGCGGCCGGTCGCGGCGCCGCGATCTACGGCGAATGCGGCGGCTACATGGTCCTGGGGCGCGGCCTGGTCGACGCCGAGGGCCGGCGCCACGCCCTGGCCGGCCTGCTGCCGGTCGAGACCTCGTTCGTGCAGCCCAAGATGACGCTCGGCTACCGCGAGGCCGAATTGGTCGCGGACGGCCCGCTGGGCCCGGCGGGCGCGCGCTACCGCGGCCACGAGTTCCATTTCGCCAGCCCCCTGGGCACGCAAGGCGCGGCGCCGCTGTTCCGCTGCCGCGATGCGCTGGGCGCGGCGCGCGGCGACCCGGGCGGCCGCATCGGCACGGTCATGGGCTCGTTTCTGCATCTCGTGGACCGGGCGCCCGAGGCGGCCGTGCGCGACGACAAGCTCCGTTCGACCGCGTGACGGGAACGACGGCGATGCCCGATTCCACCGTGCAACCGCCCAGCTTCGACGCGGCCTTCAGCGCGCGCCTGCGCGAGCTGATCTTCTGGCGCCGCGACGTGCGCCGGTTTCGCCGCGATCCGGTCGCGGCCGAGTTGATCGACGAGCTGATCGGCTTGGCCGTACTGGCGCCTTCGGTCGGCCACAGCCAACCCTGGCGCTTCGTCCTGGTCGAGGACCCGGCGCGCCGGAGCGCGGTCCGGGACAGCTTCCGGCGCTGCAACCGCGAGGCGCTGGAGGACTACCACGGCGAGCGCGCCGGCCTTTACGCCCGGCTCAAGCTCTCCGGCCTCGAGGACGCGCCGGTGCAACTGGCGATCTTCTGCGACGAGGCGACCGAAGCGGGCCATGGCCTCGGCCGCAAGACCATGCCCGAGACCCTGCGCTATTCGGTGGTCACCGCCGTGCACACGCTGTGGCTGGCGGCGCGCGCCCGGGGCCTGGGCGTCGGCTGGGTCTCGATCCTGGAGCCGGACCAGATCGCGCGGGGGCTGGAGGTGCCCGGCGATTGGGCGCTGATCGCCTACCTCTGCATCGGTTATCCGGAGGAAGAGCACGCCGACCCGGAACTCGAGCGCGGCGGCTGGGAGGACCGGCGGGACCTTTCGGGCTGCGTGCTGCGGCGCTGAGCGCCGCTACGGGCTCTAGCGAGGAGAACCCTCAGCCCTCATCGTCCTTGTGGCCGTCGGAGAACTCCTTGAGTTGCGTCACCGGTTGGCGCAGCGTCTCGACGTTCTTTTTCGCCTTGTCCTGCTCGACCAGGTTCTTGGTGGTGCCTGATGGCATTGGCGAGCTGTTCGGCGATATCGCTCTCGGGGTCCAGCATCGTGTCCTCGTGGGGTATCGGATGAGCCTCTCGATACCCGTTTAGGATATCGGCGGTTAAGGAACCATTGACGCCGCGCCAAGCCCGCGCCCGATCAGGCCTCGACGATGACCGGCCTTGCCGTGCGCCGGTAGTCGAAGGCCGGCGCTTCCCGAGCCGATTCGGCTTCCGCGAGCGCCAGGATATTGGCGTGGTGCGGCGACAGGCGGCAGGCCGGATCGCGCCGAAAGCCTGTGCCGTTTTTGATGGCGGCGGCGCGGCCGCGCTCGCCGGTCGCCGGCCATTGAGCGGCGCCGGCGATTTTTTTCTCGCGTCGCGTGGTGAATCGCTTCTCCTCGCGGGCGCGGGCGTATAAGATCGCGCGCAAGAACCCCGTAAGCGGTAATACGGGGGATCGCGCTGGGGAGCGCCATGCAAGAATTTTTGAAGCGGACGGCCCGCACGGCACGCGCCGTCGCGGCCGGTGCCGGCCTCGGCTATCCGGGCGCCGGCTTGCGGATCGTGGCCGGCGTCCGGCCGGAGGGCGGCCGATGACCGATTATCTGACCGTGAACGGAAAGCGGGTCGCCGTGGAGCCCATCGAGCCGGCCGCGCTGTATCCCGACGAGCACGGCGGGGCGGCGCGCTACAAGATCAAGATCGGCCAGCGGTTCCACCGGGTCGGCTATACCGCCGTGATTTGGCAGGCGATGTCGGTCTACCGCGACGCCCAGGGCCTCGAGCACGCGACCCTGGTGGACGAAGCCGGGCGCCTCGACAGGAAGACGCTGTCGGCCTCGGTCCTGCTCGACCGATCGCAATACCGGCTGATCTGAGCGCCACGCGGGCCGGCTATCCTACCGTCATGAAAGTGGACTTCGGCCGCACGGCCGACGACTACGCCCGCTATCGCGCCGGCTTTCCCGAGGCCCTGTTCGCGCGCCTGGACGGCCACGACATCGGGCGCGCGGGCCAGCGGATTCTGGATCTCGGCAGCGGCACCGGCAGCCTGGCGCGCGGCTTGGCGCGGCGCGGCGCGCGGGTCATCGCCCTCGACCTGTCCGAGGACCTGCTGGCCCAGGCGCGGGCGCTGGCCGCCGCCGAGGGCCTGGAGATCGAGACCCTCTGCGCTCCGGCCGAGGACACCGGCCTGGCGGACGGCGCCTTCGACGTGGTCGCGGCGGGTCAGTGCTGGCACTGGTTCGACCGGCCCAAGGCGGCGCGCGAGGCCCGGCGCCTGCTGGCACGGGGGGGAAAGCTCCTGATCTGCCACTTCGACTGGATCCCGCTGCCCGGCAATATGGTGGCGGCGACCGAGCGCCTGATCGAGGCGCACAACCCGGCCTGGACCTACGGGGGCCTCGACGGGCTCCATCCGGCCTGTCTGGGCGACGCCGCGCGCGCCGGGTTCGCCGGAATCGAGACCTTCAGCTTCGATTCCGAGGTATCCTACAGCCACGAGGCCTGGCGCGGCCGCATCCGGGCCAGCGCCGGGGTCGGCGGCAGCCTGCCGGACGCGCGGGTGGCGGCCTTCGACCGCGCGCTGGCGGCGCTCCTCGCCGCCGATTTCCCGGAGCAGCCGCTCCAGGTG